>PMHI01000679.1 GCA_003156615.1 Acidobacteriaceae bacterium | reverse complement strand
ACGTAGAAAAGGCCGACTTTGGTCCTTTGCGATTGAATTCGCATTCGAGAGGTTCCGCGCTAAATAATACAGCACCAAGTCGAAGCGGTAGTGGCAACGTCGTTTGATTCAACTGTTGCAACTCCCCATTGTGCTTTTTGACTTTGGTCGGAAGTCGGGACGGATTCTCGGTGCGCAATCGACTGTTCTTAACAGTTACGATTCTATCCTCTCTCTAGTTGCGATCTCCCAGTCCGTGTTTCTGGCCGCGGAGTTTACACAGCGCGCGTTTCTCGGTGTTGCATACCAGATGATGGACCGGCTTGAGACTACGCAGATAGGCGAATACCGCCTTTAGGTCATCGTGAGCCATGTTGCGAAAGACCCACCAGGGCATGGCCGAATTCAGCTGGCGGGCGCGAACCGAGCCGGTGCGCATGGTCTGGACGAATAACGCCTCGTCGTAATACCCGATGCCAGAGGGTCCGGCGTGATGTTCGCGGAGTTTACGCCTTCTTCCATCGGATTCCCGCCTGCCATCTCCATCCCGGGGATTGGCTGAAATTTGGGATTGAGGGGTGTGTGGCAGTCGCTGCAAGTTGCCATCTTGACCAGGTAGGCGCCGTACTTGGCAGGGGTGGACCTGTCTGGCTCCGGCACCGGTTCGGTCAGCGGTTGCGGCACGGTTTGGACGAGGCGGCCGAACACAAACGGAATTTTCGCCGGAGGCAGATCGCTGTGCGCCGGCGGCACGCTGCGAAGAAAGACCAAGATAGAAGCCAGCGCTTAACCGTTGGAGTGGGGAACTCATGGCACAACGGGCGGATTGGCTGGATTTTCTGTACCACACCGAAATCAAGGAGTATTCGGTGCGCGATATCAGCGCGAGAGCGTATAGCGATTTTGGTGTTGTGACCCTAGTTTGTACTTGGACCGGCGTTCACGACGGAGTCCCCTTCGATATACATTCCGTTATGGTGGACACATGGCGCCACACAAATGGAAAGTGGCAGGTCGTCGGCCGCAACAGCTGCACCCCAACTGCTGCCTCTGCTGGTACCCCTAGCCCTTGCCCCTCCTATCATTATTCCCGATAAGGCTTCGCCCAGCCAAGGGGCTCGTAAGCCGGAAACCTGCTCGCGCGAAGCAAAACGAGTCTGAGTAATCGTCTACCTTCGACCCCGGGCCTAAGGTTACACCAGCACTTCGGATGATGAAAAATCGCGACTGCGCTCACTGACCCCGGTCGGGGTCGGCCAAGTTCTCACTGAGCCAAATGGCTTGGTTACAGCAACTATTGCTCGGCAGTGAATCGGCAGGCATGACTTTCTCCAGCTAATGCAGCTTCGCGTACTCCGCTTTCGCCTGCTTCAAAACAAGCAAATCCGGATCGCCGTCCTTCCACGCCCCAAAAAAGTCTTGATACGCGGACTTGGCCGCCGCCGTATTGCCCTGCAGCGCCAGAGCGCGTCCCAGGCCCAGATGAGAGAGGTTGTAGGTGACATTGGTCGGGTCGATGCCACGGTGGTCGAGAATCTTCTGGTATTCAGCCGACGCCTTGGCGCCGTCTTTCAACCGCAGGTAAGCTTCGCCGCGAAGGTAGTTGATGGCATAGCCCGCGGCCCCTTCTCCGCTCCCGAGTTCGTAAGGCGCTGCCACTTCCAGNNACCGGGACCCACACCTTGTTGAGCAGCGTGTTGGTAGGACCTTGTCGCACCAACTCTTCTGCCATTTTCTGGCTGCGCGCGCCGTCTCCCGTCTGGGCTAGCAGTACCATGACATTCGCTCGGGTGAGGCGGTCTTGCGAGGCGGCGACAGCCTCCGATATTTTCTGGCGCGCCTCGGTCACATTACCCAATTGCATTTCCTCTATGCCCTGCATTGCGAGAATGATGCCGCTGAGTTCCTTATATCCGGCGCGCTGTGCGGCGCTTTCGCTTTGAGCGTATCCGGCCCGCGCTGGTTGCAGCTTGCCCACCGCCAACTCGCTCCGAGCATCCAACCAAAGAATGATCGATTCGAAGGGTCTTCCCGCGAACCATTGCACTTCGTGGCGTCTCGCAGCTTCGTCACCACGAATAAAAGCGAGATCGAACAACGTGAAATGTATCGAATCGCCCAAATTCTGCGCGACACCCCGCTCCGCTACCGCACGGGCTTCGTCGAAACGATTGAGACGCTGGTAGGCGTCGCTCACGTTCTGGTAGGCGTAACTGTCTTTTGGGTCGATGCGCATAGTCGCGCTGGAACTGGCCAACGCCTTCTCCTGCCGCCCGACGAGTTGGTAGCGCAAAGCCAGGTTATCGAGGGGCGTGGTGTCGCGTGGGTAGGTTTGCACCCACTGTTCGTAGATCTCAATGGCCTTGTCGAGGTCCCCAGCGACGACGTCGTAGTAATGCCCTGAAATGTAGAGTTTTTCCCGCTCGCTGGCCCGGTCCTTCAAATCGAACGCGTTGGTGATATACCTTTCGGCCAGCTGCCCCTGGGTGAGATTGTTGTAGGCGATCCCCAGCGTAGCGTTCGCCATGGCGAAGTTGGGATCGAGTTCCACAGCGCGTTTAAGAAAGGGAACGGCTTTGTCATCCTCCAATCTTTGGTGCTCGGCCTGGCCGAGGCTGAAGGCCTGCAAGGCTTCGAGCGAAGAGGTCGTCGCCTGTTCGAGCGGCGTGGCGAACTTCTGCACCGAGCCGAGGGATTCGCCGAGCTTGCCGCGCAAGCTGGAAGCAGCCTGGTCGAGCGACTTGAGGACCTGCTCCTTGCTTTCGGATTCGAGCTCTGCGCGGGCCAGCACGTCACCATTTTGGGCATTCAACGCGGAAAGAGTAATGACGTAGTGCGTGCCCAGGCTGGCAATCGCGCCTGTGAGCATGGCTTTCGCGCCCTCGCGCAAGCAGATCTCGCGCGCGACATCGTTCGTAATGCGAGTGTCGGCGGGGCGCCCCATAAAGCGCAGTGCCTCGCGGGTACGCGATTCCGGCAACAGGTTCACGTACGGAGACTGCTCCAATTGCACCGCCAGCGCCTGCTTCAAGGTTCCATCGAACACGGAGTCGCCGGTGGTGTTGACGAAGTCGGC
>PMHI01000065.1 GCA_003156615.1 Acidobacteriaceae bacterium | reverse complement strand
CGGTCCGATGAGTTGTTTGGCTTCATGACCTTGATCGAAACCGGGGAGTCCATGGCGCGCCCACGGACCTTCGATAGCAAGCCACTCGGGAATTGAGGATGGCCACTGCAAAACAGTGCGCCCTCCTGCACCAGCCCATTCCCCACTGTGCAGTTCCGCCGTCAGATTCTGGAGCCACGTAGGCTCTACTGTGACATCGTCATCCGTGAAGGCTACGACATCACCCGGAGCCTCGCGGATCCCGGTCTGAAGTGCATGCGACTTGCCCGCTCTCGGCTCAAACAGGTAACGGAAGTGAGCAGGATGCTGACGACAAAAGTCCTCGACTACCTCCCGAGTCCGATCGCTCGAGTTGTTGTCCACCACCAGGACCTCCCACTCGACCGACGGGGGAAGCGTGGAGGCTGCGATGCTGCTCAATGTCTGTGACAAGATCTGGCCACGGTTATAGGTACACAGAATGAGGGTGATATGCATGAGCTTTGGATCTGGTTCTTCCTACCAGGGATTTCCCGGCGCCTTCGCGGGCGGTCCGTCACGATTGGAAGGCGGGCAGGATGCGGTGAATTTTGCCAGGGTTGATGCGGTAGGAGCGTCTATCATGGCTACCGTCCGGCGCATACTCGATACCGCAGCTCGCAACGGGATTGACAACTTCGAAGAACGGACCCAGGTCGCTATCCGTGCCGCAAGCCTTGGCGAGTATGCGGGTCGCCGCCGCGCATATTCACACAACCACCCGGGCAAAGCTCAGCTTGCCCCGCGTTACCACTGTATCGCCCACGCGGGCTACTCCTTCTACCAACGCTGCTTCTTCCGTCATTTTCACGACGTTCACGTCCATCGTCATGGTATCGCCCGGCAACACCGGCACCAGGAATCTCATGTCGTTTACGGCGGCCAGCGCCATGAATTCTTTCTGGTTCATCCCTTTGCCGGTGGTGCGGCTAAACAGTATGGAAGCGCTTTGCCCGATGGCTTCAATGATAAGAGTTCCAGGCATGATGGAATAATCGGCGAAGTGTCCCAGGAATTGAATCTCGTTGCCTGCGACGTTTTTAATGGTTTTGATGTGTTTCCCCGGTTCCAACTCCAACACGCGGTCCACCATAAGCATCGGAAAACGTTGCTTCAGATGTTCTTTTACTTCCTCAAAGGTCATGATCATAAATATTCGTTTGAGAGCTTAGTTTGATCCTTCTCAACGCTTGCGCAGGATCATCGCCAAAGCACGCGGAAGAAAACGGCCACCAGGAGCGGGGGAGCCGGCATCAGAGACCAACTTGACAACACGGAGGCCGACCGCTTCGGCCATCTTCACGGGCTCACTTTCGTGATGAAACTCATACGNNGGTCTTCCAAATGTTCCGCCAGCATGGCGGCAATAATTCCCTGATAGGTCCCGCCGCTCTCCGCCAGATCCAATTTCAGGGCGTTCTTGACCTCGAAGTTTACACGCTTGCCAAGCCCGGAGACGCCAAGGAGCCGATTTGCCACTGCCACCGCCGGTGGACTGATATCGGATCCTTCGACTTGGATGGNNACTCCAGGAGCTTGGCACTGGGCGGCAACGCTTTCACGAAATCGTCCCGATACATACTGATGTGGCTGATCATTGAGGGCCAGAACGGATAAATCAAAATCGCGGCCCACATGTAAGGAACCATGTAGCCTTCGTCTTCATACACTTCCGAGACGATCTCCGGCATGGTTTCGGGTGTATAGCGGCCGGTCTTCTCGTAGAGCTGTTGGGACTTCCAAACACCCATACAATATTTGGCGTAACCCTTCGCAGCATCCTCAAACGCGCGGTCGCCATAGGCCGCTTCCGCCCAGCGGGCGAGCGGGTCGAGCAACCAGGAACCGAGTTCTCCATTGGCCTCAAACGTCGCCCGCGCGGCCGGAGCAAACGTCTTGGCTTTCGAATCCATGCCTCTGAGAAATGCCTTAGCATCCGTCATAGTTTGATTTCTTCTTTCCTGGAACGTTCAGTCTATCGAGCTAACGTGCCGGACCATCCGGACCATCGGCCGGATCAGATCAACCCCGTCCCAGGGCGGAACAAAAACATGCATACGCCCCAGTTTAACGATTCGGTCCACGCCTCTTTTACCTGCGAGCAACGCCAGTTTCTTCTCTTTTTCCGCATCGGCCATACCCAGACCCAATGTCTGCACGTTGCCATCGAATTTCGAANNAACAGGTTTGGAAAGGTCCGATCCAGAGCCGAGCAGCAGCGTCCAGTCCGGACCCGCCGGAAAGACTGCCCGATGAGCCGGATCGTCCAGCAGCCAGGATGCCCTTGCCTGGCAAATCGTTGAAGTCAGGCCTGCAGGAATGGCTTGCCGCGGATGCGCCTTGTTTTCGGCTTCAAAGGCGCGCTGTAAACACGACAGAAATTGAGCGGTTGACTCGCCGGCCCCTCTTTCGAGGAACAAAACTTGCGGTGAGGAACAGGCCTGTTGGTCGAATTGCCAGACATCCCGCGCCATGCGCAGGCACCAGGACTTCTGTTCTTCGTGGTTGCCCC
>PMHI01000048.1:3787-6936 GCA_003156615.1 Acidobacteriaceae bacterium | reverse complement strand
TGGAAGATGTTCGACAGTCTGGGTCAGGAGTAGGGGGGCTGTCTTTAGGTTTCGATTCCCACGTGGCAGACCCGGCCGACCAGGTAATCGGAGGCAGACTTGCCATCTTCCATGGTCATCACTTCGATGGGATAAGCCTGGTTGTGGGGCCGCAGAATCAGGTGACTGCCGGCCGTTTCCACGTACTTCACCGTGCAGCCTTCGTTCTTAAGTACGGCGTACATATTGAATTCGCCCTTGCGATAGGGCTTGAGTGAGTTGTAGTGACGGTCGATGAGGAGCGTGGCTCCGGGCAGCAGGCGCGGGTACATGCTCATGCCTTCGCGGCCGTCCACTTTGATGAGTACGAAGCGCTCCCACTGNNACGATTTCCTTGACGTTCATGCTGGTGATGAGTGGATGGGTGGCAGCGACGGTTCCGTCGGTCAAGAGGATGTTCTGGAACTCGTCGTTGCTGGGCGGCAGGATGGAAGCGCGTTTGTTAACCTCAGCCGGGTCGAGCAGATCCAATACCGAAAGATGCTGCACGGCCAGCACCCGGTCCATGCCCTCGAGGCTCAAGCCGCGCTTACGATTCAAGAAATTGGAGATATGGGCCTGCTTAAAGCCAGTCTGCTGTGCCAGGCGGAGGCCCGTCAGATCGCCTTCCTCGATGCGCTCCCAGAGAGTCTCGCGCAAATTGTCCTGCAGCACTCGGAATTTCATAGCCGGGAGTATAGCACGGGACTTATAGCAATACGCTAATCAAAACCCATGTCCGACTCCCCTCTGCAGAATGCTATTCTGAATGTTCTGAATATATCGAGTAAAGAAAAAAGAAATACTCTGTAGGGCGCGCTCGAAGCGCGCCCTTTGTATTTTGGGTCGGAAGTTCTGTTGCATCGCAGCTTCCCGCACTGGCGGCGTGGAATCTGCGGGTTGATTCGCTGCTGCTCATGAGATTGTCTGACGCGGCTGAAGCCGGATTCGGATGACGCTGAGAGCTTTGTGGTGGGCGAGCCGTGAGCCTGAAAACAGCAAAGGGAAAAGGCGAAGAAATCCGCGAAAAAGAATAGCTCCAAGACGAGACGAAAAAGCCGGCGGACCTTATGCAAGGACGGAAAAACAATCGACCCCGGTGATGGATTCGCGGAATTGAATCGCAACTGGAATGATCACGGTCACGAAGACCCCTCGATTGGCGACGGCGAAGTATTTGTTCGAGGCGGTGGAGCGGTATCCCGCGACGGAACACGTCGGCTCCGCCCGTAGTAGGTTCTGGCACACAGGCAGTGGAGGCGAATGGGACTGCCGACAGAACCCGCTGATTTGTGAGGAAGATGAGGCTGTGGCCGTGTTGACCCGCGATGTGCAGAGCGCGAAGGCTGCGGCCACAACGCCGAATGTTGGAACGAACCGGAGGCCGAACGCGAGGCACGAACAGAGGCCAGTTTCTTGTGACGGTAAACACGAATTGCCGTTGGAGTTTGGCCGCATGTGGGAGATCAAAAAGCTCGAACGCAGAGATCCCTTCGGCTTGTCGCCGAGAAAGGGCCGCGGAGTTTGCGGAGAGAATACCGTAGAATGAAGCGCGGGGGTTCGAGTGGGGGAGAGATGCGCGGGCCGACTGCGCCGTCGGTTTCGCCGCGGGTTGGGTCGCGGGAACAAAGGTGCGGGATGTAGTTCCGGCAGCTGGAATTCCGGCAGTCGCTCCCCGGGACATTCAGGCGGACCGAAGGGTCCGCGTCACAGGACGCAAGGCAGGGATGGATATCACGTGGCTGGACGACCGAATCGCGGTCGGAGGCGGAATCTGGAACGCGGACAACATGGCGGCGGTATCGCGCGCGGGAATCACCCACATCATCGATATGCAGATCGAGTTCGACGACACGCCGCTGGCGGAGCCGCACGGGATTGTCGTTTGCTGGAATCCGGTGGACGATGATTTTAAGCCGAAGCCTCCCGAGGTATTTGAGCGCGGCGTGGAATTTGCGCTGGCGGCGCTGAAAAAGAACGGGGCGAAGTTGTTTGTGCACTGTGCGGCGGGCGTCCATCGGGCGCCGATGATGGCGCTGGCATTGCTGGGAGTGCTGGGATGGGCGGTGGAGGATGCTATGGATTTGATCGAGGCCAAACGGCCAGCCGCCGATTTCGCCAATGTTTATGTGCGGAGCGTGGAAGGGTTTTTGAACAGACGGGGTTGAGGGCTTCGGTTTTCGGGCCCTTCGAGCCAGTCCGGGGAGGCATGAAATTAGAAACACGGGGGGGGTGGTAGAAATGCCAGTCAAGGTCAACGGTGACACAGGCGAACCGCACACGATTGCTGCGAGGGATTGCATTCGTTGCCGGGCTGGTCACCGGAATCGAGGGCAGCTCCCGAGCAAATCCGGCGAAGAGAACAAGGATGCGGCGATGTCGCTTCCGCAGAATGCGCCGGCATTTCAAAAACAATTGACGGAACAGTGGAATGCGTGAATGCCTCAACGTGGTGCACAAGCCCCCAGCCTTCGGTTTGTTGAAGGCTAGCCGATCTCTTCGCTCCAGCCCTCCAGAGTCTTTTTTACCAGCGCCATGAACTGATCCGCGACAGCGCCGTCGATGAGGCGGTGGTCGTAGCCGAGCGTGAGGTGAACGACGGAGCGGATGGCGATGGAATCGTTGCCTTCCTTGTCGGTAACCACCAGCGGCTGCTTGGTGATGCCGCCGACGCCCATGATGGCGGCGTTTGGTTGATTGATGATGGGCAGACCGAAGACGGCGCCGAACTGGCCGGGGTTGGTGACGGTGAAAGTCGAGCCTTCGACGTCTTCAGGCTTGAGCTTCTTGCTGCGGGCGCGCTCGCCGAGGTCGGTGATGCCACGTTGCAGGCCGAGGAAGTTGAGGTCTCCCGCATTCTTGAGGACGGGCACGATGAGTCCCCAGTCGAGGGCGACGGCGATTCCCACGTTGACGTAGCGATGGTAGCGGATGTTGTCGCCCTCCATCGAAGCGTTGACGATGGGAAACTGTTGCACCGCGATGATGGCAGCGCGCACGAAGAACGGCATGAAGGTGAGGCGCACGCCGTGGCGCTGTTCGAAAGCGTTCTTGTGTTTGGCACGCAGGGTGACGATGCGGGTGAAATCCACTTCGTACATGCAGTGGACGTGAGCGCTGGTGCGGCGCGA
>PMHI01000048.1:0-3772 GCA_003156615.1 Acidobacteriaceae bacterium | reverse complement strand
CGGAGCGGCTGGCGTCGAGGACTGGCGATCGATGAAGGCCATGATGTCCTGCTTGGTGATGCGGCCGCCGAGTCCGGTGCCGGAGATCTGCGAGAGACTGACGCCGTGCTCGCGGGCGATCTTGCGAACCAGGGGCGAGGAGCGGGTTTCTTCGTCCTCGGCTGACTCCTGCGCGGGTGGAGCGCTGACAGTTGGTGCGGGTGTGGGCTTCTTCTCTTCCTTAACTTCCAGCTTCTTTTCTGGAGCTGGCTTTTCCGGGGCTGACTTTTCCGGTACGGAAGTAGCCGGCGCCGGTTTCGCTGCGGCGGCGGCTTCGCCGTCCACGGTGATGGTGCCCACGACCGTATTCACGCCCACCGTTGTACCCTCAGAGACTTTGATCTCCTGCAGAACTCCGGAGGCGGGCGCGGGAATTTCTGCATCGACCTTGTCGGTGGAGATTTCGAACAGGGGTTCGTCGCGCTGGACCTTGTCGCCCGGTTTCTTCAGCCACTTGGTAATAGTGCCCTCGACGATGGATTCGCCCATCTGGGGCATGATGATGTCAGTTGGCATGATTTCCTTCCACGCGGCCCACGATTCAGAACATGGGGCCGGACGCAAACGAACATTATAGCGGGTCACAAAGACGGCGGTGAAGCGTGAGCCCCGCAGCGTTGGCATCTAGCGTTGGATTTTCCATCGTGGTGGTGCTTCTCACCGGGTTACTTCTTCTCCTCTTCGCCGCTCGGGGTGGCTACGCCGAAGTTAGTCTTCCAGTAGTCCTGAACGGCGGGTGGGAGCTTTTCCATGTGGGAGAGGAAGCTGGTGACTTTCCAAATATCTTGCTCACTCAAAGTCTTTTCCCATGCAGGCATGCCGGTGTAGCGGACGCCCGTGCGGATGGTGTAGAAGACGTGCCACTCGGGATCGTCGGGCGGATCGGAGATGAGATTGGGAGCGGGTGGGTAGAAGGAGTTAGAGAGAGAGGCGGGCATGCGGTCGAGCCCGCCGTGGCAGACAGCGCAGTGCATGGTGTAAAGCTTCATGCCATCCTCAAAGTTCTGGTCATTGGGGGGCAAGGGGTTGGTGACGTGGGGAGCGTGGCGTTCCATCGACGCATCGATGGCACCGTTGGCGAGGTGATGCTCCCAGCGAGGTGGTGCGACGTTGGCGTGGGTGGGGAAGAAGCCGAGCATGGCAAAGCCGAGCGCGCCGAGTATGAGTGCGAGAACCGTGACGATTACACCGAGAATAAACTTGCCCATGGATCTCCTCCGGAACGGACTATTGTGGCAGAAGGAGCGGGTGGGGCGCTAGTTTGGGGGGAGCGTGAACGCAAACCGGTCCGTGCAGATCGCCGACGCCTGGCTGCGCTCGAGGGAACGGACGAGGCGCCCATTCCCACGCGTTTCCCTTTCTCCCCCAAGAATTCAATATGCCTTCAGTCGGCGGGCCTCGCGGACCACGTCGCTCACCTTGGGCAGGTAGTGCTCCTCCTGCGGCGGAGAGAATGGGATCGCCGAATCCAGGCCTGCAATGCGGACGATGGGGCCGTCGAGGTCGTCGAAGGCTTCTTCGTTGATGATGGCGGCGATTTCGCCGGCGAGGCCTCCGGTGCGGGAGTGCTCGTGCAAAATGATGACCTTGTTCGTTTTCTTCACGGTCTGCGCGATGGCTTCGCGGTCGAGCGGCGAGACCGTGCGCAGGTCGAGGATTTCGAGGTCGATTCCTTCTTTGCTCAGGATGTCGGCGGCTTCGAGCGCGGTATGAACCATCGCGGCGTAAGTGATGATCGACAGGTCCCGGCCTTCGCGGGCGACGCGAGCTTTGCCAATGGGGACGACGTAATCTTCAGAGGGAACTTCCCCCTTGATGCGGCGATAGAGATATTTGTGCTCAAAGAAGATGCAGGGATTGTTGTCGCGGACGGCGGCTTTGATGAGTCCCTTGGCGTCGTAGGGTGTGGCCGGGCAAATGACTTTGAGGCCGGGATTGTGGACGAACCACATCTCGGGATTCTGCGAGTGAAACGGGCCGCCATGAACGTATCCGCCGCTGGGCCCGCGCAGGACGAGCGGAGCGGGCGCGCCCCAGAGGTAGTGGGTCTTCGCGACCATGTTGCTAATCTGGTTGAAGGCGCAGCCGATGAAGTCCATGAACTGGAACTCGGCGACTGGGCGCATGCCGGTGAGCGACGCTCCGAAAGCCGCGCCGACGACGGCCGACTCGGCGATGGGCGTGTCGATGACGCGCTCGGGACCGAAGCGGTCGATGAAACCGTCGGTGACTTTGAAGGCGCCGCCGTAGATGCCAATGTCCTCGCCGAGGCAGAAGACGGTGGGATCGCGGTCCATTTCTTCCCAGATTCCCTGGCGGATGGCTTCGAGGTAGGTGATTTGCATAAGGTCAAGTTTCAAAGTTTCAAGGTTTCGCGGGCCATGCCGTAATCAGGAGGCATCGCCCGTTTGTGGTCAGCGGAGATGCACGGCGGCTTCGGTCTGCTTGAGTCCGGCGCCCGCACCCTTCCTCACTTTTGGCATTGCGTATTTCGGTTTGATGTCATGGCAGCCATCTTCGCAGAAGACGCCGCCTTCGGCGGACTCGGGAGTTGGCATGGGAGAGTTCACCGCGATCTCGCGTTCCGCCTCGATCACCCGGTCAACCTCTGAAATCAAGTCCGCATTCTCTTTAGCCGTCAGCCACTTTTTTTCTTTCACCAGATAATCCTCAAACCGCGCAATCGGATCGCGTTTCTTCCAGAAATCGAACATCGGCTTGGGCACGTACGCCGCCGCATCATGGATGGCGTGGCCTTTCATGCGCATCATCTTGGCCTCGATCAGCGTGGGGCCTTCTCCGCGGTGGGCGCGCTCGACGGCGTCACGAGCGGCGTCGTAGACCTGGCAGGCGTCGGTGCCGTCAACGATGACGCCGGGGCTGCCGTATCCAATGGCCCGCTCGGCAATATCTTTGCAGCGGTACTGCATTTCTGAGGGTGTGGAGTAGGCCCAGAGATTGCTTTCGACAAAGAGCACCAGGCCGAGGTTCTGCACAGCAGCGAAGTTGATGCCTTCGTAGGTGACGCCGGTGGATTGGCCGCCGTCGCCGATGTAGGTCATGACGGCGATGTTGCGTCCCTGAAGGCGCGCGCCCAGCGCGACGCCGGCCATCACAGGGATGAGATCGCCGAGCATGGAGATGGGTGAAACCATGTTGCGCTTTTCGATGTCGCCGAAGTGCGAAGTGCCGTCNNTTGCGAATCATGGGCGCGAACCAGTCATCTTTATCGAGCGCGTAGGCGGAGGCGCAGGAGCAGGCCTCCTGTCCGAGCCCAAAGTAAACTCCCCCCACCACCTTGCCCTGCTTGTAGAGGTTTTCGAGGGCGACCTCCATTTTGCGGTTGAGCAGCATGTAGCGGTAGATCTCGATGCATTGCTGCTGGCTTAGATATTTCGAGTCGCGAATCGGTGGAACTGGGGCGTTGAGGTTGCCGGTGACTTCGTAGCGGACGTGCTCGGCGCCGTCTTTGTCTTTCTCTATCGCCTGGCG
The DNA here is from genome assembly GCA_003156615.1 of Acidobacteriaceae bacterium. The sequence goes on along the minus strand of PMHI01000048.1, from coordinate 241 downwards.
GACGGTGAGGTTGGGATGCTCCAGGCGGTGGTCGGGGATGGAGTAGGTGCGGAGGTCGGCGTGATTGACCTTTGGCTGAGATCCACCGTTGTGCCGGCGGCTGCCGTTGGAGCTGGGCTTGGAGTTGGATTTTGTTTTCTTGATTGCCATGAAGGTAGCCTGCGTTGGACGCGTAAAAGTTAATGCTATCGCAGAGCGGGGGATTGGGCTAGCGAGTATCTGCCGGGCCGGACTCGGTTGG
>PMHI01000413.1:46958-51255 GCA_003156615.1 Acidobacteriaceae bacterium | reverse complement strand
TTAAACCCGGTCAGCTCAAACTGGACGGTGTAGGTGCCGGGAGCGACCTCGACGAAGGAGTAGTCGCCACTGTCATTGGTGTTAGCGTCGCGGCTGATGCCGGTCGCTTCGTTGAGCAGGGTGATCTTTACATGGGCGACGACGGCACCGCTGGGATCCGCAACGCGGCCCACGATGCGACCGCTGGCGCCTTGGGCAGAGAGCAANNGAGGAAAGTTATTTTGCAAGCGAATCGCTTGTGCCCGGCTACAACCTTGCTATAATCCCGCAAGGTTAGAGAACCGCAAGGTTAGAGAAATGAGAGGCGCACTGTCAAGGAGAAAAAATGCGTTCCCTCAATAGAAAACTCTTCTTGGCCGTCCGGTAGACATGAGATCATCCAGCGCCAAACCCTACTTGAAGATCGGAGATGTGGCGCGGCGGGTGGGAGTGTCGCCGTCGGCGATCCGGTCCTGGGAGCACCTGGGACTCACCCGACCGCGACGCACCGAGAGCAAGTACCGGCTGTATACGCCGGATGACGTGAAATTGCTGAAGCGGGCGCGGTTTCTGCGGAAGGTGCGCGGACTGAACGCGGCAGCGATTGTTGAACTGCTGCGGCGGGAAGGGCGGGTGCGTCCGGCGGCAGCTGGAAATGCCGGAGCGATTGGTTCGCATCTGCGGAAGTTGCGGGCGAAGCGGCGGCTGTCGCTGGCCCAGGTGGCGCGAACGGTGGGCATCTCGGTGGGATTCCTGAGCGCGCTCGAGCGGTCGCAGATGAGCGGCTCGGTGGGGACGCTGCGCAAGCTGGCGCGATTTTATAGGACGAACATCCTGGATTTTTTCGACGCGACTGGAGCCAGCGCCCGGCAGGTGCGTCCGGAACAAAGAAAAGTGCTGGAAGCCGGACCCGGCGTGCAAATGGAGTTGCTGGCCTGGGGCAACACGGTGATGGAACCGCATCTTTTTCGGGTTGCGCCCGGATCAGGCAGCGGCGACTCTTACACGCACGAGGGCGAAGAGTTTCTCTACGTGTTGCGCGGGGAACTGGCGATCACGCTGGAGAAGGAAGAATACCGGCTCAAGGCCGGGGACAGCTTTTATTTTGAGAGCGCGACACCGCATCACTGGAGAAATCCCGGACAGGCGGAAACCTGGGTGTTGTGGGTGAATACGCCGCCGACCTTTTGAAGGGCTTGGTGTAAAGGAACTAGTTGGGACGGCAGGGACAGTCTTAAGCAGTCTTCTCAGTCAACCAAGGAGGAACAATGAAGGTGCGGATGATCACGCTGTTCCTGCTGGCGGTGATGCTTTTCACCGGATCATGCACGAAGAAGACTCCCACGCTGAATTTGCTGGTGTGGGAGGGCTATGCCGATCCCGTATTCGTCCAGGCTTTTGAACAACAGCATCATTGCAAGATCTCGGCGTCGTACATGGGGTCGAGCGACGAACTGGTGGCCAAGCTGCGCGGCGGGAGCGCCGGGAACTATGACGTTATTTCTCCCTCGAGCGACGTGGCGACATCGATCGCAGCGGCGGGTCTGGCAGCTCCGCTGGATTTGTCGAAGATTCCAAGTTACGGACAACTTTCAGTACAGCTCACTTCGCTGCCGCTGGTGCGCGTGAAGGCCGAGGTCTATGGAGTTCCGTTTATGTGGGGGCCGGACCCGCTGATTTACGACACCACGATTTTCACCGAGCCCCCTGACAGTTGGAATGTCTTATGGGATCCAAAATACAAGGGGAAGATTTCGGTTTGGGACGATCTTTCGACGGTCTACATGGCGGCGCAGGTCCTGGGCTATGACAAACCCGATCCGTCGCAGCTCTATCACTTGAGTGACCCACAGCTTGAAGCAGTGAAGAAGAAGTTGCTGGAATTGAAACCGAATATCCGCAAGATGTGGTCGACGGGCGGGGAGTTGACGAATCTATTTCAGAATCATGAAGTAGTAGCGGCGATGGGATGGCCCTTGATGACCAATCAACTGCGCAAGATTAACTTTCCGGTGGGAGAAACGATTCCCAGGGAAAACACGACGGGGTGGATCGATCACCTGATGATCACGGCGGAGAGCGAGAACCGGGATCTGGCCTACGAATTTCTCGAGTACATGATTGAGGCGCAGACTCAGAAGAAAGTGACCGACGTGACTGGATACACTCCGGCGAATCCCCAGGCAGCGCATCTCATGACTGCGGAGGAAGTGAAGAGCTTGCATCTGGACGATGTCGACAACTATCAGAAGCGGCTCTATTTCTGGCAGAATGTGCCGCGCCGCGCGCGCTACAACGAGATCTGGAACGAAGTGAAAGCGGCGCAGTAGAGGCGGGCTTTGGCTCTCGGGCTTCGGGCTTCGGATTTATAGACAACCGGTGAGGGCGTTGGCATCGATGACCACTTCTGAGATTGCGGTAACGGCTGCGGGCGATGGCGTGAGCCGCGCCCCCCTGCTCAGCATTCGCAATGTGGCGAAGCGCTTCGGCAAGAATGTGGTGTTGCGGGATATTTCACTGGAGGTGGCGGAGGGAGAATTTCTTACGATCCTAGGAGAGAGCGGGTCGGGTAAGACGACGCTGCTGCGAATCATCGCGGGATTTGAGACCGCGAGTGCAGGCGAGGTGTGGATGGGCGACGAACGACTGGATCGTCAGCCTCCCTACCGGCGCCGCGTGAATACGGTGTTCCAGCACTATGCCCTGTTTCCACATCTCACGGTAGAACAAAACGTGGCGTACGGGCTGCGCGTGGCGAGAAGGCCTGAGGCGGAGGTTGTATCCCGAGTGGAGGAAGCGCTCGGCAAGGTGAAGATGTCGGCGTATGCGAAGTCGAANNGGCAGATGCAGGTGGAGCTGAAATCGTTGCAGCGCGAGGTCGGCATTTCGTTCATCTTTGTCACGCACGATCAGGAAGAAGCGATGGTGATGTCGGACCGGATTGCGTTGCTACGGTCGGGCGAACTGGAGCAGGTGGCGACACCGCGCGAAATTTATGGCCGACCGGCAACCGCCTATGCGGCGCAGTTTATTGGGCACACGAATCTGCTGCGGGGCGAGGTGCGAGGAGGGATGGTGCGCTGCGGTTCCTTGGTATGGTCCGCGTCGCTTCCGGATGGGCCGGCTCTGTTCTCGCTGCGGCCAGAAAATGTCCGGTTGGTAGATGGGAATGCGGCCATGGCGGGAAGCGTACGCGTTCGCGGAAAGGTCCGGCACCAGGCGTTTCATGGGGCAACAGAATTGATTCGTGTGGAATCGAGCGACGGGTTGGTGCTGGTGGTGCGGACTCCGGGCAGCGGCGGAGCGCTGGATGACGTTCAATTGGAGTTCTCTTCCGCCGATGCCGTTCTGGTGCGCGAATCTCCGGAGAGAATCTGATGTTTTCCCGAGCCTACAAAGCGGCGGTGACGTTGCCTCCACTGGTGTGGGTGACGGTATTCCTGTTAATGCCGTATCTGCTGATGTTCTGCTATAGCTTCTGGTCGGTCTCGGCGTCGGAGACCATCGAGCATTCCTGGAATTTCGCGAACTACGGCCAGTTGCTGCGGGTTGACGTTTACTGGCAAACTCTGCTGCGCTCGATGTGGATCGCGGCGCGGGTGACAATCTTTTCTTTAGTGCTGGGCTATCCGCTCGCCTATTTTCTGTCTTTCCAGGCGGGCAGGAAAAAAGATCTGCTGTATCAATTGGTCATCATCCCGCTTTGGGTCAGCTACCTGGTGCGGGCCTATGCGTGGAAGACAATCTTGGGCTCGGACGGCGTGCTGAATACTTTGTTGCAGTATGTGCACCTGACGAAGCACCCGCTGGAGTTCTTGCTGTACAGTCCTTTTGCCGTGGTGTTGACACTGACGCACATCTACACTCCGTTTGCGTTTTTGCCGACCTATGCGGCGCTGGAGCACATTCCGCGCAACCTGGTGGAAGCGTCGCACGATCTCGGCGCGACTCCGGGCCAGACATTCTGGAAGGTGATCTTTCCGCTCTCGATTCCTGGCGTAGTGGCGGGGGCGACGTTTGCCTTCGTGCTGAGTCTGGGTGATTTTCTTGCGCCGCTGCTGCTAGGTGGGCCGAGCGGCATCATGATTTCGAACATCGTGGTCAGCCTGTTTGGCGCGGCTTACAACTGGCCGCTCGGCGCTGCGATCTCGTTCTGCATGCTGCTGCTGGTCGTGAGCCTGCTGTTTTTCTCTGAGCGGCTGGAAAAGAAATGGAGCTTCTCGTGAGCGATGCGAAATTCGACTCAGGCTCACGCTGGTTGCTCTTCCACGCTGTTGCCGTGTTCGCGTTCCTCTATCTGCCGATTGTGGTCCTTATT
>PMHI01000413.1:43278-46901 GCA_003156615.1 Acidobacteriaceae bacterium | reverse complement strand
GAGCGGGCGCAGTTTCCGGGCAAAGCGCTGTTCCGGCGATTGGTGCTCTTGCCATTGATTCTACCGGGCATTATCACCGGCCTCTCGCTGCTCATGCTGTTCAACGTAACCGGAACCAAGCTCAGCCTGATGACGATTGTTCTGGGACACGGGACTGCGCTGATCTCCGTGGCCACGACCGAGGTGTTCGCGGGCCTGCAGAAGCTGGATCGGGCGCAGGAAGAGGCTTCTCTCGATCTGGGTGCGAATTACTGGCAGACATTCTGGCGCATCACGGTGCCGAACTTGAAACTACCGATCATCGGCGCGGCGCTGCTCATCTTTACGCTTTCGATGGACGAGATCGCAGTCAGCTTTTTTCTGATCGGGCGCGACAATACGCTGCCATTGGAAATCTGGGGGCGGCTGCGGCGCGGCATCACACCCGAGATCAATGCGGTGTCGACCATCATCTTTGTCTTTTCGCTGGTGACGATTGTTTTCTGGTACCGCTTGCGGGTACGCAGCGAAGGTGGGGCGGACACCGGCGCTGAAGTCTTTGAAGCCATAGAAGGGAACGCGCTATGAGTGCGAATCGCAGGGACTTTATCAAGTTTGTGGTGGCAGGGGCGGTGACGGCGGGATGTCCGATCGATGTCTCGCTGATGGCGGCACAGACCGGCGACGCGCAGAACCGTCACGGCGCGGACGTGGACGGCGAAGACAATCGTATCTGCCATCAGGTGCGCGACAAGGGCAATCAGATATTCGCGCGGCCTCCGGCTTCGGCGCGGCATGACATTGTGATTGTCGGCGGTGGCGTGAGCGGACTGGCGGCGGCTTATCGTTTGCAGCACCTCGATTTCCTTCTGCTGGAAAAAGAGCCGCACTGGGGCGGGAACGCCTATGCCATGGAGTACGAGGGCAGCACGTATGCCACCGGGTCAGCATTCCTGGCAAAGGACGAATACTCCTACCAGTTCGCGAAAGAAATTGGCCTGAAGCCGCTGCCGATCATCAGCCCGGACGCCACGATCATTCGAGGCGAGTTGGTCCTCGACACCTGGGGCGATGGCCTCAACAAGCTGCCCTATTCTGCCTCGGTGCGCGAAAGCTTCAAGAAGTTCAAGAAAGAAATGCTCGCGATTGACGCGGAGAAGCGCGCTAAAGAACTTTTCGACAAACCGTTTTCCGATTTTCTGAAGGGGTATCCCGGCGAACTCAAGCAGTGGTGGGATAACTTCGGGCCCTCCAACTGGGGCGCAACCAGCGAGGAGACGGCTGCCGGGCTCGCCATTCTCACGCTACAAGAGATGGCCGAAGAGAGCGGAAAGGACGATCGTTATACCTGGCCCGGAGGTTTGGGAGCGATCACGAAAAGGCTGGTAGAGATTCTGCAACCGAAATACAAAGACCGCATGCAGGCGGGCGCGATCACCGTGGCCGTGGTTTCCGAAAAAGAAGAAGTGCATGTGACCTACATGCTGGGCGGTGAATTGAAGACGGTTGCGGCCAAGGCCGTCATCATGGCCACGCCCAAGTTCATTACTCGGCGCATCGTTGACGGCCTGCCCGACAAGCAGAGCGAGGCCATGCATCAGATTCGCTATATTCCGTATCCGGTGGTGAATCTCATTTTCGACAAGCCGGTGTTCAATCTGGGCTACGACACCTGGTGCCCGGGCAATACATTTACCGACTTCGTGGTTGCCGATTGGGTCATTCAGAAACAAGCGGGCTACCAGCAGAAGTTCAACATTCTCAGTTGCTACACGCCAATGAAGGAAGAGGAGCGCGGCTACTTGCTGAACGAAATCGGGGCGCGCAAGATTGCTGCCAATGTACTCGCCGACTTCCAGAAGCTGATGCCGGGAATGAACGTCGATCCGGTTGAGGTGCACATTTACCGGCGGGGGCATCCTTTGTACATGTCGACGCCTGGGCTTTACACGCAAGTGCAGCCACTGGCGCGGCATCCGATGGATCGCGTTTTCTTTGCCAACACCGACTCGGAGGGTCCGGAATCGACCACCAACGCGGGAATCAATGCCGCCCAGCGCGCCGTAAAGGAAGTGGAAGCGAGGCTGGCGGGAAAACCACTGCCGAAGCAGAAGACGGTGGCGGGCTGAGGTTTGTCTATTTCTCCGGTCTTCCCTTTGTTAACGACCTCGCACTTCCGTGTGCGATGTAATCTCCTGAGAAACCTCCACACATAGTAAAGTTATAGGTGGGGCATTAACGGCGACGAATCGTTGCGCGTGCGCCATCAATCCGATCCGTGAANNGCGCACGTGGACCACGGCAAGACCACGCTGGTCGACGCCATGCTGAAGCAGAGCGGGACATTCCGCGCCAACGAAGCCGTGGCCGAACGCGTGATGGATTCAAACGAACTGGAGCGCGAGCGCGGGATCACCATTCTGGCCAAGAACACGGCCATCTTCTATCACGACGTAAAGATCAACATTGTGGATACGCCCGGTCACAGCGACTTTGGCGGCGAGGTGGAACGCGCGCTGAAGATGGTGGATGGGGTAATGCTGCTGGTGGATGCAAGCGAAGGTCCGCTGCCGCAAACACGCTACGTTCTAACCAAAGCTTTGGAAGCGAACCTGCCGCCGATTGTGGTGATCAACAAGATCGACCGGCCGGATGCGCGTGCGCAAGAAGTGCTCAACGAAATCTACGACCTGTTTATCGATCTTGACGCGAAGGAGGATCAGCTCGACTTTCCGGTTCTGTACACAAATGCGAAGGAGGGGACAGCATCGACGAACATCCAGGGTGGTGGCGAGAATCTCCAGCCGTTGTTTGACGCGATCCTGAAAACGATACCGCTGCCGCAAGGAGATCCGGCTGGGCCTCTTCAGATTCTGGTGGCAAACCTCGATTACAGCGATTATCTCGGACGTCTCGCCATCGCNNTTGGGCGATATCGTCGCCGTGGCCGGCGTGGAGGGCATCACCATCGGCGAGACGATTACGGACGCGGAGAATCCGGCGCCGCTGCCTCCCATTGTGATCGATGAACCCACCATCGCGATGACCTTCACGGTAAACACTTCGCCATTCGCGGGACGCGAAGGAACCTACGTCACCTCGCGCAATCTGCGGGAACGCCTGGCCAAGGAACTGCTGACCAATGTTTCCCTGCGAGTCGAGGAGATGGGCACGACCGATTCCTTCAAGGTGCTGGGGCGCGGCGAGCTGCAGCTTTCCATCACCATCGAGATGATGCGGCGCGAGGGCTATGAACTCATGGTGGGCAAGCCGGAGATCGTGACGAAACGAATCGATGGCAGGCTGATGGAACCCGTGGAGCACCTCACCGTGGACGTCCCCGAAGGATTCGTCGGCGTGGTGATGGAGCAGTTGGGATCGCGCAAGGCCGAAGTTACCAACATGCACAACCACGGCTACGGGCGGGTGCGCATCGAGTTCCGCGTACCCAGCCGCGGCCTGATCGGTCTGCGCAGCCAGTTGCTCACCGACACTCGCGGGACGATCGTGATGAATTCACTTTTTGACGGATACACGGAGTGGCAGGGGGAAATTCCGCATCGGATTACCGGAGCATTGATCGCCGACCGGGACGGCCTTTCGACGGCGTATGCGCTGTGGGGCTTGCAGGAGCGCGGAGAGCT
>PMHI01000413.1:36699-43263 GCA_003156615.1 Acidobacteriaceae bacterium | reverse complement strand
CTGGTGCCGTTCCGGCAGTTGAATCTGGAGCAGGCGATCGAATTCATCGCGGATGACGAATTCGTGGAGATCACTCCGAAATCACTGCGGCTGCGAAAGAAAACTCTGCAAGCGAACAAGCGCAAGAAGAGCGCGATGGCGACGGTAGATGAAGGGTGAAGTCCAAGGATCAATCCCAAAAGTCCAAAGACAACACGCCGCTGCGAATGTTTCTGGTTCCGTGCAGTTGCCAGACGACCTTCGCGGTCGCGGAAAACTACGACCGCCAGGGGACGGCCTGGAGCCGGTATTTGATTTGTCCGAACTGTGGCAAGCGGCACGATCCCAAGAACCGGCTGCTGCAAATGGGATATCACCGCGAGGGGTACTGGAAGGTGGATGAGTGCTGAGCGGTCTCACTGAGTCCATACGTAAATCCACCCTCAATCTGCCGAGGGAATAAAAATGCCAGCGCCCATCCCAGAAGAAGACTCGCGTTCAGTTCGACTGGCGGTTGCAGGCACCAAACTGCTTGCGAAAATCCGAGCACTCCTTCAGCCGAAACCTTGGAACTGCTTCCAGAACTCGGGCCAGGGCATACGCGGGGCGCCGCACACAAAAATGTCGGGATGATCTTCACTTTCCTCGTTCTGGACCCCATAGGGATTGCTATTATGGCCGGCCAGCCGGCACGAGGTCAGTGTCTTCTCGAGGTATTGGCGCGATTGCCCAAGGACAATCAGGGTGGATGGCGGCGGCTCGGGATACCCGCGCAGCCACGCCGAGTTGGTCCCGCTGATGGGCGGCGGTAAGTGGTAGGCAGGACCAAAAAGCTCGATTGCACCTTGCTCGCCGTAGTTTCCTACCAATACCCCAACCCTGTCCCGCTGCTCAGCTGGCAAAGAATCCCGGATGTCGGCGACGTTCTTAACCAACTCGTTCCAGCCGATTTCCTCGCGCAGGTCTCCGTTGGTGTCGAGAGCGCGATCTCTCAGCGGACCGCTCGACGCCAGCGGCAGAATCGCAGTACAAACATACAGCCCCCAGCCGATCAGCGCGGCGAGGTACACGGCTTCTACCGTTGCTCGCCAGAACCGCGGCAGCGCCGCAAGCCAACCTTCGATCACGACCGCACCCATCGCCATCAGCATGGGATAGGCGCCTGCGGTGTAGTATCCGCGCCCCTTCGCCAACCAAAAAATCACCAGGGGGATTAAATACATCCACGCCAGCATTCGGTAGCGTGGGCTGCGCAAGAAACCAACCAACCCCAGGATCCACAGCGGCGCCGCAAATCGATTGGCGCAGCCCACGAACTGATAGAACCAGAATCCATCCGCCCGGCCCTCGCCAACATCGCGTGCGTGAATATGCCTGAGGAAATGCAAGGAGATGAAATCATGACGTAGCTGCCAGATCAGATTCGGGAGACAAATGAGCAGCGCCAGGCCGGCTCCAGCCCAGAACCACCGGCTTCCCAGAAAACGGCGCGCCCGCGTCAAAAGAAGTCCACCCAAAACCCCAGCCACAAAGAACATAATTGCGTACTTGGTCATCAGGCCGAGGCCAACCACCGTACCGATCGCCAAGCACCACTGCGGGTTCTCCGTCTTTAAAAGGCGGATGACGAAATAGGCAATCAGCACCCACCACAAATAATCGAACGTCGTATATTGAAATTCCGTTCCCTCGAAGAGAGGGAGCGGCGAGACTGCGACTGCAAGGGCAGCGCCGGCCTGGGCCCAGCGCCCGCCGCCAAGCTCGCGCGNNCTTAATCCGACCAGCGAAACGCCAAAGATGCCCAGTCCAATTCGCTCCAGAAATGGCGTCAAAGGCGGATATGCAACGAATCCCCAGTCGAGATGCGTGGCGTCGCTCAGAACTTGAAGCTCATCGCGATGAAAACCATAGCGGCCATTGGTGAGCAGATGAGCCAGTGCAACCGTCAAGGCGATTCCCACCACGACCAGTGTGTTAGCTGTGGAGCGCGTATCTACCTGCGTGAGCGGCAGCGTAGTCTTCGTTGACGCCATCCCGTCCCCGTTTCCTTAAAGCCGATCAGTTGGCGGCCCCTGGTAATAGGCAGACGCGCGGCTCGCGCTGAGATGTTCTTGGGTACCCGCCATAGTACGGAGGCAATCAGCTTCCTGCCGGGCTTCAACAATTTGGACGGTCCACAGCTGCAAACGTCACATGACACCGGACCCCTTCTGTGGGCTGCCTGAAGAAGCGGATTCGCGCTGAAATTTAGTTTATTGAGCGTAGGCAGACCGCTGTTTTGGATTTTAACAGGCCCGGTTTGACAAATTGGCACCACATGCGACCGACACCACGGCAAAGATTCTGCCGGCACAGGTCGCCGTGCGCCTCTCGGATGGGAAGATCACCCCACACCATCGGCAGATTGTGAGATACCGTGACATAAGTATGTAACCTTTTCTTCGTCCAGGCGCAGCACTGCCGCGTCATTCACTTCAACCTGGTTATTGAGAAGCACCCACGGCCACAGGTTTAATGGCCTTGAGGTCCTTGGAATGCTTTTGCTTGAATTCATGGATTGCAAAAGCACCCTGCAAGTTAAGCCAGAACTGCTCCGAGGTTCTAAAATATCTCGCCAAACGCGCCGCCATCTCAGGAGTAATACTGCGCTTCTCCCGCACGATGTCATTGACGGTAGGAGGCGAAACATGTAGCTCCAATGCAAGCCGGTAAGCGGAGATGCCCATCGGCTCCAGAAACTCCTCACGAAGAATCTCTCCCGGATGCACTGCCCAACCCGCCGGAACTTCATTTTTGATACTCATCGCACCCACCCCTGCAAAATTTGACTCATCCCCATACAACAAAATCAATCACCTTACCCAAACTAATCGTGGTAATCGGTTAGTTCCACGTCATACGCGTCTTGGTCCTCCCACACAAAACAGACGCGGTATTGATCGTTGATCCGAATGCTGTGCTGTCCTTCGCGATCATCTTCCAGCGGCTCTAGATGATTGCCTAGGGGAACCAACAAATCATTCAATTGTGTTGCCGCATTCACCATCGCTAATTTCCGCCTGGCAACGCTCCGCAAATTTGCAGGAGGCATACCTTGGCTTTTTCCGGTGTCCCAGAACTCTTTCGTATCGGCACCGTGTTTTCCGCCAAAGCTCTTAATCACACAATTGAGTTTAACGACACTCGTTAATAATGTCAAGCATTAAACTATTTGCAAATTGGGGTTGCGGGCCTGCTCTCGGTGTTGCTGCCCATTTGCTGCCCAAACGCAATCCAAACTGGCCGGATGAGACCGAATTGAAAACGGTACACTCCGGCAACAGCTTGTTTTTGAACTTATTGAAAATCAAGATTCATCAAAACCAATTGACAAACCTGCTATACTTCTGGCCGCATTCGACTGTTCGCCAGCTCCGGTCCCGATTTTCAGGAAGGTATCCCCGACCTGCCAGTCCGCCGCATCGAGCTCGCACTTCGACAGCTCAATGCAGAGGCAGAGGCGTGAAGAATATTTTCGTGGGGAACCTGAGCTTTAACACATCGGAAGACGAACTGCGGCAGATGTTTGAGCCCTTCGGGCAAGTGGACCGGGTCAGCATTATGACGGACCGTGACACGGGACGCTCGCGCGGGTTCGGCTTTGTGGAAATGGCCGTTAACGAAGATGGAGAAAAGGCCATCACTGCGTTGAATGGCTCGCAGGTGGGCGGACGCACGCTCAACGTGAACGAGGCGCGTCCCAAGACCGAGCACGCCGGAGGCGGGGGACGCGACCGCGGAGGCCGAGGTGGCGATCGCGGCGGAGACCGTGGTGGCCGCGGCGGTGGCGGAGGTGGGCGAGGTCGCTGGTGAGAGTTTAGGTTTAGACGTCACGAGATGGTCCTCACGGCCGCAGGCGGAACTTCACCGCCTGCTCGAATGCCTGCGCAATCCTCACGTTGATGCTTTCCAAGCCTCCCGTGTAAACTTAAATATCGGTGGGCGCCCGTAGCTCAGATGGATAGAGCGATTGCCTCCGGAGCAATAGGTCGGGAGTTCGAATCTCTCCGGGCGCACCAGATTTCAATTACTCACACCCTGCTCCTCGTCTCCCCTGTTCAGAAGGTGTTCACTTTGCAATATCAGCCTATTCGGCTCTCAATGCTTGCATCGGATCGACGCGCGATGCACGCCACGCCGGAACGATACACGCGAACGCGGCCACCGCGAGCAGGGTTGCGGCAACGGCGGCATAAACCGCCGGATCAAGCGGCTTGATCTCATAGAGCAAGTCGCGCATCAGCTGGCCGGCTTCCAGGCTTGCTGCGAGTCCTACGAGAAGACCGAAGACCGCGGGCCGCATTCCATCCAGCAACATCTTCCGCATCACCTGTTCGCGCTTTGCGCCCAGCGCGACGCGAATACCGACTTCGGCCGTCCGCTGCGCTGCGAGGTACGACATCACGCCGAACAGGCCCACCGCGGCAAGAACCAGCGACACCGCGGCGAAAGCGACGAGCAGCGCCGTGTTGAAGCTCTGGTCCAGGGTCGATTTGCCGAGCAGCTGGTTCATGGTGAGCACGTCGGAGACGGGCAGATCGGGGTCCATCTGCGAGACCATGCGCTGTACCGGAAGAGCGAACTGCTCCAGGTCGTGGCTGGAGCGAATCACAAGCGTGCCGACATTCTCGACGCCGGCATCCAGCGGGTAATATTGCACCGGCCGCGGTGTTTCGCCGATGGCGTAGCGGGTGTCGCCCACAATCCCCACAATGACGGCATTCTGCCCGTGTACGCGTAGGTGCCGGCCCAGCGGATCTTCGCCGGGAAAGTACTGGCCAGCGAAGGATTGACTGATGACGGCTTCATTGGCTGCATCCAAACGCTTCCCGGCGTCAAATGTACGTCCGCGTAAAATGGGAATGCCCATNNAGCCCTGCCCAGGGACAGACGTCACAAAGCCTGCCGCGTCCACTCCGGGCAGGGCGCGCACTCGCTCGAGCAGCGTGTCGTAGAAATTAGTTCGCAGGGCGGAGCTCGCATAGCGGGCATCCGGGAGCCCCAGGTGCATGGTGATCACGTCTTGCGTAATGCAACCCATGTCGGAGGAGCGCAGCCGTTCATAGCTCTTGAGCAGCAGTCCGGCGCCAATGAGCAGGATCACAGTCAGTGCGACTTCGAGCGTAAGCAGCACCTTCCGCAGCGTCGCCGGCGCGCTGCCCCCGCCTACCGAACGCGATGCCTCGTGCAACGCACGGAGAATGCGCTTGTCGCTGATGCTGAAGGTAGCAATGAGTCCGGAAAATAGGGAGCACATCACGATCACGCCGATCGTAAACGCTGCCACCACGCCGTCCACNNCTCCGCCGGCGGATGAAAGCAGCAGGCACTCCATGAGCCGCTCGCCTATGAGACGTAGCCAGCCTCCGCCCAGTGCGGTGCGGATCGCCAGCTCTTTGCGCCGTGCCGCCGCGCGCGCCACCAGCAGATTGGCAACATTGAGGCAGGCGATCAGCAGAAGGCAGCAGGTCGCCTCGAGCAGTACGTAGAGCGGCTTCCTGATTTGGCCTACGATGTGATCCAGCAGAGGACGGCTCTCGGCGCTTCGAAATACGAATGGGTCGTTAAGGTGCTCATTGTGGAGGCGCTGGGAAATGATGCTCAAATCGGCCACGCCTTGCGTCGCGCTGACTCCCGGCTTCAGCCGCCCCACAACGCGAAACTGGTGATTGCTGAACGAGAGCATCAAATCTTCGGGCTTGTCGTGGTAAACGGGTGTCCATAGCTGTGTGGACGGGTCAGGAAAATCGAACCAGGCGGGCATAACACCGATAACAGTGTAGGGCTGGGCGTCTAGATCGATCGTCTGGTTCAGGATGGCAGGGTCACCGCCGAAGCGTCGCTTCCAAAGGCCCCAGCTCAGCAACACCGTGCCGTTGGCTCCGGGGCTGTCGTCCGCCTGCGTAAAATCGCGGCCCAGCGCGGGCTGCACGCCCAGCGTGCGGAGCATATCCCAGGAAAACAACGCACTCTTCAGCTTCTCCGGCAATTGCCCGCCGGAACCGGAAAGCCCGACCCGGATGCCCTGCGCGAGCGCGAGACTGCTGTAGCTGCGGTTCTGGTTCTTCCACTCGGCGTACATGCCGCCGGAGACCAGGTTGGAACTGGCTTTGTCGTCTTCATGAAGACCCGCCTCATAGAGCATCACGAGGCGATCGGGATCATGGAACGGCAAGGGCTTGAGCAAGACGCCACGCACTACCGTGAACAGGGTGACGTTGGCGCCAATGCCCAGCGCCATCACCAGGATGGCGATGACGCTAAAACCGGGGGTGCGACGAAGCGTGCGCAGACTAAAGCGCAGATCGCGTGCGAGGGATGCAATCCAGTTCGAGGACCACATGGCGCTAGTCTGTTCACGAATAAGAGTAGGATTGCCAAAGGCACGCAAGGCCGCGTAACGAGCCTCTTCTTCCGAAATGCCGCTCTGCCGTTGCTCCTCTTCCTCCAATTCCAGGTCGGAACGAAGCTCCCGCTCGAGGTCCGCATCTCTCTTCTTGATCTGCCACCAGTTCATGTCAGGTCTCCTCGGCGGCGGGCCCCATC
>PMHI01000413.1:14426-36683 GCA_003156615.1 Acidobacteriaceae bacterium | reverse complement strand
GCGAGCCGTCTGCACCTGCAAGAATTCATTCGTAGTCCTCTGAATGTGCTTCCCCATCGAGTGACCGTGAGCGGGTCCATAGAGAAGCGTTCTCAGGTTGAGCATGTCGGGCATTCCCCGGGAGGAGCCCGACCCGTTGCTGCGCTGGTTTCGCAACAGAAGACATTCTACCCTCAATCTGAGCGATGGTAGACATTCGACTGTCGATTGTCAATCGACGAAGCAGACGGTGGGATTCTTAAAGGATGACTTCAAGTCAACGCGCTGAGACAGGGGCGAAGCGTGCGAATCCAGCCTGCTCGGCCACGTTCTGCTATTTGGAGGACGGCACGCTCCTCTAGGTGGCAATCGAATCCGCCCCCTGCGGGCAGGTCAGTTTCACTGCCGACTGATATTTAACAAGCTGTTATGTAATGGATCTACTCCAAAGACTCGACGGTCGGTGGGCTCGACCGACGAAAAACCAATTTTGCCTTGCAAGTAGGCGGGCGGATGTCCCTGACAATGGCCGACATCCAGTAACATGAATCTGCTTCGCGGATTGTACACACCCGTTATGGCGCAGGACGCTGAGTTAGTTCCTTCTGAGTCGAAAATCAAAGTACCTGTTATCAAGTCCCTGCTGTCCTTAGAAATCTGAAGACTCACCTTCGCGATCTGGTTCGTATCGTGATTCGTATATTCGCCCTGCCATTTCCCCGAGAAGTCGCGCGCTGGGGCGCTTGGCGGTGTGCCGCCGGACTTTACCGGCACTGCAGGCACAGCAGTAGTGGAAACCCCGCCTGGATATTCGCTCGCCGCTTTCTTGGGTCGGGTGGCAGGTGCCTTCTCAGGCTGGATGATGGGTTGGGATTCCGTCGCGGAGTTGGCCGCGCCAGGCGTCGCAGATTGTGCAGGTGAGGGCTTATCGTGGGCTGCCGTTGCAGGATGAGAAACTGTGGGCTTTTTCGGAACGCGGTTCACTTCTGGCTTACGCAGGACGAACCAGTAACTGAGACCGCCGAGGGCGAGACCCAGTACTGCCACGCCGCTGAGCAGGATGGCTTTGTTCTTGCCCCAGAAACCCGAACTGCTTGCTGGGAGCTTCGGCGGCAGGGTCCTCTGGCCCTCCACCTCTGGAAGGGATTGGGGGACTGGACCCTGTTCGGAGGATGGTGGCGTCGACACCAAGTTGGAGCCGATCAGTAGTTCAGGTTGCAGAATCCCTGTGGCAACCGGCGGCGTCTCCCACGGCGCCGGTGAAGAAGATGGCGAGACCGATACAGGATCGACTGGTGCCGGCGAAGTAGGCACTCCGACCCGGACACGAGCCGAATCCGGGCCAGAGCCGGCCGAGGAGGCAGGATTGCCGCACGATTTGCAGAACTTAGCGCCCGGCTTCAATTGCGAACCACAATGCAGGCACTGCTCGCTGGCTTGCCCTGCAGCGCGAGTGAGCGGCGTCGCACACTTCCAACAAAACTTCGCTCCCGGTCCGACGCGGACTCCGCACGAGGGACAAAGGTCCACAGGCATCGCAGGTTTAGGCGGTAGAGGTGCGGCTGAGCCGCACCGTCCGCAGAACTTGCCCGACACTTCAGCCTTGCATGTGGGACACTCCATGCTCCCCTCCTTCGCGAAGAATTCGTTCCCCCCGGTAAACCTCGTATCATGAGGAAGAAGGGGCCTCTCGCTTGGCCAACCTGCGCATGTTGATGGCAATGTCGACCGTCACTACGACGAGTTCAGCAAGGGCGTAGAACCCGACCAAAGCCAGGAATGCAACGGCAGCCATCGCGGCGAGGAAGATCACTCCATCGAGAAAGCCCTCGCCTCCTGCTGGCATGTTTGGCAAAAAATCACCCAGGCCTGAAAGCAGCGACCGTGGACTCATCCCGCTGAGCCAAGTAAAAGCGCATCCCCCCACGCCAACGGCGAGAGCGAGCACGGCGTAGGTTTCTCCCGTAGTGCGAAACAGGATCGAAAGAATCGGAACCACGGTAAAAGGAGAGTCTTCCAATTCGCGGATCGACTGCGCCCGAAATAAGTAGATCTGGGAAATGGCGAAGACTGCGACCGCTAAACAAATGGCAACCACAAGCCCCCCGACCGTCGCAGGGGCTGAAGGAAACTGGAAGGAGAGCTTCAGAATCTGGATCAGGGCAAGCAGACTTCCCAGCAAAACCAGTACCGCTGCCACTTGCAGAACGATCGCAATTGAGCTCCGAATGACTCTGCCTTCCGACAATGCCCTGAGCACTGTCCGGCTGATGCCCAAAACGCCAAATCCGGACTTCCGATCCTCGGGAACAGTAACGGGAAGGGGAACGCGGTTGTCTTGCTCCACCTTGGTGCCACAGGCGGAGCAGGCTTGGTCCAGCGAACCTAATGTTGCACCACACTCGGCACAGAACATGTCGTCCTCCAACTCAGCCCAGATTCCTTTTTTGACCTCGAAAACCGCATCATTGTACGCCTATCTCATCGCTGGACGACATGGTGAGACGATTGCCCCCAATGGACCAAACCGGTCGATTGACGCCTGTTTTGGCGGGAACGGGCCACGCGGACGGCCTCCGGAGCTAGTAGGTCGGGAGTTCCGAAGCTCGCTTGGGGGGCGCACCAGATTTTTACCTCCGCCACAGGCGGGAAAGCCCGGGCCCCCAGTTGCGCTCGCGAACGATTGCGTTCTCTCCGGCAGATTCGTAGTGTTGCTCACAGCGCGGCGAGCCGCCGTTGTACGAACAGGAAATAGAGGGCCAAAAAAATAAGTAGAAGCCCATTCACGCCGAGCACTACGGGGGCGGTAAAGATGGGGACGAGCCACCCCGACAACAAATTCCCCATGGGCATGCCGCCGCGGAATGCGAAGTTGTAAACGCTCATCACCCGGCCGCGCATTTCGTTCGTGGTGATCAATTGCACCAGCGAATTTACCGTAGCGAAGACCGCCATCATGGAAGCGCCCACCAGGACCAGGACGCCACCGCTCAGCGGCACCGATTTTGAAAAAGCGAACCCAGAGATTCCCGCGCCCAGGCAGATAAGCGCTCCGAGAGCGACCCGCCCCTTTCTTTTCATATTGCCCGCGGTCGCGATGGCGAGGGAGCCGAGGATCGAACCGAGCCCCATCAGCGAGAGCAGATTGCCGTAGGTTTCCGGACCACGATGGAAGATGTCCTTCACGAATACGGGAATGTAGGTGCGCATGGGCATCCCCAAAGCGGTCATGCAGAACGCCAGTACAATCAGCGCTTCCATAGAGCCCTGTTTGCGAGTGAACTGAATGCCCTGCTTCAGGCTGGTGAACATTGACTCCGTGGTCTTCAACGGCAGGAAGCGGGCGCTGATGATTGAGAGCGAAATGATGGGCGCCAAAAAGGAAAGAGCGTTCAGGCCAAAGCACCACTTCTCTCCCAGCTTCGCCAACGTCTGTCCGGCGAGCGCCGGACCCAGCATGACCGCCACGTTGAATTGGATTGAATTAAGCGCGATGGCGTTGGGCATATCGTCCTTCTCGACCAAGGTGGGAATCAATGCCTGATAAGCGGGCCCACCGAAGGCCTGGGCGAATCCGGAGATGAAGGAAAGACAGAGGATGTGCCAGACGTGCACCAGCCCAGTGGCGACAAGGATGGTGAGAATTCCGGCCGTACCCATTTGCACATACTGGGAGCCGAGTAGAATCTTGCGGCGTTCCACGCGATCGGCCACCACGCCGCCGATCAGGGAGAAAAGAAAGATGGGGATGCCGCCGAGAAACTGATCCAGCGCCAGCAAGAATGCGGAGTGGCTGAGCCGGTAGATTAGCCAGCCCTGCGCCACGATTTGCATCCAGGTACCGATGCTCGAGGTGCAGGCGCCAAACCACATCAGGCGGAAATCGCGGTATTGAAATGCTTTAAAAACCCGGCCGATCACTCGCAGATAGCCTCCGCAGAAGCCTAACACGCCGCTTTCACCCGTTCATGAGCACCGGTATTCCCGGTCGATTCCTGGCCGGGTGATCCTCTATGCATTTGCCGGCAAACCAAGCTGCAACCAGAGAGGGCGACGCTAAATTCCAGGCTTTGTACTGGTTCTGGTATTAGCAGACGGCCGACTGCTATTTTGGTTGGCTCCTTGCGCGCAAAAGACCGGAGAACTGCAATTTCAAGCGCTGGCGTTTCATTTGTTCAACCGCGACTACTCCGTGCGGAACGCCAATGGAGATCAACCAACTGCGGTTGAACCCCGCCGGAACCACCAGCGGCGACGGCACTCACGCCGACCTGACCTGTGATTTGGTACCCAACTCCGCCCGGGCAATTTCGAGACATTTCAGGAAATCAGCCCAGACGGTCTCCCCTTTGTGCTGCAGTTTTCAGCTCGATTCACGTCCTAGATTCCCGAGGGCAGGGCTTGCCGCAGTACACTCTACAGGTCTCTCGAATCAAGTCTCAGCCATCATCTCGACATGAACTACGACGCCATTCTGGTGGTCTCTTTTGGGGGGCCGGAATCGAAGGAAGAGGTAATTCCCTTCCTCGAAACCGTGCTGCGCGGACGGAACATTCCGCGCGAACGCATGCTGGCTGTAGCGGAGCACTATTACCACTTCGAGGGCAAGAGTCCGATCAATCAGCAAACCCGCGAGCTGATTGCCGCGCTCGAAGCGGAGTTGGCGCGAAACGGTCCTCGGCTCCCAATTTATTGGGGCAACCGTAACTGGCATCCATTCCTGCCCGAGACTTTGCGAAAAATGCAGCAGGATGGCATTCGGCGGGCGTTGGCATTCGTGACTTCAGCCTATAGTTCTTACTCCGGATGCCGACAGTATCGCGAGAACATCGCGCGGGCGCAAGCAGAAGTTGAGCCGGGTGCGCCGGAAGTGGACAAGCTCCGGTCATTCTTTAACCATCCGGCATTCATCGAGGCTACGGTGGAGCGAGTGCGGGATGCGCTCGAGGCCATTCCAACGAGTGCGCGGCGCAACCTGCAGGTTGTTTATACCGCGCACAGCATTCCAGTTTCCATGGCGAACACTTGCGATTATGTGCGGCAACTGGAGGAGGTGCGTCGGCTTGTTTCGTTTGCGCTTGGGCTTGGGAATGATGCTCTGGTCTACCAGAGCCGCAGCGGCGCTCCATCACAGCCATGGTTGGGGCCGGACATTCTCGATTATCTGCGGCAGGTAAAGGCCGGGAATCTGGCATCGGCTGTGGTCGTGGCGCCGATCGGCTTCATCTCCGATCACATGGAAGTGTTGTACGACCTGGATGTGGAAGCGCGGCAAGTATGCGATGCGCTGGCGTTGCCGATGGCTCGGGCGAAGACGGTCGGGGTGCATCCGAAGTTCATTAGCATGATTCGCGAGCTGATTCTGGAGCGGATGAATCCCGAGTTGGAGCGGCGGGCGTTGGGGTCGCTGGGGCCTCGGCCAGATATCTGCCCGGAGGATTGCTGTCCGGCGCCGGAGCGGATTGGACGGCCGCTCGCGACCTAAATGGAACTGGGTACTTTGGGGCGCTCGAAGGCCGTCGCCTTCGGACGGCCTTCGACCAGATGCATGGTGTGGAGAATTGCTTCAATGACCGATTCGTTCCCCACCGCCGTGTTGATCATCACGTGGTAGAGGGAGCGAGTGGGCCAGTCGGCGTCAAAGTAGTGTTTGACGAAGGCGATGCGCTCGCGGTCGATGCTATCGACGAGATCTTCGGCTTCCGCTTTCGTGCATTCGTCCTCGAGCAGGCGGCGCAGTTTTTCGGCGCGCGGGGCGTAGAGGAAGACGTGAAAGGCATCCGGCTGCTCGCGCAGGAAGTAAGGCGCCCCGCGTCCGACCACTACGGCATTGCCTTCCTGGGCAATTCTTGGAGCCACCTGCTCCATCAGCGAGACCATGCGGTCGGAATCGAAGGCCTGATTGCCGAGAGCAGAACTGCGCTCATAACTACCGCGCCAGAAAGTTTTTGCCAGCCGGTAGAAGCTGCTATCCATGCGCTCTTCGCAGCGGGACACCGCGGACAGGTCAACATTGGCGAGGCGGGCAATCTCTTCGGTGAGAAGCCGGTCCCAGAGTTTCCAACCCAGACGGTGGGCGAGTTCGGCGGCGATGGCGCCGCCGCCGCAGCCGTACTCTCGCTCAATGGTGATGAGGCGAAACATATCTACCCGCAGTTACCGCGACTCAGTGTACCGCGATTCCGCCGCCGGGCCTGCCTTTTTTCATCAGGAAAACCAGCGGAACCATCGCCAGGATGGAGATACCGAGAAGGCGGAAGTCATCGAGATAGGCCAGCATGGTGGCTTGCCGCAGGACTGTGTTTTCGATCAAAGCGTAGGCCTGCTGGGTGGCGTATGTCGCACTCGCGCCGTGTGCTCGCATAGCCTGCGCAGCACCCTGAAGCATGGTCTGGAACGCGGGGTTCGAGGCACTGAGATTGTGGGACAAATCATTCAGGTGAACTTGCGTGCTCCGATCGAGCCTGGTGGTGACCAGAGAAATCCCGACGCTGCCGCCCATATTGCGCGCCAAGTTCATCAAGCCAGACGCGGCGTTGTTCTTGTCCCGCGGCAGAAAGGCGTAAGCGGCGGTATTGATGGGAACAAACAGAAATGCCATGCCTGCGGCCTGAAAGACGCGGGCCATAGCGGCGGTGCGGAAATCGATGTCCAGGTCAAAACCGGCCATGTGGAACAACGCCCCGGAAAGCATAACCAGCCCGAAGACCAGTAGCCACCGCGGGCTGTAACGCGAGAGCAAGAATCCTACCAGGGGCAGCAAGAGCATGATGGTAAAACCGCCGGGCATCAGTGCCAAACCCGATCGCTCCGCGGTATATCCGAGCAGGGTCTGCATGAATAGCGGCAGCAACAGCGTGCTGCCCAGCAGAGCGAATCCCAGCATGAACATCAACAGATTGGAGACGGCGAAGGTGCGATCACGGAACAGGTGCAGATCGATGATGGGATCCTTGTGCCTCCATTCCCAGAAAATCACGAAGAGCAAGGAAGCCGCTGCGATTAGGGAGAGGATCAGGATGAAATGCGATTCAAACCAATCATCGCGCTGACCTTTGTCGAGGACAATCTGCAAAGTTCCCAGGCCGAGCGCCACAAAACCGAGGCCGATATAGTCGATCTTGGTTTCGCTGAGCTTGCGGCGCTTGAGATAGGGCGGGTCTTGAATGAGCCGCGAGGTCAGCAGGAGGGAAACGATCCCGACCGGAATATTGATGAAAAAAATCCAGCGCCAGGTGAAATTGTCGGTGATCCATCCACCGAGGGTCGGGCCGATGGCGGGAGCGGAAACCACGGCGATGCCGTAAACCGCAAAGGCCATGCCGCGCTTGGCGGGAGCGAAAGTATCGGCGAGGATGGCCTGCTCGCTGGGCTGGAGACCGCCGCCGCCGGCGCCTTGCAGCACACGGCAAACGATGAGCGTGGCCAGGTTCGGCGCCAGTCCGCACAAAAAAGAACTGATTGTGAACAGGGCCACGCAGCCCATGTAGAAGTTCTTGCGGCCGACGATCGAGGAGAGCCAGCCGCTCAAGGGCAGGACGATGGCGTTCGAGACAAGATAGGAAGTTAGAACCCAGGTGCTCTCATCCTGCCCGGCGGAGAGGCTGCCGGCAATGTGGGGCAGAGCGACGTTGGCGATGGACGTGTCGAGCACTTCCATGAAAGTCGCCAGCGTAACCGTGATGGCGATGATCCATGGATTTACCGCGGGACGCCAAGTATCGGCGTTGGCGTTATACAGCGTGGTGGCGTCAGCGCTCATTTGTTGATCCAGACCTTGGGATCGACCGACATTCCAGGGCGCAGGTAGTGATCCTTGTTTTCTCCCGGATCGAGGACGATCTTCACCGGAACGCGCTGCACGACCTTTACATAGTTGCCAGTAGCATTCTCGGGAGGCAGCAGGCTGAAACGGGCACCGCTGGCGCCGGCGATGCTTTCAACCTTGCCTTTATAGCTTTTTCCGTTGGCATCCACTTCCACGGTTACCGGCTGGCCTACTCTCATGTCACGCAGCTGGGTCTCCTTGTAATTAGCGGTAATCCAAACGTCGTTGAGAGGAATGACCTTCATCAGTTCCTGGCCCGGAACGACGTTCTGGCCGACTTCGACGGTGCGATCGCTGACGACCCCTGCCACTGGAGCCACAACTTTGGTGTATTGCAGATTCAGTTGAGCCTGCTCGAGGTCGGCTTTCTTTTGCTGAGCTTGTGCCTCGGCCGACGCGGCCCGGGAGCGCGTGGCCTGCATTTGTTGGGGGGCGGTCTGGGCGTTTCGCCAGTTGGCTTCCGCCTGCAGCAGTTTGTCCTGGGCTTGCGTCACCTGCGACTGCGCAGAATCGGCCAGGGCGCGGGCAGCATTGACGGCAGCGGCATTGGCGGCGGCGCCAGCTACGGCCTGATCGTATTGCTGCAGCGAGATCTCCTGCTTATCTACGAGTTGCTTGTAGCGAACCAGATCGTTCTGCGCTTTGACGTTGTTGGCTTCGGCCTGGTCGCGCTGAGCTTTGGCTGCCTCGAACTGCTGCCTGGCGGCGACGATTCCTGCACGCGCGCTGGCCACATCGGCCTCCGCCGCTGACACCTGGCTGGTGGTGCTGACCGAAGTGATGGGAACGTTCACGCCAGCTGCGGCTGCGACGGCCTGCGCATCCTCGAAATCGGCTTTCGCGCGATCATAGGCAACCTGGTAGTCCGCCGGATCGATTTCCACCAGCACCTTACCCGCTTCCACATACTGGTTGTCCAGAACATTCAGTTTCACGACGTGGCCTGAAATGCGGGTGCTGATGGAATTGATGTGGCCGTCCACCTGGGCGTCATCGGTGGATTCGTAACTGGCGACATAGCGATAGACGAAAACTCCCACCACCAACAGCACGACTGCGGCGATGATGACGGCGATGCGAAACCCGGGACTGGCGGTGCGCGAAGGACGAGTACGGAAGTCCCGTTCCGTGGAAGGCAATGGCTGGGTGCGGCTCTCGGACTGAGCGTTCTCCGGCTGAGCGCTCTCGGGCCGAGCGGGCGGGGTTTGCGTCGTCGGTTCCATAAGTTTGAGTTAGTGTTCGCCTTTCAAATATCGTTTGACTCCCTGTTCGGCGTCGCCGATGGCGCGTGCCAGTTCGATCTTGGCCAGGTTATGCGCGTAAAGACTCTGAATGTAACTTTCTTGCGCGCTGGCGACGGACTCCTGCGCCTGAACCACTTCCAGGTTGTCGGCCACGCCAGCCGTGAAGCGATCTTCCGATTGGGTGAGGGTCTGTTCCGCCAATTCGACGGTACTGCGGGCGACTCCAACCTGGTCGGCGGCGGAGTTCAAGTCCAGCAATGAGGCGCGAACTTCATAGTCGATGCGGCCGCGCAGGTCGGCCAATTGAGAACGCGCCTGCTTCAGCTGAGCCTCGGCTTCGAGAACGTCACTGTGGGTTTTTCCTCCCGCAAAGATGGGGATGTTCAGTCCTCCATCCACCTGCCAAGTTCCATTGGAGTGGTCCGGGGTTGCTCCGATGTCGCCATAGTTCGCGTTAAAGTCCAGGGAGGGATAGTGTCCAGCGGTCGCAGCCCGGCGCGAAAGTTCCGCCGCCCGGACTTGCGCCTGGGCGGCTTGATAGTCGGAGCGTGAGGCATAGGCGCGCTCGAGGTAAATCTCACGGGGCAAAGGAGTCAGCGCCTGGTACGGCGCCTTCTCGGTCAGGAGAAACTCCTGACCCGGCGGCAGGCCGATGACCCGAGCTAAAGACAATTTTTGTTTGGCGAAGTCGTTGTGCGCCGCGATGAGTTGCTGCTGGCGGGTTTGCAGTTCAACTTGAGACCGCAGAGTATCGATGGCTGGACTCAGCCCTGCCTTTTGCTGGTCGATCGCTTTGTTGTACAAAGCCTGGGCGTTTTTAACCTGGGCGTCCGTGGTTTCGATGCGAGCAGCCGATGCAATCGTCAGTAAGTAGGCGTTGCCCACGGCAAGCACAACCAGTTCACGCGCGTCTTTGTAGGTGTATTTCGCCGATTTCAAGCTCTCCGAGGCGGCGCGCTCCTTCTCGAGGTCGCTAAAGTTGAACAGAGACTGACTGACCGAGGCGCGCGCGTCGAAGTAGCTGAAAGCAGGGGTCACAGCGGGGATGGCGCCTTTCACCCCAAATAACGGAAAAAGCTTCTGGAAGCCCAGCGCAGCCAGGTCCAGGTTTTGGGCGTCCTCCTGCACTCGGGCCGAGAGGTTGGGGAGGAGGTTGCTGAGTTGCTTCCACCTCTCGCCCCGCGCCATGATGGTCTGATCCCCGGAGAGCAGCAGGCCGAGGTTATTGCGGAGTCCGCGGTCGATCGCCTCTTGAAGGCTCAACTGCAGGACCTCCGGAGTGGCTTTGCCCTCCGGCTCGCTGCCGGTGAAGGGACTCTGGGATCCGGGCAGAGAGATGGAAGGCGCCGGCGCGGAATTCTGAGCCACAACCCCTGTGACAGAGAACAGAACTGTCAGCGCGAAGGCCAGAAGGCTGCGGTTTGGGTGAGGCAAGAAACGAGGCATTTCCTATTGTGAAGTGAAAACCTATTATAAAGTTGTGAAGAGAAAACCTATTATAAAGAAAGTCTTAGGGCAACTTTTCTCATTCATCACAAAACGTCCTGTAGTTGATTCGCTTAAGTCTCCACGCGATGCAAAAACCCCGACCCTTAAGTTTGACGATGGGACGCCACCGAGAGCCCAGGGAGCATGTATTTTTCCCATAATGGTCGACAAATGATCGCACGGGGGGCCCGACGCCTGATGTTTGCAATCAGGGCACAGAAACTAGATTTGGGACCCATTACTTTCGACACTTTCCACTCCGCGGCTCCTGCCGATAAAGTGAAGGAGAAAGGTCCCTCCCGCGCGGACGAACGAAAATCGTAAGAGCCAAGGAACATTTACTCGCCTGATGCCCGCCTCGACCCCAAAGCCAGTAACAAACCTGATGCTCCGCCGCCGGAGGCGGCATCCCAGGTACCGCACCGAATTTCGGGTCACCGCGAACTTTCTTTTGGGGAATCACTACCAGAAGCTTGAGGGACATTGCAAGGATCTGTCCGAAGCCGGAATCGGCATACTTCTGGCGGCGGAACTGAATGGCGGTGAGGTGGCCGCCTTCAATTTTCTGCTTCCGGGGTCAGCCCTTCCGTGGGAAGTGAGAGCAGTGGTCCGCTACCGCCGCGGGTACCATTACGGCTTTGAATTCCTGTCCCTCACGGAGGAGCAGCGAGAAACGCTAGACAGTTTCCTCAAAGGCTTGGAACCCATCGACTGAAANNGGGTACTTTGGAGGTGACTTCGGTCATCTTGTGGACCAGTAATCCAGGGTCCAACCTTAAGGCGGGACTCGTTAAAGCGGGACTCGTTCGCGCGAACCAGAGGAAGCGCCATTTCAATGAGTGACTCCAAGACGAACGCAGCGGGGGGGATGGACTGGACGGGGCTGCTGGCCGACCCGGTTCTGGCACGGAACCTGGGAAAACTATTGCAGATCTATCGCGATGCCCCGCCCGAGGGCAGAGATGAAGCACTGGTCGCGGCCATGCGAGAGGCCAAGAAAGAAAGTCCCGGCGCCTCCTCAACTTTGGCAAGCTCGGGTAAGGTAGCGACGGAACCTCCACCGCAACCCCTGCCTACGCCGGCCTCCGCCACTCCTCCGTTTGAGCCCGATATCTTCAGCCCCAACTGGGGACAAGATCGACGCCGGCATCCGAGAATCTGGTGTTTTGTGGCAGTGGAGTTGCGCGTCAATGACGCCGACGCTCCCATCTGGGGCAATCTTTCCAACACCAGCCTGGGCGGATGCCAGGTAGAGACCGCGGTTCCCATTAGCGACGGCGCCAAAGTCGAAATCGGACTCTGGGTCGCGAGTGGAAAGATTTGGGTGAAAGGTGTCGCGCTGAATGGAGTAGTCACTCGCAGCACCCCTGCCGCGGGAACGCGCATTCGCTTCGCCGGAATGGAAGCCGCCGAAAAAGAGAATCTCCGCCAGTTTCTCAAGTATGTGCAAGAGACCACACGAGAGTCGAAGAGCGAAAACAGCTACCTGCAACGGTTAAGGTAGGTAGTGTAGGCGTTTCCGAGGTCCCTCCTTTTTTTTTCAGGTTCTTTCCGTTTTTCACAAATCCGGCGACATTGGTGCGCAAGAAATTGGTACACTCGATGCGTAGCTGAAACCCTTTTCGATCCCGGGAACTCTAATACCGCAGGCCGACCGAGCAACGCAAGTGAAGGCCCAGTTGTCCCCCAGGAGGAGCATCGATCGTATGGTAGCCAGTGAGCAGGCGTTGGTAACGGGCCAGCAGTTGGACACGCTGAGCATTAACACGATCCGTACCTTGGCGATGGACGCCGTACAGCAGGCCAACAGCGGGCATCCGGGCGCGCCCATGGGCCTGGCGGCGGTGACTTACTGTTTGTGGCAGGAATTTCTGCGATACGACCCGGAAGATCCGAAGTGGCTGAACCGTGACCGGTTCGTGCTGTCGAACGGCCACGCTTCCATGCTGCTCTACGCCATGCTTTACCTTGCGGGGGTGCGCGAAGTCGATGAGAACGGGCAAGTTCTGAAAACGCTCGCGGTTCCCATGGAGGAGATCAAGCGCTTCCGGCAACTCGGCAGCCGGACTCCGGGACATCCCGAATCGCATCTCACCACCGGGGTTGAGACCACGACTGGGCCGCTTGGTCAGGGCGTGGGAAATAGTTTGGGAATCGCCATTGCCAGCCGGTGGTTGGCGGCAAATTTCAACCGGCCGGGCTTTGAGATCTTCGATTTCAACGTCTACGCCATGTGTTCGGACGGCGACCTGATGGAAGGCATTGGTGGCGAAGCCGCATCGCTCGCGGGCCATCTGAAGCTTTCGAATCTGTGCTGGATGTATGACCACAACCACATCACGCTGGATGGTCCGGCCAATTGGTCATTCAGCGAAGACGTCGCCACGCGATTTATCGGCTATGGCTGGAATGTCACGCGGGTTGCCGATGCGAACGATCTGGAGATGCTGGCGCGGGCCTTTGAAACCTTCCAGAAGACGACCGATCGTCCCACCTTGATCATCGTGGACAGTCATATTGGCTATGGATCGCCCCACAAGCAAGACACCAATGCGGCGCACGGAGAGCCCCTCGGCGAAGAAGAAGTGCGGCTCACGAAGAAGTTCTATGGCTGGCCCGAGGATGCCAAATTTCTGGTGCCGGAAGGGGTGCGGGAACACTTCCAGGATGGAATCGGTAAGCGCGGGCGGGAAGCGCACGCACAGTGGGCGAAGATGTTCGCGGAGTACTCGCAAAAATATCCGGAACTGGCGGAGCGGTTGCATCGCATGCAGCGCCGGGAGCTTCCCGACGGATGGGACAAGAAGCTTCCAACATTCCCGGCGGACGCCAAGGGAATCGCTACCCGTGAGAGCTCTGGAAAAGTGCTGAATGTGCTGGCGCAGAACATTCCGTGGCTGATCGGCGGCTCAGCCGATTTGGCTACCTCGAACAAGACCGCGCTGCAGTTTGAAGGCGCAGGCGACTTTCAGGCCGACAACTACGCGGGGCGCAATCTGCATTTCGGCGTGCGCGAGCACGTGATGGGCGCGAGTGTGAATGGGCTTACGGTTTCTGGAATCCGCGCATTCGGAGCGACTTTCTTCAATTTCAGCGACTACATGAAGCCCAGCATCCGGCTTTCTGCGCTGATGGAAATTCCCTCGATTTTCATTTTTACGCATGACTCGATCGGCCTGGGAGAAGACGGGCCAACCCATCAACCGATCGAACAACTGGCGGGGTTGCGGGCTATGCCAAATCTGGTTGTGCTCCGTCCCGGCGATGCGAACGAAGTGGTCGAAGCCTGGAAGATCATTGCGCAGTTGCAGCACCAGCCGGTGGCGTTGGTACTGACGCGACAAGCGCTTCCGACTTTTGACCGGACGAAGTATGGCGCGGCCTCGGGCACGGCGAGAGGAGCCTACATTCTTGCCGACGCGCCTGCCGGCAAACCAGACGTGATTCTGATGGCTACGGGCAGCGAGGTTTCCTTGTGCGTGGAAGCTTACGAAAAGCTCAAGGCGGAAGGCATTCCGGCGCGAGTGGTGAGCATGCCCTCCTGGGATATTTTTGAGCGGCAGGATGCGGCTTACAAAGAGAGCGTTCTTCCCTCTTCGGTAACGGCGCGGGTCTCGGTGGAGATGGCGGCGACTTTTGGCTGGGAGCGCTACGTTGGACTGAAGGGACGCACGGTTGGCATGCACCGCTTCGGAGCCTCGGCGCCGTTGAAAGACTTATTGAAGTTTTTCGGTTTCACCGTGGATGCGGTAGTTGCGGAAGCGCGCAAGGCGATCGCGGAAAAGTAGTCGCAGTGTGATCAGATAACGAAGTTCGTCGACGGTTCATCAGGAGAAAATCATTATGCAGCCAACTGGAGTTCTGGAAACCTCAAAAGCTACGAATCCTTTGCGGGCATTGCTCGGCTATAGGCAGTCGATGTGGCTTGACTACATCCGGCGCGACCTGATCACGAGCGGCAGCCTGAAAACGATGATTGAAGAGGATGGTCTGCGAGGGATGACGTCGAATCCGGCCATCTTCGAGAAGGCGATTGCGGAAAGCTCGCTCTACGACGATATCTTGAAGTCGCTGGCTTCGCGCAATGATCTGGACACCAAGGCCCGCTACGAGCAAATCGCGATTCGCGACATTCAGGGCGCCGCCGATTTGCTGCGCCCGGTGTATGAGAGTTCGAAGTTCCGGGACGGTTATGTCAGTCTGGAAGTTTCCCCCCTGCTCGCGCTGAAGACTCAGGAGACGATCGACGAAGCGCGCCGTTTGTGGAAGGCCGTGAATCGCGAGAACGTGATGATCAAGATTCCAGGAACGGCCGAGGGACTTCCCGCAATTCGGCAGGCGATTGGCGAAGGCATCAACGTCAACGTGACCTTGTTGTTCGCGCAGGAAGTTTACGAGAAAGTTGCGGAAGCGCACATCGCCGGACTCGAGGATCTGGCGAAGCGTGGGGGCGATCTGAAGAAAATCGGAGGCGTGGCCAGCTTCTTCATCAGCCGCATCGACTCGCTGGTGGATTCGATGATCAACGATAAGCTGAAAACTGCCGCCGACGCGCAACAGCAGGCGCTGCTGAAGAGTCTGCTGGGCAAAGTTGCGATCGCCAATGGCAAGCTGACCTACCTGCGCTATCAGCGCATCTTCAGCGGGCCGCGATGGCAAGCCCTGGCGGCCCAGGGAGCGCAGACGCAGCGCGTTCTGTGGGCGAGCACCAGCACGAAGAATCCCGCTTATCGTGACGTGATGTATGTCGAGGAATTGATTGGGCCGGACACGGTGAATACGATGCCGCCCGCCACCATTGATGCGTTTCGCGATCACGGGCGGCTGCGGAACAGCCTCACCGAGGACGTGGCCGGCGCGCAGAACGTGATGGACAATTTGGCGAGAACCGGCATCTCCATCAAAGAAGTGACCACCAAGCTCACGGATGACGGGGTGAAGCTTTTCGCGGATGCGTTCCACAAGTTGCTGGCTGCGGTCGAGAAAAGCACTCAGTCCAAGGGAAAGACCGCTTGAGCCGGCTGAAAACTTCGCTGCCAGAAACTCTCGCCACGGCGGTGAAGGCTGCCGTCGACGACTGGCAGTCAGGCAGCAAGATGCAGCGCCTTTGGCAGCGCGATGCCACGCTGTGGACCGGGGACGATGAGGCCAGTTGGCTGGGATGGTTGGACATTACCGAAGAACAGATCGCGCACCCGATCGAGTTGCGGAATCTTGCCAAAGAAGTCTGGAGCGCGGGTTTCAGAGACATTCTTCTGCTGGGCATGGGTGGATCGAGCTTGTGTCCGGAAGTTCTGCGCATGACCTTCGGCAAGATTGCCGGATACCCTGATCTACACGTTCTCGATTCCACCGACCCTGCGCAGGTGAAGGCCTTCGAAGACAAAGTCGACATTGCCCGGACGCTCTTCATTGTTTCGAGCAAGTCTGGCAGCACGCTCGAACCCAACATCTTCAAACAGTATTTCTTTGAGCGTACGAAGCAGGCTGTGGGCGCGGATAACGCGGGCAGCCACTTCATTGCCATCACCGACCCCGGATCGAAGATGCAGCAGGTCGCGGAAGCAGATCGTTTCCGGCATATCTTTTTGGGCCGGTCTTCGATCGGAGGCCGCTACTCCGCGCTTTCACACTTCGGCATGGTGCCAGCGGCAGCAATCGGAGTGGACACGAAGAAGTTTCTTGACCGCACGCAGGAGATGGTGCGAGCGTGCGGACCTTCCGCCCCGGTTGGAGAAAATCCTGGTGCGGTGCTCGGAATCATTCTGGGTATGGCTGCACGGAGCCGCCGCGATAAAGTTACGATCATCACTTCTCCAGATCTCTCCGATCTAGGCGCGTGGCTTGAGCAGTTGCTGGCCGAGTCCACGGGGAAGGTTGGAAAAGGCATTATTCCGGTGGACCGCGAGGAACTGGCGGCGCCGGAGGTTTACGGCAACGATCGTGTGTTTGCCTACATTCACACTCAACATGCCACCGAGGTCGCGCAGGATGCGAAGGTGAAGGCACTCGAGGAGGCCGGGCAGGCGGTGCTGCGGATCTCGATGGCCGACAGCTATGACCTGGGAGCGGAATTTTTCCGATGGGAGATTGCCACCGCGGTTGCCGGTTCCATCATCGGGATTAACGCATTCAACCAGCCTGACGTTGAGGCCAGCAAGACTGCTACCCGGAATCTGACTTCCGCCTACGAAAAGACCGGTTCCCTGCCCGCAGAAAAACCTGTCGTGGAAGACGGCGGCGTCATGCTGTTCACGGACGAGAACAATGCTGCGGCCCTGCGCCAGGCCGCGGGCAGGGACAAGTCTCTGGCGGGATATTTGAAAGCTCATCTGGGCCGCCTCGGCGCCGGTGATTACTTCGCCATGCTGGGA
Organism: Acidobacteriaceae bacterium; assembly: GCA_003156615.1. The sequence continues at coordinate 19,770 of PMHI01000413.1, read as the reverse complement.
TTTATCCAGATGAATGCCGAACACCAAAGAAAACTGCAGGCCATTCGGCACGCGGTCCGGGACAAGAAACATGTGGCAACCTGCCTTGGTTTTGGTCCTCGTTTTCTGCATTCGACGGGGCAGGCCTACAAGGGCGGGCAGAATTCAGGCGTATTTCTGCAGATGACCTGCGACGATACTTTGGAACTGCCGGTACCACAGCAGAAATACACGTTCGGCGTGGTCAAGGCGGCGCAGGCGCGGGGTGATTTCCAGGTGCTGGCCGAGCGTGGGCGGCGCGCCCTTCGCGTGCATCTGCACGATGTAGACGCGGGTCTGGTGAGGCTGACNNGATGCGCCTGGATTTCGGCTACAGTTTGAGGTAAAGGAGCAACACATGCAATTGGGAATGGTAGGTCTGGGCCGCATGGGCTCGAACATGACACGCCGGCTGATGCGCGGCGGACATCAACTCGTGGTCTCGGATCTGAGCGCGGACGCGGTGAAGGAACTGGCCGGCGAAGGAGCCGGTGGTTCGTCGTCGCTCGAAGATCTGGTCGGCAAGCTGAAGCCGCCCAGGGCGGCGTGGGTCATGGTGCCATCGGGCGGCGCCACCGAGCAGACGGTGCAGAAACTCGCGCAGCACATGCAGGGCGGCGACGTCATCATCGACGGCGGCAATTCTTATTTCAAGGACGACGTGCGCCGGGCGGGTCAGCTCAAAGGCAAAGGCATCCATTACGTGGACGTGGGAACCAGCGGCGGCGTCTGGGGCATCGATCGCGGTTATTGCATGATGATCGGGGGGCCCAAAGAAGCGGTCGAGCGGCTCGATCCCATTTTCAAGACCTTGGCTCCTGGAAAGGGCGACATTCCGCGCACGCCCGGCCGGGAAAAAATGAGTGGCACGGCGGAGCAAGGCTACATTCACTGCGGACCTTCGGGCTCCGGCCATTTTGTGAAAATGGTGCATAACGGAATCGAATACGGAATCATGCAGGCTTATGCCGAGGGCTTCGACATCTTCAAGAATGCCACCAGCAAAGACTTGCCGGAGGATATCCGCTACGACTTGAACCTGCCTGATATCGCCGAGGTTTGGCGGCGGGGCAGCGTGGTCAGCTCGTGGCTGCTCGATCTTACGGCTATGGCTTTGACCGAAAATCCGACGCTCTCCGAATACGAGGGCTACGTGGCGGATTCCGGCGAAGGGCGCTGGACGATTCAGGCTGCCCTCGAGGAAGCCGTGCCTGCCGATGTGCTGACCGCGGCGCTGTATGTGCGCTTCCGGTCGCGGCAGCAACACACTTTTGCAGAGAAGATGCTTTCTGCCATGCGGCAGAAGTTCGGCGGCCATATCGAGGCCGGCGCGGTCCCGGCCAGCTCCACCAAGAAGAGCGCGTAACTACTTATTTCTGCGCAGAAATTTTGAGGATCTGATCATGGCTCAATTGGCGGAACAGCCCAGGGTAGCCACACCGCCCACGGGTAAACAGGGAGATCCCTGTGTGATGGTGATCTTCGGCGCCGCCGGCGATTTGACGGGACGCCTGTTGATTCCTGCGCTGTACAACCTGGCCCGGGCGGATTTGCTCTCGAAGGAGTTCGCGGTGCTGGGCGTGGCACGGAAGCAGCTGACGGATGAGGAATTTCGCAAGAGCATCCAGGACGATGTTAAAGAATACTGCGGCGACTGCATCAAGGCCGACACCTGGGAGAACTTCTCGCGCCGCTTCTATTACTTTGGCTGCGATTTCAATGATGACCAGCTTTACGCGAAGATCAAAGATCGTCTTGCGCAGATTGACCGCGATCACTCCACGCATCAAAACTACTTCTATTACATGGCGACGGCCCCGAGTTACTTCGGTCCCATCGTGGAGAAGCTCGCCGCGCATGGACTGATGGAGCAAAGTAACGACCACTGGCGGCGNNCTTGCCGACGAAAAACAGATCTACCGCATCGACCATTATTTGGGCAAAGAGACCGTGCAGAACATCATGGCGTTTCGCTTTGCCAACGGAATCTTTGAACCCATCTGGAACCGCCGCTACATCGATCACGTACAGATTTCCGTTGCCGAAACCGTAGGCGTNNCCCAACCACATCATGCAACTCATCAGCCTGACCGCAATGGAGCCTCCCATTTCGTTCGACGCCAATGCCGTGCGCGACGAACAGGCCAAGATCTTGCATGCCATCCAGCCCATCAGCGATGAGGAAGTTCTGAGCCGCTCGGTGCGCGGGCAGTACGGGGATGGCACCGAAGATGGAAAGCACGTCTCCGCCTACCGTTCCGAAAGCGACGTTGCGCCGGATTCCCGCACCGAGACTTTCGTTGCCATGAAGTTGCTCATTGACAACTGGCGCTGGGCCGACGTTCCTTTCTATTTGCGTACGGGAAAGCGCATGGCGGCACGCAACACCGACATTGTGATTCAGTTCCGCCGGGCTCCCTTTGTATTGTTCCGGGATACTTCTGTGGAGCACATGATGCCGAACCAGTTGGTGCTGCACATCCAACCGGAGGAAGGTATTTCCCTGCAATTTGCCGCAAAAGTGCCCGGCCAGGTGATGCGCCTGGGAACAGTGGACATGAACTTCGAATATCAGGAATACTTCGGAAAGCAGCCCAGCACTGGCTACGAGCGCTTACTGCACGATTGCATGATCGGCGACCAGACGCTGTTTCAACGGGCGGACATGGTGGAGGCGGGCTGGAGCGTGGTCAATCCGGTGCTCGATCTGTGGAAGGCACTGCCCCCACGGAATTTCCCGAATTACGCCTCCGGCAGTTGGGGGCCGAAAGAGGCCGACGAACTATTGGAGCGCGATGGCCGGCGCTGGAGGAACTTCGAGAAATGATACTGGCTGGCGATATTGGGGGAACGAACGCTCGACTGGCCTATTTTCAGCCTCAGAATGGCCATCTCCGGCTGATTTCCGAGCGCATCTTCCCCAGCCGCGAGTACAAAGAATTGGGTGAGATTGTTTCCAAGTTTCTCGAAGACTCCGCCACCCGGCCCGAGGTCGCCTGTTTCGGAATCGCGGGCCCGGTACACAATGGACGCGTCGAGACCTCAAACCTTCCCTGGATCGTCGAACAGTCCCGCTTGGCGAAACAAATTCAACTGCCTGCCACTTTGTTAATCAACGATCTGGAGGCGAGCGCGTGGGGCATTGGGGCGCTCAGCCCGCAAGATCTGGTTCCGCTCCATCGAGTCGCGCAGTCGGTTGGTAATCAGGCGGTGATCGCGCCGGGAACCGGCTTGGGAGAAGCGGGATTGTTCTGGAACGGCAGCCAACATGAGGTCTTTGCCTGTGAGGGCGGACATGTGGACTTCGGGCCCCAAGGGGACCTGCAAATCGAACTGCTGCGGTTCCTGGCGAGCCGCTACGAACACGTAAGTTACGAGCGCATCCTCTCCGGCCCCGGTCTGGTCAACGTGTATGAGTTTCTGCGCGAAAAGGGCTGCGGCGACGAACCGGAGGGATTTGCCGCGCAACTTGCCCAGGGAGATCCCGCTGCGGCGATTTCCCGCGCCGCCGTGGACAGCACAAACGGGCTGGCAGAGCAGGCGCTGGATCTATGGATCTCGGTTTACGGCGCGGAAGCCGGCAATCTGGCTCTCAAAGCCATGGCGACCGGCGGAATCTTTCTCGGGGGCGGAATCTCCCCGAAGATTTTACCCAAGCTTACGGGTCCGCTCTTCATGCGTGCTTTTCTGGATAAAGGCAGATTGCGCCCGCTGCTGGAAGGCATCCCGGTGCAAATCATCACCAACGACAAGGCCGGTCTGCTGGGGGCAGCCCGGTGTGCAGCGGCAAAATCCAGCAACCACCGGAAGGGAGTGCTGTGAGTGCACCTATGGAGCTGCGTAGACTGACCACTCCGCAGGATCTTTTTCAGGCGGCCGCCGAGGAAGTCATACGCGCCGCAACCAGCGCAATCACGGAGCGGGGCCGCTTTACCATTGCGCTCTCCGGTGGATCGACTCCCAAAAACCTGTATACCTTGATCGCGGCTAACGCCAGCGCCAGCCTGCCCTGGGATCGCATGTTCTTCTTCTGGGGCGATGAACGCCATGTTCCCCCGGACAATCCTGACAGCAATTACCGCATGGCCAAAGAGACTCTCTTGTCGAAGGTTGCCATCCCGCCAGCCAACATCTTCCGCATTCCTGCCGAGAACCCGGACGCTTCGGCCGCAGCGGACGCCTACGAACAGACACTACGAAAGTTTTTCTCCGTCGCGCCCGGCGAATTTCCCCGCTTTGATCTGATCCTGCTGGGCATCGGACCGGACGGACATACGGCGTCCTTATTCCCGGAAACTGCGGCGTTAGAGGAGAGATCGCGACTGGTGGTGGCCAACTGGGTGGAGAAGCTTCAAACCAACCGGATTACTTTCACGCTGCCAGTGCTGAACGCAGCCCGTTGTGTTGCATTCCTGGTGAGTGGAACGGACAAGGCAGCGGTTCTGCACCAAGTTCTCGAAAGCAATGCCCCAGCTGAGAAATACCCCTCAAAACTGGTGCAGCCGAGCGCGGGCAAGCTGATCTGGTTCGTCGATCGAGCGGCAGCCAGCCAACTGTCAGCGGCCGCGTGAAGAAGATTTCCAGCCGCGTGGAGCGCTAGCCGCGCCAGCCACTGATTTCCTTCAGGCCCTTGCCGCGGGCGTGTTCAAACAGCCGCACGCGATGGCGGGAATGTTCAAATTCATGGATGTCCGCCCACACTTCCGCCTGCCAGGCCTTGTCGTGGGTGGCGGACTCGCCGCAGCTGGCACAACGGGTGTGCAAACTGATGGAGGTTGCCTCGGCTGCAACGGCTCCGGGCAATTCGATGAAGACGCAGCGAACCTCCCGGATCTCCTCGTTTTCATCGAACAGGTGTTCGTAACGCAGCAAGTAGCCGAATCCTAGCTTGCGGGCTTCGGCTTCGGCTTCGGCACGGGTGTGAAACGGGCCATATTCCGCCCGCAGTTGTTCGGTGGAATCGCAAGCCATCCAGAAGGTCTCTTTGTAGTCCATTCCCGCCCCACCCAGGAATTGCGGACAGCTCGAGCCTGCTTGTGAGCCCGCCTATTGGGTCGAGTCTTCCATTGCAATTTGCAGGCCGACCACAAGGAAATACAAGTCGTTGTTTTTCAGTGCCTTACCCGAACTTTCGAATGAGGTCTGGGCACCGGAATGCAAACCTTTTGCAGCAGTTGTGCTTGTCGCTAAGCGCAGGACGCAGGATTCGAGCAAGGAGGGTCCGGCGCTATTCATCGCGTCCTCGATCCAAGTCTTTCCACCATGGCAGGCCATGGGCATGGCCAACTCGAGCCGGCTCCAGCGCCCAGTTTGTCGAACGTGCTGC
>PMHI01000413.1:3037-14410 GCA_003156615.1 Acidobacteriaceae bacterium | reverse complement strand
ATGCGGCACCTCTCAGAGCCCCGTTTCAACACAGATCTGTCGGTTCGGGTGTTTGGCATCGACGCGGACGGTCGTCCATTCTCAGAAAATTCTCAACTAAGGAACATTAGTGATCACGGCGCAAAACTTCGGGGTATGGTCATACAACTAAGGCCCGGAGACATCATTGGGGTTAGGCTCCACGGCCAAAAGGCCCGCTGCAAGGTCGCATGGGCAATAAACCTTGAACCTGTCGATAGGAACGAAGCAGGAGTGCGAGTGCTCGAAGGGGAGCCCTGTCCGTGGCAAGAGGAGAGGGAGAAACAGGAGGCTATCGGGACCTCACCTATCTCGCGGATCCCTCCGGCGGCGAGAGACAAGAGGAAGTTCGCGCGGCACTCGATTCCGTTTCCCATTGAAATTCGAAGCTGTGGCGATGTCAGCCTCTGCCTCAGGACACACGCGGCAGACATAACCGGCAACGGCTGTTACGTAGAGACCACGCAACCTCTTCCGAAAGGAACGAATTTGAATATCACCTTCTGGCTGAGTTCCGAACTGCTTCTTACGACCGCGATTGTAAGAACCAGCACCCACGGAGTGGGTATGGGCATCGAGTTCACCGATTTCGACGACGCAACTCAGAAACGGCTACAACAGCAACTGGAGGGTATGGTTATTGGCAGCAGACTCGTTCTTGCAAAGTCGAGTTCATAGCGCTCGGACGCTTAGGAAGACGTCGGAATTGATCTCACGACTATGTCCAAATTAACTCGGAAGATACAATTCGCCTTCGGCTCCGCCATTTTGACTTTGCTGATCGTGGGCGCGATCTCGTATCGCGTCATGATCGCGTCCGGTGAAAGCGAACGATGGTTGCGGCATACGCACGAAGTTCTGGAGAGCCTCCAGGACTTGCGTTCTGCCATGGGCGGTATCGAATCGAGTTACCGCGGCTTCGCATTGACGGGCAGGCAAACCTTTGTCGACTCCTTCCGCGCCACCCGGCTCAATGCCCAGCAGGAATGGTCGACGCTCGGTGCTTTGACGCTGGATAACCGCCTGCAGCAGAACCGGCTCCCAGATCTCTCCAGGCTGATGGCAGCGAAGTTTCAGTTCGCAGAGATGGTGATCAGTCTGCGCCGGGCGGGCGGCGTTGAAGCGGCAATCAAGGCAGTTCAAACCGAAGCGAGCCAACCCAACGGGGATGAACTTCAAATGCTGATTGCCAACATGGAGAACGAAGAGCGGCGCTTGATGGCGCAGCGCATCGCGCACGCGAAAGAGCAATTGAAGGAGACCAGAGACCTCCTGATCCTGGGAACTGTTCTAGGTATGTTGATCGCTTTTGTCGGGGGTTGGAGCACTCAGCGCGACCAGTCCGCACGCGCCGTTGCGGTGAGCGAAGCTCGCGCAATGGCCCTGGAGATGACACATTCGGCGGAGCACGACGTTTTGACTGGCCTCCCCAATCGAATGCTTTTTAAGGACCGCGTCACCCAGGCCATCATCCTGGCACCACGCCACATGAAAAAAGTCGCGGTGCTATTTCTGGATTTGGATGGTTTCAAACACATCAACGATTCCCTCGGGCATCCGACGGGCGACAAACTTCTTCAATCGATTGCAAAACGCCTGGTAGATTGCGTGCGCGCCTCGGACACAGTGAGTCGCCAGGGGGGCGACGAATTTGTTGTGCTGCTCTCCGAAGTGGAACAACCAGAAAATACTGCCATTACTGCGAGAAGAATGCTGCAGACGGTAGCAGCGGCTCATTCCGTCGACCAGCATGATCTTCACATCTCAACCAGCATTGGCGTGAGCGTCTATCCCGACGACGGGGTGGATGCGGAGACGCTAATCAAGAACGCCGACACCGCCATGTACCAGGCAAAGGCAAATGGCCGCCAGAGCTACCAGTTTTTTAAGCCCTCCATGAACGCGCGGGCGGTCGAACGGCAATCCATCGAGGAGGGTCTACGGCGGGCCCTGGAACGCCAGGAATTCACCCTACACTACCAGCCCAAGGTCAATCTGCGCACTGGACAAATAACCGGCGCGGAAGCGTTGCTCCGCTGGACAAATCCCATCCAGGGATCTGTGTCTCCGGCACAATTTATCCCCGTTGCGGAAGACTGCGGTCTGATTCTGCCGATTAGTGAGTGGGTCCTTCGCGAAGCCTGTCAGCAAGCCCAGGCCTGGTTGGTTGCGGGCCTGCCCCTGGGTACTATGGCAGTAAATATCTCCGCCATGGAGTTTCGCAATGAGAACTTTCTCGAGGGTGTCTTCGGCGTTCTCAAGGATACCAACCTTGATCCCCGGCGTCTTGAACTGGAGCTGACAGAAAGCGTTCTGATGAAGCATGCCGAGTCCACAGAATCGATCCTCATGACGCTGAGAGCCAAAGGGGTACAGGTAGCAATCGACGACTTTGGGACGGGCTACTCCAGCTTGAGTTACCTTAGAAAGTTCTCGATCGACGCCCTCAAGATCGACCAGTCATTCGTCCGTCAAATAACCACCGCTCCCGACCAGACAAGCCTCGTTGCGGCGATCATCAGTATGGCAAGAAGCCTCAAATTGCGGGTGGTAGCGGAGGGCGTAGAAACACAACAAGAGTTGGAATTTCTTCAAGTTCACGAATGTGACGAAGCACAAGGGTACTATTTTGGCCGACCCGTGCTTCCCCAGCGATTCGCCGGATTGCTCGACACTCAATCGCATTCGGGACAGGAAAGCTTTCTTGGCATCCCTGACGAAAAATGCTTTTGGCTTTAAAGGCCTGCGCTTTACATCGGCGCGCATAAGCACTTCGCGGGCACTCGGGGGGTCGCTAAATCGTCCGTCCAAACCAAACCACAGACTGGGCGAGAAATCTCATACCCGATTGGCAATCCAGAACCCGATGTCACAGCAATTACCGATTTTTTGCCAGGCCATTTCGACCACAGCAAACGTGCCACCGCTTAACCGGTTTGGGAGAACAATCCTGAGTGGAGGCTCATTAGTCTCACGAACTACTTCAGCCCCGACCGAAGCTTCGGCTTATCGATCCCCTTATTCCTGCTTCTTATCAGCCAAGGCCGTTATCAAGGGTTTTCTTTTTTTTGGAATGTTCGTGCAACGAACTCAGGCAGTATCGCTTGCTGCTTCTTGGAGAGCCAACTCTGTAATTCAGATTTTTGCTCTTCCGAAAGAGACAAAAAGCGAATACCGAGACGGCCCGCTTTCCACCAGCAGATTCTCGATTCTGCCCGCGCCACCCGGCTAAATGCCCAGCAGGAATGGTCGACGCTCGGTGCTTTGACGCTGACTAACCGCCTGCAGCAGAGCCGACTCCCAGAATCTCTCCAGGCTGATGGCGGCGAAGTTTCAGTTCGCAGAGACGGTGATCAGTCTGCGCCGGGCGGGCGGCGTTGAAGCGGCAATCAAGGCAGTTAAACCGAAGCGGGCCAACCCAACGGGGATGAACTTCAAATGCGGATTGCCAACATGGAGACCGAAGAGCGGCGCTTGATGGTGCAGTGCATCGCGCATGCGAAGGAGCAATTGAAGGACACCAGAGAGCTCCTGATCCTGGGAACTGTTCTAGGGTCATGGCTTCGGCGGCCAGTGCCTCGTCGTCCAAGCCGGTTAGGACGATCAGCGGAACGTCCGGAGCCGCCGCGTGCGCCCGCCGTACAGTGTCCAGGCCCTGCCCATCCGGTAATCCCATGTCCAGCAGAGTAATGTCAACGCCACCTTTCGCAAGATGAACCTCGGCTTCGCTCATGCGCAAGAGGTGCGTTATTTCGAAACTGTCTACCTTCTCGCCACTGAACATCTCGCGGAGCAAGCGCACATCTCCCGCGTTATCCTCAACCACAAGAACCTGGAGCGTCCCTCATGAGCGTGGATGGTGCGGTAACTTGACAACAGACAGCCAGAAACTGTCGATGCTCTTTACGACTTCGAGGAACCCATCGAGATCAACAGGTTTGGTGATGTAACAGTTCGCATGCAGCGTATAACTCCGGAGGATATCAGCGTCAGATGCGGAAGTGGTCAAGATGACCACCGGAATGCTTTTCAGAGCCGGACTCCTCTTGATTTCCTCCAGGACCTCCCGGCCGTCTTTCTTCGGCAGGTTCAGATCAAGCAAGATCAGATACGGACGAGGAACGCTGGCGTGCTTCCCCACGCGATTCAGAAAGTCCATGGCTTCTGCTCCATCCGATGCCACGTGCAAGTTGATACGCACCTTGGCATCTTTAAACGCCTCCCGCGTAAGCCGGACATCGCCGGGGCTGTCCTCGACCAAAAGAACTTCGATAGCTCTCGCGTCCGATCCAATCGTGTTCATCATTTCTCACTTCTTTCTGGCAAGGCAAAGTGGAACGTGGAGCCTTTTTCGGGTTGCGACTCGACCCAGATCCTGCCACCCAGCCGCTCTAGAATTTTCTTGCAAATAGCCAATCCGATTCCAGTACCTTCGAACTCGTTTCGCCCGTGCAACCGTTGGAAGAGGATAAAGATCCTTTCAAAGTACTGTGGGGCAATCCCCAGGCCATTGTCGCGAACGGAAAAGATCCATTCGCTGTCACCGTTTTTCGTGGCAGAGATGTGTACACGAGGTACTTCGGCGCCGCGATACTTGATTGCGTTCCCGACGAGGTTCTGAAATACCTGAGTCAACTGGGTTTCGTCCGTCATGAGAGCCGGCAGCGAATCGTGAGTGACAACCGCACCGCTTTGCTCGAGCGCTATTCGTAAGTTTGTAAGCGCTCCTCGCAAAGCGTCCTCCCCGGAAACCTCGCAAAGCTCTTTTCCATCTGTCCCCGCGCGAGAATAGGCCAGGAGATCCTGGATCAATCCCTGCATGCGCTTGCACCCGTCGACTGCAAAAGTGATGAACTCATCGGCTTCGGAGTCCAGACGCCCTTTGTAGCGCTTAGCCAGCAGCTGCGTATAACTGGCAACCATGCGCAACGGCTCCTGAAGATCGTGGGATGAAACATAAGCAAATTGCTGCAGTTCGTCATTGGAACGCTTCAATTCTCCGACCGTCTTCACCAGATGCTGCTCGGATTCCTTGCGCACGCTGATGTCGCGGATTGCCGCCGTCACCAGGATCCCTTCAGCGCTTTCGAGCGGGCTCAACATGATTTCGATGGGAAACTCGCTGCCATCCTTCCGCCGTGCAATGAGTTCGATTCCGGTGCCGATCTGCTGCGCCAGCGCTTCTGCGGCGCTTCGGGTACCGTCCGCGATCAGCCGTTCCGCGAAGCCCTCGGGAATGATGTTCTTCACTTGTTGCCCTACTAGTTCATTGCGGCTGTATCCGAACTGCTTTTCCGCCTGAACATTCAGCAGAACGATTTCTCCCGCCGCGTTCACCACTACCATCGCATCCGGAGCCGCTTCCAACAGCCCGCGGTATCTGCCCTCCATCTGCGCCAGATGNNGGGCTCAACATGATTTCGATGGGAAACTCGCTGCCATCTTTCCGCCGTGCAATGAGTTCGATTCCGGTGCCGATCCGCTGCGCTAGCGCTTCTGCGGCGCTTCGGGCACCGTCGGCGATAAGGCGTTCCGCGAAGCCGTCGGGAATGACGTTCTTTACCTTCTGCCCGACCAGTTCATCGCGGCGGTAGCCGAACTGTTTCTCCGCCTGAACATTCACCAGAACGATCTCCCCTGCCTCATTGACTACCACCATCGCGTCGGGAGCCGCTTCCAACAGCGCCTGGTACTTTGCGCCCGATTGCTTGCTCTCGCTCAGATCGTGGCTGAACTCAGAAAATCCCCGCAGTTTTCCGGCGGTGTTGCGTAACGCCGTGAATGTGACACTAGCCAAAAATCGTGAGCCGTCCTTCCGCACGCGCATAACTTGTTCTTCGTACCGTCCGCGGGCAGCGGCTATGCGGAGTACCTCCTCCGGCCTTCCGTGCTCAATGTCTTCCGGCGGAAAGAAACAGGAAAAGTTATGACCGATAATCTGATCGGATGTATAACCCTTGATTCGTTCGGCGCCGGCATTCCAACTGAGAATCACCCCGTGCACGTCCATCATAAAAATGGCATAGCTCTCGATTCCATCGAGGAGCATTTGATATCGTTCTTCGCTTTCTCGGAGCGCCTCGACCAGTCCACGTTCGGAGCTGTTACCCGTGGGAAAAGCGGGGGAAGCCGTCGCGGAGACCGAACTTCCGAGCATGAATAGGTTTTCAGTCGTATGGGCCTCTATCTTTTCGATGTACGATCTCATACCTCTTGGCAATCCAGAACACCGATGTCGGAGCAATCCCCGACTTATCGCGAGGCCATTTCCGCCATAACGTGCCACCGCCTAATCACACTCGTAGGACAATCCTAAGTGGATGCTTATTAGCACGAACTACTTCAACCCCGACCGAAGCTTCGGCTTATCTATCCTCTTGATTCCTGCTTCTTATCAGCCAAGGCCGTTATCAAGGAGCTTTCTCCCTTTTGGAATGTTCGCGTAACGAACTCAGGAAGTATCGCTTGCTGCTTTTTGGAGAGCCAACTCTGTAATTCAGATGTTTGCTCTTCCGAAAGAGACAAAAAGCGAATACCGAGACGGCCCGCTTTCCACCAGCAGATTCTCGATTCTGCCACCCATGGTATTTTGTTGTCCGGTAAAATGAAGTGAACCCGCACGTTTTCTCCATCACCAAGCGGCACGGACGTACTCACCGCCATTCCTCCTTCGCTGATATTCACGCTGTAGCACCGAACCTCCAGCATGCCTTGTCTCAGGATGGTGACGGGAATTGTGACCGGACAACGAAAATAGCGCCGCTGCTCTCTCAAGATTAATCCGTAAGCAGACCTGAGTGTGCGGCGGATTGACTGGGCTGGAACCGGTCTCTCGAAAACAAAAACGACCTTTTTGCGAAAAGCTGCTGTAACATCCGCATCACTCCCGCTGATGGCAAACGTCACCGCCGTCCGATTCAACGGAGATAGACGAACCAAGTCCAGAATCACTCCGGACTCCTCCTCTAGCTGGAGATCAACGAGAAGGGCGTCGAACTTTCGATTGGTCAATAGGCGAATCGATTCAGGCAGTTCTTGGCAGACATGGGGCGAAATAGACAGTTCTCTCAGGGCGTGGCTGAACTGCTGGATTATAACTGTGTCCGCGGATACCAAAAGCGCAAATGCCGTTGCCATGATGAAGTAACGCCGGGATGGGCTTGCTCCTTACCAACGCTTTCTCTTGACTCAAAGGTACTCGCCTAGGGGAAAGCACCATAATTACAGGCGGTCAGTGCCGAATGCAGGTCAGAAGGTAGAGGTAGTGAGCAATAGTGAGCAGACTTCGGGAAAAGATTTTGAGGCTTTGCAGGAGTCTGAACCACTGACCGATTCACGGGGATTTTCGAATCTTGATTTTTTCAGTAGGCTCAGCAGAATGAGCGAGAGCGAATGGCCAAAGATTCCGGGATGGCCGGGGTATCGGGTCTATCGCAGCGAGATCAACGAAGAAGGCAAGACGCGACGCAAGCGCGGGAACCGCAAGGCTGGAACGGACGGAATTTCCGTAAACCAGTGTGCGTACCTTTGCAGCTTACGAGAGTAACCGCCGACCGGCGGTGAACCTCATAACGTGGGTTCCTTGGTGGCGGAATTGCACTAGAATAGAGCTAGTGTCTGACGGGCCATGTCACCTGTCGGCTGGCTAAGGCGGGCAAGAAAATCGTGACCGATCAGAAGAACAAACCAGTTCTCGACGAACGGACGTTTGACAAGCTGCTGGAAGCTGCTTATGTGCTCCAGGAGCACAACCGAAAAATCCGGGACGTGGAAGCAGCAGTGGAGCCTCACGGCGACCGGCTCGGCGAGCAAGCGTCGGCAAAGCGATCTCCGCTCCCAGGAAGCAAACCAGAGTCGAAAGAGAGTTCGCGATCAGCCGGCGACTATACGCTCACCCTGGCAGAGGTTGTCGAAGCGCAGCGTCAGATTCAGGCGCGCCATCTAGAATTAGATAAGGCGATGGCAGTGGTCGCCGATAAGGTTGCTCGAATCACCGGCGCGAGCGGCGCGGCCATTGGAATTCTGGAAGAAAAGACGGTGCACTATCGCGCCGGATCAGGCGCATCGGCTTTGCCCTTGGAAAGTGAAGTCCCCCTGGCCACGGCGATTTGCGCTACCAGCCTGCGCACCGGGCAGGTGATTCGCAGCGAGGATGTAAATACCGAGGTACTGTTCGACCCCGAACCGTGCCGCCAGCGGGGAATCTTGTCGCTGCTGGCCGTGCCGATCTATCACGACGGGGACATTATGGGGGCGCTGGAACTCTATTTCGACAGGGTTCACGGCTACGCCGAACAGGACATCCACACTTGCCAACTGATGGCCGGCCTGGTGACCGAAGCGATTGGTCGAGACGCCGAGTTGAAATCGAAGAAGTCTCTGGCAGCGGAACGATCGATGATGCTGGCCGCCATTGAACGGCTCCAGCCGAGTCTGGCGACTTTGGCACAGGATCAATCCGCCGCGACCGTCGGGACGGATATGGGTGCGGCCGCGGTCGCTGCGGTGAAATCCCCTTGCTCGAAGTGCGGAAGCAATCTGATGGCGGAGGAGCAGTTTTGCGGCAAGTGTGGCGCTCCGCGCGTTAGCGAAGGCGATCCCTCCAGCGTGCAGAACCAGCCGGCATCGGCGTGGGACATGCAGCAAACAAGTGAGGAAAACCTAGCGGACATATCTTCCCCGGAAACCTCACCTCCCACGGAGACGACGAGCCCGGTTGCGACGCATACCACAAACGAAGACGACTTTGAAAAAGACAACGCAGAAGCTAACCTGCCGGAACTGTCCTCTCTGCTGGAGTTGGAGGAGGAAAACAATGACCCTCTATTCGAAAAGAGTGACCCTATATTCCACGGGTCATTCAATGCAAGCACAGATGAGGATACGATGGCGGAGTCCTTGTTGTCCGAGTCGCGGCTCGACGAAGACAGTGAAGACAATCTCGAAGCTCCCTCCACCGCGATCGTAAGACCGCGGCAGGAGGATGAGGATAAGGATCTCGTTTGGACTTCCGCAGCGAAAGCTCGGGATTTCCTGGAAACCTTGTCTGCGACGCCTGNNCCACTCAGTGCGCGCCACAGGGGGTGGAATCGCCGTTTCCGGGAGCTCGAATCGGCACAAAGAACCAGCCCCCGATGCCGATCTTTCCCTGTTTGACAAGCTCCTCATCAGTCTGGGGCTGGCCGAGGCTCCCGAGGCACCAGAATACAAAGGCAATCCCGACACCCAGGTCTGGGTCGACTCGCACACCGCCCTTTACTACTGCCCGGGTTCCGATCTCTATGGCAAGACTCCAAAAGGCAAGCTCTCCAGTCAGCGCGAAGCGCAGTTGGATCAGTTCGAACCCGCCTATCGCAAGCCCTGTGACTGACTTCCCAAGCTCCGATTTGACAACCCTGTCGACTGGTAGTGCAATCATAAGTATCGCTGCTTCTTCGGAGAATGCCAGTGACGCACCCCATGAACAAATTCGAATTCGACGAAAGCACTTTACCGGATCCTGAGTTGAATCCTCTCCTGAATCCGATACTGGGGGCACATATGGGACGATGGGCCGAGGTGTATTTCACCAATCCTCCCGAGAAGCGCGGACAAGCGATTTCCGAGTTGCTTCGTGAACTGAAGAACACCTCTGCTTCGGAGTCGGCCTCCATCCAAGTCATCGACGACGAGAGAGTGGCCGAAAAGACTGAAACAGCGGTAGAGCCGGACTCGTTTCCAACTGCCCCAGAGCCTCTCCGCACTTGCAGTGAGTGCGCCCACAACAATTCAGCGGAGCAAAGATTTTGCGGAATGTGCGGCGCGCCCCTCGAAACCTCGGCGTGGTCATACCCCCCGGAAATCGCGGAAGGGCTGCAGATTCCCACAGCGCAATGGAGCGAACCCGAACCTTCTCTAGGGAACAATCCTCTGGAGCACGCGATTGAGCCCGCGGTTAGCTCCACCGCCGTCGGCGCGGGTCGCGACGCTCTGGGACCGGCCTGGGCGCTGCCGGAAAGAAGTCTTCCGCACTTCAGTGTGGAATCCGAGCCTGTTCCGCATCGTTACCGACCCTACGCAGGTGTGGCGCTGGCAATCCTTCTGGCACTGCTGGTTTACATGGGATGGCGTGGCACGAGGGCTATTTCGGGCACCGCAGGTACGCCGCCCGCCCCTGCAAGGGCCATCCCAGCAGCACAACCTCCGCCAGCAGCCTCCGCGCTGCCCCTGCCAGCAGCCTCCGCACAGCCAAGCACCGCCGGCACCACCTCGTCGGGTCACAATCCCCCAAAGTCACCGGTCCGGAGCATGAACCAAGCAGCGGCAACTTCACGAAAGAGTCGACCTGCCGGCGCTCAGCCTGCGTCCTTGGTCGTGCCTATGCCTGCAAGGTCCTCCGCCGTTGCGGTTGACGAAAGCGGCGCGGAAGATCTGGCCACGGCTGAGAGGTACCTGAACGGCACCCGAGGCGTTCCTCGCCATAGCGGAGAAGCTGCCGAGTGGTTGTGGAAGGCCGTGGGCAAGGGGAACCTTGCGGCAACTTTGGCTCTGTCCGACTTGTATCTGCGGGGAGACGGCGTGCCCAAGAGCTGCGACCAGGCGCGTTTGCTGCTGGATGCCGCCGCCCGAAAAGGCGGGAGGGCGGCCGCTGACCGGCTCCGTAACCTGCGAGCCTTCGGTTGTGAGTGAAGAGCCAGAAGGCGCTCTCCACCTCAACTCGACGCGAAGACCAGGTTATGCGACTTGCGACCGAAACTGGGGCTCGTGCCTGCGCGATTCATACCACAGGGCGAGCTCCACACGGTTCCAGAGTCCAAGCTTGTCGTAGATCACACGAAGATAGTTTTTCACGACGTGTTCCGTCGTGCCTATGGCATGGGCCACATCGCGGTTCTTCAGCCCCTGGGCGACAAGCTCGATGACACGGTTTTCGCGCTCGCTGGGTTTACGCGGTCCATAACGTTCGTTTGCAAACACAATTGCCTCCGGTATAACAGGGTTGCGAGTTTTACTCGCTTGATTCCGCCGGTGATTCCGAAGCGGAGGAAAAGCCGGTTAAAATGAGCCTTCACAGTTCTGCGCGCCATCTTGAGCTGGCCCGCAATCTCGGCGTTGTCACAGCCCTGCAAAAGCAATTCGACAATCTGCTGTTCGCGCGGCCCAAGCCGAACGGACTGCTCCGTCATCACTCCCCCCAAGATTTGGGATTTGCCCCCCGCGCTAGACTTAGCGTAGCTGGGATATTTCCAGATTACATAGCATCCACGATGCCAATTTGAGACTAGGACGATTATTACGAAAGAAAAGCCATTTCCACAGGCACTTGCAGAGGTCGCAGCGGGCTACCATAATACGGAACCGACCTTCCGAACCCGA
>PMHI01000413.1:0-3028 GCA_003156615.1 Acidobacteriaceae bacterium | reverse complement strand
GAAAGTATTTCTTTTTGGCTAGAGCCCCAAGCATCCGAAAGTCGGCGTACTCAGGTAAATACCCTAGGTGAAAATTGCCGTGCGAAGCCGGAACGCCCTGAACAATTTACATGATCTACCCTACAAACCACGAAGGCTCTGGGCCAAAACGCCTGTCCAACGCCAATTTCCACAGGTTCTAAAGCTTTGGCGCCGACTCAAAAAGCAAGAAAAAAAGCATGAAAAAATGGGGATACGAGAAAGGTCGAGGTAGCGTTTGGAGAAATAGTTGCTGCCGAAACAGGGGTCTTTTTAGAGCGAACCGGTTAGAGCGAACCGGCTTCGACCGCAGTCACCGGCGCCAGAAACCTGCCCCCATATCGGTTTGTCGATTCGACCGGTCGCCATGACTTCGGTAACTGTTGCAGGTTTCGGACTTGAAGTAAGCTGTCCTCGATGCCGGAAGGAAGTCAGCGCTGCTCTCGCACCAAGATGGTTTTGCCACTGCGCGTGTGGGTGAACGGGGAGGCTGGCGAAACTCTGCCCACGCAATTGGCCCACACCCTTGATATCAGTCACATCGGCTGCCGGCTGGGTGGATTGCGCACAGAGCTTTCTCCCGGGCAGATCATCGCCTTGCAACGAGGACAACACAAGGCTAATTTCCGTGTCATCTGGAGCAAGCATCTCGGGCCCGACGAAAATCAGGCTGGAATCGAAGCGCTTGAGCAAGGAAAAAACATTTGGGCTGTGGACCTGCCGCCATCTCCCTTTGTTCCGACTCCGTCAGCACCCGGTGTTGCTCAAGTGTCCCCTTCCACTCGGCGTGCACCATTCAAACTGATTCCATTCGCAACTCATTCCTATATGCGGGGCTTGAGCTTTGGCTTACTATTGCTCGGCCTGGCGCTAGGGTCGTACGGCTATTACCAAATTTTCTATGAATCCGGACGCGTGGCAATTCACGCTCCAGTACCTGCTCCACCGAGCGCCGAGGATCTCGCCCGCCTCACGCCCAAACCGCATCCCATGCCTGCTTTGCTCAGAACGACCTTGGCGTCTTCCGCATCGCGTGTGCAAGTAGCCGAAACCCCAATCGGACACGTTGTTTATCCCGTAGCCCCGGATAACAGCATCAGAGGTAAAGTTCGCTTACAAATCATCCTCGCAGCGAATGGAGCGGTGAAGCAAATTCGCGCGCTCAGTGGGAAACAGGCTCTCGCGGAAGCAGCCGCACAAGCTGTGCGCTTCTGGCGCTACAGTTCATTTCCCGCGGTTGAGCGGTTCACTGAGCGGGAGACCACCGTCACGGTGAGCTTCGTCGGCGCCGACGCTGTCTCTTTGGAGTTCCCTTCCTCGANNACGACAATGAAGCTCTGGCTTTGAGGTCGACCCAGCGGACCAAATCCTGGTTGGGCCGATTGCTTTACCCATGATTTCAGCCGCGAAGACTTGCGCGGCCTGGAACTGGCAGCCCGGTTCCGGCCGCCTCCGCCCGTGATGGAGTCCCATATTGAGCGTCAGGTTGCAGGCCGTGCACGCGAATTCATGAGCACGCATACGGTCTACAAAATCGGGGAACCTTTCGACGCGCTGACCGGCGCAAAAATGCCTCCCATCATTGCCATCGGCGGAGGTGTGACGCTAGTCGCAGTCCTCCAAGTTCTGCACCGGGCGAAAATCGCCGCTTATGCGGTTTGCCCTCAGGGTGATTTCGCCGTACGCTCTCGTTTTTACCGGCCACTTCCAGGCTGGTTCCCTTACTTCGCGCCGCGTGATCTGCCCCGTCTGCTGACAAACCTGCCCTTTGAAAGCGCCGTGCTCCTACCCTGTTCCGACGACTGGCTGTCTGCTGTGGCTGATCTGCCGGAGGGCTTGGCTAGCAGGTTTCCTTCCAGCTTAGCTGCGGCGGCGGTGTTGGAAGCATTAGTCAACAAGTGGCATTTCGCGCAAATTTTGCAGCGCGAAGGACTTCCTCATCCCAAGACGCGTCTAATTNNTTGTCGTTTCCCATTCTGCTGCAGGAATTTATTCCGGGACCGGCCACGGCGCACTACTTCGTGGAGGGGTTCATTGACCGCCAAGGCCGCACGTGCGCCTTATTTGCCAGGCGCCGGCTGCGCATGAGTCCGCCCAAACTTGGCAACAGCACCTTCATGCTGAGCATTCCTCTAGAAGAAGTGGCCGGTGCCGTGGCGACTCTTCAGAGTCTGCTCAAAACTGTTTCTTACCGGGGAATCTTCAGCGCCGAGTTCAAGTACGACGAGCGCGATGGATTGTTCAAAATACTCGAAATCAACGCTCGTCCCTGGTGGTACGTGGAAGCCGCCGCGTGCGTCGGAATGGACGTTTGCCGCATGGCCTACCATGACGCGCTGGAGCTGACGGTCGAGCCCGTGACTAGCTACAAAGCTGGGCAGTATCTTGGGATACTGCCGGTTGATTTTCGGGCTTGGCACGAAGAGCGAATGCAGGGTGGTCCGGGTTTTTTGTCTTGGTTGCGCTCCTGGCGGCGTGTGAAGTCGACTCCTTTTCACTGGGACGATCCCTTGCCTGCACTAGCTTTCATCAGCCAGCAACTGTCGGANNAACGAGAAGGCTCTCGATCCCGTTCTTGGCGATGGGCATCAGCATCGCAGGAAATAGATTCTGTTAGTCCAGTCCCAATTCCCAGTTTCTCTTGCCAATCGGATCAGGGCAGTCCCAGCCCATTCTTCCGTCAAGTTTAAAAAGACGTTGGTTGTTCGGGGCAGAGATTTTAGATACGCGAGCTCGCCGACGAGTAACTACCGCCGCAATCCCTCGCGCCAGTCGCAGCGTCCTCCACTTTGGAAAAAGCGGCTCCCAGGATTGTGTCGATCCTACGCGAACAGATGCAGTGGGAGGGTGTGCTTGGAAGAGAGCAAGACTTCGAGCTTGGATTTGCACTACACTTATTGCTTACCGTTCACAACAATGAGAGTCTCCGTCGTCATGCCGGTGTACAACGAACGTGCCACGCTGCGGCAAGTGGTCGACAGAGTGCTGGCCGTTCCGCTGGAGATCGAGT
>PMHI01000569.1 GCA_003156615.1 Acidobacteriaceae bacterium | reverse complement strand
TTCTCAGGGTCGGTTCCAGGTTTGAGCTGGAGCTGAAAATCGTTGCCGAAGCTCTTACCTTTCTCCAGCTTGCCAATCCTTGTTAGGTCCTCGACGACGGCAACGTGGGCTAAGTGCCGGCCGCCGTTTTCTCCGTGCAAGACCTCTGACTCGGCATGATCAAGAGCGACAACTGCGTAGATCTCAGCATTGTGTTTTTCCAAGGCGCCATCGATATCGACGTGCGCTCGCAATATGGACGGCGCTCCCGTCTGAACGCTTGCGGCGCCAATACGAACCGGAATCGCCAGAGTATCCGCAGGCTTTGCAAAGAACTGCGCGACTTGTTGCGGATCATTCAGCTTCAGTTCTTTGCTTCCGTCAACAATGANNAGTCCGAGTGCACGGACATACGCGCTTTGCCGTTCCGTCAACAGAGAGGAAGAATAAGGATCCTTCCAACCGTCGTGGTTCCAATAATCTACGTGCTCGCTGAGGACAATCAACTCGGCGCCCGGAATAGGTTGGGCTGCGTCCATCTTCTGCAAGAAGACATCTGCAGGAGGGCAAGAGGAACATCCCTCCGATGTGAACAGCTCGACGAGAACAGGGGAGAGAGCGGTACTTCGTGTATCGGTAGCACGGAGACGGCTTTCGCAAGCTGAGCAGACAATCAGAACAAGGATCGCGAACGCCTTCGTTTTCTGCGTCTTCATCCTTTTCACAATCGGCCTACTTAGAAATAGCGATCCACACAGGCGGGATATCAACCGAACGCCTCCAAACTCAACTCTTCCGATTATTCTTCCGAAAGTGGTTTGCTGCAATAGCCACATGAGGGGATTTGTTTATGGCCACTATAATAAGCCGATGAAACGGACGAGAAGGGCCAGCAGGGAACTCATGAGAGCAGTCATTGAGCTGGATAAGGGCATCCTGCCCAACCGCTCACGCAAAAGTACGATCGCGCGCTTCTCATTGTCCAAGGCGGTCCAGGCTGCCGCGTCCGGGTAGTATGCAGCGCGTCCACTATAGGTTTCTATGGCAGCCGCAAACTCTCCAGTAAGGAATAGTGTGTGAGCAACAGTGACACTTTGCAAATTAGAGAGGCAAGGATAAGCCATTTTCCGCCGAAAGGGTCAGTTCCGCAGTGTGTCGGAGAAATCATAATTTGCGTCCACGAACCGCAACATGTTGCGAATCACCCATCACATAAGTACAACATATGACCTAGAAAATGCTATCTCCGACACACTGTCCGTNNCGGTCACGAATTACCGCTTCGTGTTGCGCCGCAACCTCGACTACGTGCTTGCTGCGCGACGGCAACCGTCCAACACTGTCCGCTCAAGGCACGGCGATGCGGACGATCTGGCCGGCTCCAGGAGGTGCGGCGCCGAAGTTCGAGACGTAGAGGTAGCCGTCAGGGCCGAAGGTCATGCCGGTAGGGACGGAGAGTCCAGTTGCCACATCCTCGATTTCTCCCGTGGAGTTGAGGCGGACGACTTTTCCAACGCCAGGCGTGGGATTGCCTGCGGCGGGAGAAAGCTCAAGCGCATAGAGCAAGCCATCGGGCGCGAAAGCGACGGCGACGACAGTCGCGAATCCAGCGCGCGAGCCGACTACGTTGAGCTTGCGCCAATCCGAATCGCAGGCGAGGCCAGGAACATCGACGCGGGTGGGGCACTCTCTTGAGAGGGTGAGGATTTTTGAAGTGTTCGGAGTGACCGGGAAGAGACCGAGATTGCCGACAAAGAAGTCGCCGTCTTTCGCGGCAATGGAGGTTGGGACAATGTGCGCTTCAGCCCGGGAGATGTCGATCTCCTCGCGGATATCGCCGGAAGGATCGACGGAGAAGACCTGCCCATGATTCGGCTCGACGGTGTAAAGACGCCCGCGGTGGGCGATGAGGCTGTAAAAGACGCCATCGGGCTCGAAGTCTGGAGGATTCTCATACATGGCCTGGTTCTCCTGGAGAAATTGGCTCAGGTTGGCGACGATTTTCCAGGAACCAGTCTTCGCGTTGACCCGGATGACGGCATTGGGCACCGATGCGTTGCCATGTGAGCATCCGGCGCCCGCCAGCGACGCATAGAGCTCACCATCGAGAAACGCCAGATCGGAGACGCCCTGAAAGTCGCCTATGGCATTTTGCGAGGATGGGAGGCCGGAGGCGACGGTGGTGCGATTGCCTGAATGATCGATCCGCGAGATTCGTGAGGTGTTACCGCTGACGTACGGACCGATGGGAGGAATGACCTGCGCGCATTGGCCGACGGTCGAGGTAGTCCCGCCCGTCCCGGTTTCGGCCACATAAAGATAGCCGTCGGGGCCGAACTTGAGACCACGCGGGCCTTGAAGTCCGGAGGCGATCACGGTGACGTTCGATGAGAGTTGAGCATGCGATGGGGTCTGAAGTATGGCAACGGCGGATGCGATCGCAAGTACTGACGCCAGAGATCTGAATTTCATTCCGTTATCCTCTTTTCTGGACGGCTGATGCCCTCCAACGGCTAAGCTGAACGTCAGCGGACGCGAAGTGAAGTTTCTCGACGTAAGTTACGGGATCATTGGCCAATCGAATCAGGGCTTTATGGGAATCTCCGAGATGGATGACGCAACGGCAAGGCCCAAGCCTCTACAGATTCAAGAGCAGCTCGACCATATTCTTCGCTCGAAAACCTTCCACCTGGCACAACGCAGCCGGGCCTTTCTGCGCTATGCAGTCGAGAATTCTCTTCGAGGCAACGCTCCCAAGGAATATGCGATTGCAGTCGACGTGCTGGGGCGGGATGAGGATTACGATTCGACGATCGACGCAACGGTGAGGGTCGAGGCTGGCCGGCTGCGCGGCCGCCTGCGCGAGTACTACGACACCGAGGGCAAGGACGATCCCATCTTTATTGATATGCCGAAGGGCGGCTACTNNTTTGAGTTTCGCGAAACGCATGGTCCCGGTGCGGCTCCGGCGATGGTGGAAGCGCAACGACTTCCGGCTGAACCAGTTTCGGACTCTAAGGATGCAGTTCCCGAGGCGGAAGCAGGATCGCCTCGAGGCAATGTTTCGCGGGTGGACCGCGCGCCGAGAAGCAGGAAGAAGTTTTGGATTGCAGCGGCCGGCTTGGCGGCGGCTCTGGTCTTGCTGGCACTGTGGCTCAACCAGAAGCGATCGCAAGCGGCCGAGCCGATTCGTTCACTGGCGGTGCTGCCGCTGGACGATTTGTCTCCAGGCACAAGGGAAGATTATTTCGCCGACGGGATGACCGATGAGCTGATCACGGAACTGGCGCGCATCCCGGGTCTACGAGTGGTTTCACGGACTTCCGTGATGCAGGACAAGGGAGCCCGCAAATCCCTGGCGCAGATTGCACGGGAGCTGAATGTCGATGCCATTGTGGAAGGATCGGTGGTGCGGTCGGGCGATCGCGTGCGCA
>PMHI01000491.1 GCA_003156615.1 Acidobacteriaceae bacterium | reverse complement strand
GCTTCCGCACTCAGGCTTTGTGACAGCAGGAGGTTCGCGAAGGCGATCGCATCGGTGGACGAAAATCTCATTTGAAGTTCACCGCTATCCTCCTTATTGATTTGTACTGGCCTAAACTCCCGCACTACAGCAGTGCGCGCAATCTTTTCCGCCATGAACTCATCGTCCGATATTCCCGGCATTGGATGACTCCTCTGCTCTTGACCATGTTCGTATATGTACAAGAAAGACAGTTAAGAAAGCAGCATAGTAAAGCCCGGTCATGGGCGTCTACCTTCGGAATCGTTTCCTCGACCACGGTACGGACGTAAATCAGGGGATCCTTCGCATCGTGGACCTGGGCCGGCAGGCTCAGAAAAGCGCTGAATCGTCCCTTTATCCAATACATCCGTGGCAACAGCGCTAAAGTTGGTGGCGTATTCCCCCTTTGTATGTTGTACCGGCCCTACTTCCAACCGCGAACTGCGGGCTACGCGTCCGCGATATCGGAGAGATAGCCGGCCACTTCTAGCTTTCGGTCCTTGTTAAGCCCAAGGAATTTGTCAACCAATCCTCACTCATCTCAATCAGCTTCAGGGATTCCATCCGCCCCCGAGAAAGGTGGAATGAAGTTCCGACGGGGACCCCGGCGCGTTCCGCCACGCGTGGTCATCAGAGGGGTCCGCGCCGTGGTTGACAAAACCTGAAAAGTCGCCTCTACCCTGACGGCCGCCCTCGCCTGCATGGGCGTTCCTATTGGCTCAAAGAATGTGGGGTCTTCACACGAGCGACACAGGCCGAGAGCCTCGCTCTTGAGTTTTGAGGCTCAGTCCAGTTGGAGATATGGGGAACACTTGAAGTCACTGAGGCGTGAGATTCAGCGCGTAGACAAGGCTGAACTTGCCTTGGCCGAGAGGTGCAAAGCGATTTTCGACCACAGCCAAAAGAATATAAGGCCAACTCCGATGCCTATCGACACCTCGAAAAACCGGTGAAGCGCAACTAATCGACCGCTGCTAGATCGCGGTACGAGCATCACGATCGCGAGGGTGATGCTCGCATACCGATAAGCGCTTCTCTCAACTCGCCACACGACGCAAAGCAATCCGATTATGAAAGCCGCCACGCCAAACGCCCAAACGTTAGCAGGGAAGTAAACGTCGACCAGGGCGCCAACTGCGGCTCCGATCGCTGTCCCCGCGACATACTGCACAGAAATGGGCAGCGCGGCACTCAGGGTCGACTGCATGACGATTAACGTCGACATGGGTGCCCAGTACTTGTGGCAACCGAAACAGGTGGGCGATCAGGTAAGACACGNNTATCCCGGCGAGGGTGGATGATCTTTGGCGATGATCCATGCACCGAGTTGCTCGTGAATGCCCGGATTCTTGACCATCGTCTCGGGCTGACGCATTAGCCTCTGGGAACGACAATCAGCACAAATAGCAATGGGAGATAAATGATGGACGCGGCAAGTAGCCGGCGTGCGGCCGAGCCTGATTTATTAAGCACGAACTGTGTTCCGTAGTAGAGAAATCCAAAACTCAAGAACAAGGCTCCGATCCAGTAAAAGGTGCGCGACGCACCTGCCCAGCCTGCAAGTAGACTCAAGGGCGCCAAGGCCAAGAGCGGCAGCAGGGTTTGCCAATTCACGAAACGGGCTCTGGCGCTGCCATCATGAGGCAAGATCAAGTAGCCGGCGCGATCATAGTCCTGGCGGTACATCCAGGCGATAGCCATAAAGTGTGGGAATTGCCAGAGAAAAAGCAGTCCATAGAGAGTCCAGGCCTGAAGGGTGAGATTACCTGATGCTGCGGCCCAGCCGATCAAAGGAGGCATGGCGCCCGGAAAGGCCCCGACCAGCGTACATAGCGGTGTTCTTCGTTTCAGCGGGGTGTACACGAACAGGTAGGTCAGCAACGTCAAAATTGCGAGCATACTCGCGAGCAGGTTGACAGCTGTCGCGAGATAGATGCTGCCAGTCACTGCCAATGCTGTTCCGAAAGCCAAGACTGCAGACGGTCTGAGACGGCCGGCGGCGGCCGGACGCCGGGCGGTTCGGCTCATTTGCGCGTCGAACTTTCGTTCGAGGTATTGGTTTAGCGACCCGGTCCCACTTGCCACCAGCAACGTTCCGAGCAAAGTGTTGAATAGCCCTGCGAATGAAAACCGCCCATCACGTGCCGAAGCCAGATAAAACCCTACGAAAGTTGTGATCAAGATCAGGAAGTTCACTTCTGGCTTCGTGAGTGCCCAGTAGTCTGAGAGCAGCGTGGATCTCCCAAAATGGCGCGCTTCGACCGCAGTGGAAGAAAACTCGGTAAGTGCGGACCGGTCTGACATTTCAGACCGCCTCCATCCTGTGCGGATCCGTGCGCCGTACGGCAACGCCTCGCGAGTCGAATTGCGGAATCGCGAGCTCTTCCGATCGATGGGGCGAGAGTAAACGCACGGTGAAGACTGCCCCGGCGATTAAGTAGACGACTGTAACGCAAGTCCACATCAACGCACCGGCGCATTGCTGGTCTTCTAGAGCAGAGAGGCCAAAGGAGCGGGGGGCAGACAAAAACACTGGGTAAACCACCCGATCGCAGAACACCAGAAATCCCGAAAGAATATCGCACGGCAAGGTAGCCAGAAACAGATACAAGAGTATGGACGATTCTGGCCATTTCCAGCGATTCGACAATGGCCGGACGACCGGCGACCAGAATAGAAGACCCGCTGCAAGGAAGGATGTTTGCTCCGCCCCATGCCACACCTGCGATCGCAGGCCGAGCATAAACACCGAAGGAATATGCCACACAACTAACGTGCCTGCCGCGGCAAACCAGCAAAGCGCCGGATGCGTCACCACGTTTGCCAATGGCTGCATCGATTCTGATCGCAAACCGATCGCTTGTAAGAATCGCTGTAACAAGCCATGCGCCAGCGGCCTTCGAGGCATGCCAAGCAAGATCAGAGGAGGCGCAAGCGTCATGAGAAGAAGGTGCTGAACCATGTGCACCGTCAGCATCTCATGATCGAGTGCAGACAGAGGTGAAGCCGTTGCAGTCCAGATGAACAAGAGACCGGATACAAAACTGCCGACGCGCCAACCCTCAAAGTTCCCGCGGTCCCTGCGAACACCGAGCCATCCACGCAAGTAGAGAAAAGCGGCGAAAATCAGGGCACTCGAGACCCAGAACGACTCGGACGCGCCGTGATGAATGTGCGAGATCATCGGCAGCCTATGGTTGAGTCCCGGACTTTTGCGGTTGGTCGTTGGTAAGTACCAGGTCCCTTGCCGCATCACGAGCCGGACGTTGTGTTGCCGGATGCAAGGTCTCAAGGAAAGCTACGAGC
>PMHI01000294.1 GCA_003156615.1 Acidobacteriaceae bacterium | reverse complement strand
AATAACATGCTGGCTGGCGCCGACGCCGACTATGCGACTCCACCAACCGTATCTCGTTGGGCGCGGAATATCGCGGCTCGCTATACAAAGCGCCCGAATTCAATCTGGCCAGTCTAAACACGAACGCGCGGACGCGCACTGCGGTACTGTCAGCGGGCACGGTCTTCCGGTTCTAGCCCAAAGGCTGAGGTTGGAGTCAACAGCGCGCGGAGGTGGAAGAGGGGGGATTCGGCAGACAAGCCGAGTTTCCCTGCTCAATGATTCGCCAAGGCTGCTCGAATCGACTATCTTTGCCTACAGGATCCCAGCAATGGCTTTTCAACCCATTGAGAATTACGGCGTCATCGGCAACATGCAGTCGATCGCTCTGGTGGGCATGAGCGGATCCATTGATTTTCTGTGCTACCCGGACTTCGATTCGCCGACCGTGTTTGCCGCGCTACTGGATGATCAAAAAGGCGGGCAATTTGAAATTCGGCCGCAGTTGTCAAAAATGCGCGTGCGGCAGCTCTATTTGCCGGAGACAAACATCCTGCTTACGCGGTTCCTTGCCGAAGAAGGCGTAGCCGAGTTGACGGACTACATGCCGATCAAACAAGACGGGAAACAACCGAACGAGATTATTCGAACCGTCTCAGTAATCCGAGGCAACATACGTTTCCAGATGTGCTGTCGCCCGCGGTTCAACTACGCGGCGGGCAAGCATACACTCGAAATCTCTGAGCACAGCGCGACATTTTTCCCAGCGGACAATCTGTGCCCGCCATTGTCGCTTTACTCAACGGTTGGCATGGAACGCCAAGCGCAGGACCTGGTTTGCGGTTTCCACTTGAAAGCGGGTGAAACCGCCCATTTCGTTCTTGGCCCCCTGCGCAACAAAGGTGAGCACACCGAGATGGGGGTTATCGGGAAAAGGTTTCTGGAAACCGCGCATTTCTGGAAGACCTGGATCTCAAAATCGAACTATAAAGGGCGCTGGCGAGAAATGGTCCAGCGCTCAGCCTTAGTGTTAAAACTGCTTATCAGCCGCAGATATGGCTCGCTGATCGCGGCACCCACGTTTTCCCTACCCGAGAGTATTGGGGGAGTTCGAAACTGGGATTACCGTTTCACCTGGCTGCGAGACGCGGCGTTCACACTTTACTCGCTTATCCGATTAGGCTTCGTCGACGAAACAGAAGCTTTCATCGAATGGCTGAAAGATCGACTATGCGACGACGCCCAGAGGGGGCCACTCCAAGTGATGTACGGGCTCGATGGGCGGCTGAAGCTGGACGAGATTTCGCTGGATCATCTTTCGGGATACGAGAATTCGCGGCCAGTGCGTATCGGAAACGCCGCCTATGAACAGCTGCAACTTGACATTTATGGCGAGATGATGGATTCCGTTTATCTTGCGAACAAATATGGTCACGCAGTTTCTCACGCCGGATGGCAAAACGTTCAGCGCATCCTCGAGTGGCTCGGACGGAACTGGCAACGCCCGGATGAGGGGATCTGGGAAGTCCGTGGCGGGCCGAGGGAATTTCTCCATTCTCGTGTGATGTGCTGGGTTGCTTTCGACCGGGCATTGCGCCTGGCGGCCAAACGCTCGCTTTCTGGACCCTTAGACGCTTGGCAGCGCACGAGAGACGAGATTCGCAACGACATCTTCACGAATTTTTGGGATGGCGAGCTGCAGTCGTTCGTGCAAGCCAAGGGGACTAAGAACCTGGATGCCTCAGCACTCCTGATGCCGATGATGCGGTTCATCAGTCCGGTCGATCCCATGTGGCTCTCTACCATGAGAGCCATCGAAAAGCGATTAATCGAGGATACGCTGGTGCGTCGTTACGAGGTTGACACGCGCGTGGATGGGCTGCCTGGAACAGAGGGTAGCTTCACGGCCTGCTCCTTCTGGTACGTCGAATGCCTTGCGCGCGCCGGTGACTTGGAGAAAGCGCAGTTGCTGTTCGAAAAACTCCTGGGGTATGCCAACCATCTTGGTCTCTATTCAGAAGAGATAGGCGCCGACGGACGGCATCTTGGTAATTTTCCGCAGGCCTTCACTCATCTTGCGCTGATTAGCGCAGCAACATTCCTCGACCGTGCTCTTTCCGGCGCCAAGGGTGTCTGGCGTTAGGAATTCCTTCGAAGACGAAGAAGACTCTCTTATTTGCTTTCCCCATTGACGGACTCGTGAGTTCTTTGAAGATCTTTGAGCTTCTCTTGCTGGTCGGGGCTAAGGACTGGGTCGATTTTGGATTGCATGCCAGCGTCAACCGCGATCAGTCCTGAGGTCTGCACTCGCCGTCCGACGAGCAACGGGCAACCGAGCTGCGATCGGTAAAATGAACGAGGGGCCTCTGCTCTGTCTCCGGCTTGCTGTTTCAATGGGCCGAATACCGTCATTCGCCGCTCCCGGAGCCATGCGCCCCTTCCAGGCCCTGCGGCGTAAACAGCTTTTCATCCAGATTCGTGTTGAACTTCACTTCTTCGATAGTCAACACGGTTCTGGTCCCGTCCTGCACGGAGCTCATCTCCATGTGGCGCGCCCCCCAGATGCCTGACTCTCGCTTGAGCCCGCTGGCATGGAGCACGCGCACCTTCCGCCCCTGTGCATCGTACATTTCGGCATGGAGGATGACGGGGGCGTCCTGCGCCACCCAGTAATAGAGAAACTTGTACTGAGAACGCGCTCGATCGACCGGAGTGGCCTCCACTTTGTAGGTTTTGTGGCCTTCGATGGTCTCGGCATCGCCCAGGAGCCGGTAGGTGAAATCGTCCAGCACGCGCTCTGCAATATCTTCGAAAGTAAAGTCCGTTCCGATGAAGCGAGCGGAGCGCTCCTGGGGCACAACGCTGCGGACACGTTGCGTGGCCGGGACATACATATATTGACGATCGGTTACGCCCCGTTGATTAATCGACAGAAGCGCAACCCCGCGAACATCTTCGGGGCTGGTGAAAACGACCAGTGTCTTGCTGTCGCCGGGAGATCCGATGCGCCGGTAAGTGAACGCCTTTTTCTTGCCGTGTCCTTCTTGGTCAAAGACTTCAAAGCTCGCTCGCATGGACAGGTTGTGGCTGGTGTCCTGCCCATACACATCTTCCATGATTTGTCGGGCATCCAAAGGTGCGCCGGACGCGAAGATCTTCGGGGAGAGAACAAGTGTGCCCCAAAGGCAGACTGCCAGCATCGGCCTCAGGAGATGTACGCCGCCAGGGTTGCTATTCATACCCAATAGCCTCGATGACCACCATCTGCATCGCGTGGCGCGCGGGAATCCAGGCCGCCAGCAGCGATACTGCGACCACGGCCGGGAGAGTCTCCAAAATCAGGCGCCAGGGAAAATAAAACGGGATCTCGTAACCGGCTAAAACCGTGGACACCGTGTGCGACATGAATTGTATGTTAAACAATGCGGCGACCGCGCCCACCATCACACCCACAATCGAGATGGCCACTGCTTCGAGCAGCACCATCTTTCGAATTTGGGAACGGTAGCCGCCAATGGCCCGGACGATGCCGAACTCACGGCGCCGTTCCGCCACAGAAATGATCAGCGTGTTCGCGATCCCCACCACAGCCACGATCACGGCGACGACGAGTTGCACATAGTTCAAAAGGAAAAACTGGTCCACTAAACTATCAATCCACTCTCGGAACTCCGCGTTCGTGTAGACCAGGGCGTGCTCCGTGCCGGCGGTGAGTTGCTCGATCTTGCGCTTTACGACGGTCGCACTCTCCCCGGGTTTGAGGCTGATGTCGACAAAATCAACGCCATCATCTCTCCAGAATTTCTTATAGAGGGCACGATCCATGAAGATCGAACCCTTATCGGAGCGGTAGTCCTCGACAATACCAAGGACGGGCAGGTCCAAGGCTCCCGTGGGCGTATCGAGGTGCACGCGGCTACCCACTCCGCACCTCCAGCGGGCAGCAAAATTCTTGGAGATCAACACGCCTTCGCCGCGCGGCAACAGATCCCGCACATTCTTTGCGTTGCCGCCCTGGATGGCGTCGGCGGCACGGGCCAGGAAGCCCTCCATCTCAATGGCGATCACGGCGGCAGTGTCACCCTGAAAAGGAATGAGTGTAAAACGCACGTTTTCGACACGCTTCACTTCCGGCAGGGCGGCAATGCGGCGCCCCAAGTCTTCGCTGAAATGATAAGACGTAGAGCGCAACAGCGCGGAGGTGGACACAATGAGATCGGAATTCAGCATCTGATTGGTCCAGCGGGTGATCATGTGCTTGTAGCTCTGGATATAAGCGCCGGTGGAGAACACGAACATCAGGCCGACCATCAGCGCGCCGACCGTGGCCGAGCTGCGCCGGGGCGACTGGATCATCGCGTCCACCGCCAGTGCTCCCTCCGAGCCGCCAGCCCAATCGAGGGCCGGACGAATCATGCGCGCGGCCCAGTGCACCAGCATGGGCAGGAGGACGGTCAAACCCAGCAGCGTGACAGCGGCGTAGGAGAACTGAAGCGTCATTCCCACGCGTGCGGGAGAAAAGTGAATCCCCAGCGAGCTGAGCAGGACCAACGCGGAGCCCAGAGTGATGCGCCCCCATCCCAGAACCGACTCCTGCTGGCGCGACTCGATATTATGCAGCGCCAGGATGGGATCGACAAAAGAGGCGGCTCGGGCTGGGAACCATGCGCCAGCAAGGGATGCGGCGACCCCCAGGCCAAACGAGGTGAGGACAAGATCGGGATGGAGCTTCGGCGCCACCGCCGTGGAGATCACACCGTAGACGGACGCCGCGATGGAACCCATGAGTTTATCGGCAGCGGCGGCCAGATAGAAGCCTCCGGCAATTCCCGCGGTCGAGCCGATGATGCCCATGAGCAACGCTTCGCCCAGAAACATGCCGTTGATGTTTCCGCGCTCGACACCGACGGCGCGCAGAATGCCGATTTCCTTCCAACGCTGATTCACCGCAATGGTGAACGAATTGAAGATGATGTAGATGCCCACGAGGAGAGCGATGAAGCTGGTGATCAACATGCCGAGCCGCATTGCGGTCACAGCATTCTCGAGCGCCTGTCCGCGTATCTGGGGGCGAACCGCTTCGAGGCCAGCGGGTAAGCGCGCGCGCAAGCGCTGTTGAACAACATCCACGGAACTATCGGGCGAATTCATGAGATCGACGCGGTCAAAATTGCGGCCACGATTGAATACAACCTGTGCGGAGTACACATCCATCACCGCGATATTGCCGCCGAACACCTGTCCCACGCCAATCGGCTTGAAAATCCCTTGCACGGTGAAATCCAGCCGTCCTTGTGCCGTGAAAATCGGCAGCCGGTCGCCGATTCGCAAACCATGGCGCTCCGCAAAGGAGCGGGACAACAGAATCGATTTTGGTTGGGCAAGGTAAGTGAGCGGATCGGCGATCTCCGACCCAGAGCGGTCGAACTCGTATTGGCGCAGTTGCTGGTCACCGGTCGTATCCACTCCCAGGATGAGCAGATTACCCTCGTCCGCGAAGCCGGTGTGCACAATGACCTCAATCACCGGCTCGGCCAGCTCCACTCCAGGGGTTGCCCGCACGGTTTCGAGAATTTCTTCGGGGAATCCCGTCTCCCCCGCAGTCACTTCGAGGGTGGACTTCCCAGCCAGGCGCTCAACTGTAAGTGCGAGGGAATCGAGCAGCGCCGTGTTGGCAGTACGGACGGCGAAAAATACCGCGACGCCGAGGGCGATGCTCAGGGTCGTCATAACGACGCGAAGACGGTGGGTTCGCCACTGCCGCGAGGTAATTTGGCAGAGCACGGCAAACATCATCTGCCGGTGGCTGGGGCATGCTCGAATCGCTCATCCTGGACGATCCGGCCGTCATGCAGCGTGACAATTCGACTGCAGTAGCTCGCCGCTTGTGTGTTATGGGTGACCATCAGGAGAGTGCTCTTGTATTCCTCTTGCAGTTCGTCAAGCAGTCGGAGGATTTCCCCGCCCGTTGCGGAGTCGAGATTGCCAGTCGGTTCATCGCCCAACAGCAGGGGCGGCCGGAAAATGATCGCGCGCGCGATGGCCACGCGCTGGCGCTCGCCTCCGGAGAGTTCATCGGGACGGTGCTTCGTCCTGTCTTTTAGCCCTACCCGCCCCAGCATGGACACGGCGCGATGTTCCGCCTCTTTCTTGGCGAGACCCTGCAGACGAAGCGGCAAGGCAACATTCTCAATGGCTGTGAGTGTAGGCAGAAGATTAAACGTCTGAAAAATCATTCCGATCTTTTCGCGCCGCAGCCGGGTTCGCGGATCGTCGGTGAGCCCGGAAAGGTCCACACCGTCTATTTTCACCGAACCCGATGTGGGCTCATCGAGACCGCAAACCAGATTCAAGAGCGTGGACTTTCCGGAGCCCGAAGGTCCCGTGACCGCCACGCGTTCCGCCGGTCCAATCTGCAAGCTGACGTTGCTCAAAGCCGATACGGCGGATCCCGTCCCGTAGCTCTTGGAAACGTTCGTCAACTCTATCATTGAGAACTCGCGCCGCCCGGCATCCTATCATAGCGCTATTCGCACTTGGCGACCGCTTGGAGGCCCGGGTTTCTTCCCTTTCCGCGGGCAGCTCGGCCAGCCTGGCGGCCCGGGTCTTCGCCACACCACCTCTGGGAGCTCTAGGCCTTTGCCACGAGTGCATTTTGCGCAATTTCACAGAGCACCAAAGACCGGGGCTGGAATAGAATAGGCTGCCAAGTGATTGGCCTATGAGCACTGTGATCGAACTTTGGAAAAACTGGGAAGGCCGAGTGGTTGACGGAAGGTTCCGGCTGCGGCAATGGCTGGGAGCCTCGGATCACAGCGCCGTATTTTTCACGGAACGGATCGGGGCGGGACCGCAGACGGCCGTCATCAAGCTCATTCGCACTGACGAAGATGCTCAACTTTCTCCCGCAGCCGGCGCAGCGAAGCTTTCTCATCCCAATCTGATCCGGCTGTTTGAAGACGGACGCTGCCAGATCGACGGCACGCGGCTGCGCTATGTCGTCATGGAATACGCCGAAGAGAATTTGGGGGAGATTCTTGCGCTGCGGCCGCTGTCTGCGGCGGAGGCTTCCCAGATGCTCGAACCCATGGCTGAAGCCCTGGCTTACCTGCACCAGTCTGGGTTTGCACACGGCCACATTAAACCCTCGAATATCATGGCGGTCAACAACAAGTTGAAAATTACCGCTGACGGACTGGGCAAAACCGGGGAGCGTGGCCACGGGCGGGCGTTCAGCGCCTACGACGCACCTGAGCTACCCAGCAGCGGACTCTCCCCGGCAGCCGATATTTGGTCGCTCGGGATCACGCTGGTTGCCGTTCTGACGCAGAACCATTTGAAGAACGGCGATCGAGGACGGGTTGCCGTAGCCGAGACAATGCCGCAACCCTTCCGGGAAATTGCTCGGCAATGCCTGCAGGTCGATCCGAAGGAGCGCTGCACGGCGGCCAATATCCTCGGCCAGATGCAACCGCATGCTTTCCCGACCAAGGTTCCTGTGGGTACGAAGGTAGGCGAGGCGCGTGGCCCGCAATTGCGTATGAAGCGATGGATGGCCGTACCCATCGTCGCCGTAGGCCTGTTCCTGATAGCCTGGGCGGGCAGCAAGTTTCTGGTCCATCCGCCGGCGACTCCGGCTGCGGAGACGCGCCCGGCCAGTCCACCTGTTGAGACTCCCGCGCCGCAATCGCCCGCGCCGCTTCCTGAGAACACGAAGCCCGCACCACAAGGACTTACCCAGGGCAGTGTGTTGGAGCAAGTTTCGCCCGATGTGTCGCGGAGCGCGACAAACACGATCGCGGGCCATGTGCGAGTCAGCGTCCAGGTTTCCGTGGATGCTTCCGGAAACGTCTCGCAGGCAAAACTCCTCTCTCCCGGACCGAGCCGGTACTTTGCGGATCGGGCGCTGGCCGCGGCACGCCGCTGGAGATTCGCTCCACCCCAGGTGGACGGACAAGCTGTCGCCAGTGCGTGGGTTCTGCGCTTTCAGTTTGGACGCACGGACACCCAGATGTTTCCGTCTGAAACCAAACCTTGAACCGTCGGGCTCAGCCGGCCTCGCCGCTATTGTTTATTCTTCATCTTCCAAACCATCTGCCGCAACATGCCCAGCAGGAATTCCGCGTCGCCCGTTTGCAAGCGGAGCCGCCGCACTAATCGGCGGACGGCGCCCTCAAAAGAATCCGAGGCGTTCAGCTTGGGATAACCGCTGGCGCGGAGCGCGGTGAGCAAGGTCTCGGTAATTCGCTCCACCTCGGCTGACGAGGCCGGACTGCCCTTCTCCGGCTCTGGCCTGGCGTCAGGATCGCGCATCAATTCGTATAAACACACCGCCACCGCCTGCCCTAAATTCATCGAGAAGTGTTCCTCGCGCGTTGGGATGTGCATCAGCCAGTGACAGTGGCTCATGTCTTGGTTGGAGAGCCCAAATTTTTCCGATCCGAATAGCAGAGCGCAAGCACCCGATGCAAGGTGGGTACGAATGACGGATGCGCCCGCCTCCAAGCGCTGGAGTGGATGCTGCAGGTCGCGATGGCCGACTGCGGTGGTTCCCACCACGAGCGAGCAGTCGGCNNGCCACCTCGTAGGGATTCACTACGCGCAGGTGGTGAAATCCAAAATTGCTCATTGCCCGAGCGGCCGCGCCGATGTTGAGGGGATTGCGCGCGTCCACCAGGACAACGCGCAAAGCATCGAATTCAGCAGCAAGCGGCAAGCTGTTCGTATTCTACGGCAGACCGAATTCACAGCAAGCCTTTTGCCGCAGAGCCTCTATACACCGGGGTGCGAATGTAAAAGATTTGTCAAAACCTCTGCTACTTCGCAGAAAATGGGCCGAAACATTGTAAGCTTCAATACGTTGTGGGCCAGGGTGGGGGAATCGAGCAAGATCGCCCCAAGCTCCAGAAGACAGGCCCGAATCGAGTTAGGATGGCTTTATGAGTCAAATCGCCACACCAATGAGCACCGGAAGATCGGCAGATGCGATGAACTCCACCCGGCCGACGGGAAGAATTCTTGTCGTCGAGGACGATCCCGCCGTCCAGAAGGCGCTGCGACGGCTGTTCGAGTCCGAGGGCTACACGGTTGAGGTGCAAGCCGACGGGATATCGGCGATGGAGAGCTTCCACGCGGCATCGCCGGCGGTCATCATTCTCGACCTGCGCTTGCCCAAGCTTTCCGGCGGCGATGTGTGCAAAGAGATCAAAGCGCTGGCGCCAACCTTGCCCATCGTGGTTCTCAGCGCAACCAGTGATGTCTCTGACAAGGTCCTGTTGCTCGAGCTGGGCGCCGACGACTATGTAACCAAGCCCTTCAGCCCCAGGGAACTACTGGCTCGCGTGCGCGCGGCTCTGCGCCATACCTCCAGGACGGCGAGTGTCAAAGTGGTAAGTTTCGACGGTATCTCGATTGACTTCAAGAAAATGGAAGTGCTGCGTGACGGCAAGGTAGTGGTTTTGACGGCGCAGGAATTCAAGACTCTGCAATTTCTAGTGCAAAATCCCGACCGGGTGATTGGCCGGGACGAATTGCTGAACGAAGTTTGGGGATACCAGAATTATCCCTCGACCCGCACCGTGGACAACCATATCCTGAAGCTTCGCCAGAAATTGGAGCGCGAGCCAAGCAGTCCGGTACACTTCCGCACGGTACACGGAATGGGTTACAAGTTCGTTCGCTGAGATCCCTTGGCCCCTTCATCAGAACCCGTCTCGCCCACTTTGCCGGCACAGTCCGGAGGACCCCTCGTGCCCCGAACGCGACTGCGCACGCGCTTTCTGCTCTCGATGGTGCTGATCACCGCTGGCCTCACGGCGCTGAGCCTTCTGGTGGTGCGGCACAGCGTGCAAAGCCACGTGCAGGAAGACATCGCGCAGAACCTGCGGAACTCGGTCACGACATTCCAGAATTTTCAGCACGACCGGGAAGTCATGTTGACCCACTCCGCGGAATTAGTGGCCTACTTGCCCATCACGCGAGCCGTCATGGCGACTCACGACCCGGCTACGATCCAGGACACTTCTAAAGATATATGGCCATTAACCGGCAGCGATCTTCTGGTGCTGGTCAACCGCAATGGCAAAGTGGTAGCTCTGCATACAAAATCGGAAGGATTAACCCGCGAAGCAGCGCAGAAGTACTTCGAGCGGTCCTTGAACGAAGAGGATTCAAGTCACTGGTGGTTTGGCGCACACCATCTCTACCAGACTTTTGTGCAGCCGGTTTACTTTGGTTCCAAGACGGAAGGTCCGTTGCTCGGTTTTCTGATCATCGGCTATGAAATTGATGACCGCCTGGCCCGCGTGTTTAGCAAGGTCTCGGCCAGCCAGGTCGCTTTCTCCTTCGGCGATGAAATTGTTGTCACCACTTTGACCCCCGCTCAAGCCCAAAGTGCGGGTGTGCGCGCGTTGGCCGCGGGATCCTCGCAAGGCGGACCTCAGGACGTTCAAGTTGGCCATGAGAATTTTCTGGCTGCTTCGCTCGACCTGTCAGGCCAGCAGGAAACGCCCGTGCGCTTGACCGTGCTGGGTTCCTACGACCAGGCTGCCAAGTTTCTCGATAACCTGAACCGCCTGTTGTTGCTGCTGGGTCTCACGGCTGTCCTGGTAGGCAGTGGGCTGGTGTTCCTGATTTCCCACACCTTCACTCGTCCGCTGGCTAGTTTGGTGGAAGGCGTGCGCGCTTTGGAGCACGGAGACTTTTACCATCCTCTCGATCCTCGGGGCAGCGACGAAGTCGCCGAACTAACCTCGGCCTTCGACCGAATGCGGGCAAGTCTGCTCAAGACCCAACAGGCGCTGCTCGAATCGGAGCAGTTGGCCACGATCGGACGCATGGCCAGTTCGATTTCCCATGATCTTCGCCACGCGCTGGCCGCCGTGGTGGCTAATTCCGAGTTTCTTTGTGACGGCCGCCTGACTTCGGCGCAGCGCGAAGAGCTGTATCAGGAGGTTCGGAGCGGCGTGAACCAGATGACGGACCTGATCGACTCGCTTCTCGAGTTCGCCCGGACCAGAGAGTCGCTGAACCCAACCTATGCCAGCGTCGTCGAAACAGTGCAGCGAGCCATGCATGCGGTGCGCCTGCATCCGCGCCATCAGGGCACTCTGATCGAGGTGCATTGCAATGGCCAGAGTCTGGCTTGGTTCGATCCCCGCAAGCTGGAGCGCGCCCTCTACAATCTCCTGCTGAATGCTTGTGAGGCAGCTCCGAGCAGCACGGGCCGAGTGGAGGTCACAGTCGACCGGATCGGTCCCTCCATGACGATCGCCGTTTCGGACAACGGGCCCGGCATTGCCGAGCCGATTCGTGACAAGTTGTTTCATCCCTTCGTGAGCTTCGGCAAAGAGAACGGTACCGGGCTTGGACTTACAGTGGTACAGAAGATTGTGCAGGATCACGGCGGCCAGGTTCTGCTGGAACGTAGTGCGGACGCTCGGACCGTTTTTCGGATCACACTTCCCGGACGCGCCCCACAAGGCCTGGAGGCGGGTGAAGACGAGCTGACCGGCCGTAGTTTTTTACCTTTAGACAACGATCGAGCGACTGAAAACTCAATTCGACATTCGGATAAGTAGTTCCCGTTCCCATTTTCTTGATTTCACGACGATCCGCATGTCGCGCAGGAGGATGTGTGAAGAACCCTGACCTTCGTAGCATCGCCATGCCGGCAGCCGCTTTCTTCATTTTGAGCATGTGCTGCCTGGCGCAGGAGAGCACACCCGCCACGGCATCTCAGTCCGGGGACGCCGTGCTGCACGACCTGGTTTCGCAATTGCGCGAACTGCACGCGGCCATCGAGCAAATGCGGGCCGAGAATGTGCAGTCGCGCGCCGAAATGCATGAACTCCGTCAGGAATTGGTGGAGACGCGCAAGCTTCTGGTCCCGCTCACGGTGGCGACGAATGCGAGCCCATCTTCGCCGGCTACCGCCGAATCCATGCCCTCCGGCGCGAATTCATCCACCGCCCCCGCTCAAGCGTCATCTGCGGAGCTGGGAAACCGGGTTCAGAGGCTCGAAGAATCCACTCAGTTGCTGGGATCGAAGATTGACGAACAGTACCAGACCAAGGTGGAAAGCGCCGCCAAATATCGGGTTCGGCTCTCCGGAATTGTGCTGATGAATGCCTTCCGCAATGTCGGGGCCTCCGACAACCTGGACTTACCCGACTACGCGCAACCGCCTGCCACGCCGGGTGCCGCTCAGACAAGCTTTGGGGCTACCTTGCGGCAAAGCGAGATTGGCTTGGAGATTTTCGGGCCAACCCTGGCCGGAGCGAAGAGTTCAGCCAATGTACAGTTCGATTTTGCCGGAGGATTTCCCGCCACCAACAACGGCGTCAACTTCGGCATTGTGCGCCTACAGACCGCCAGCCTTCGGCTCGACTGGGAACATACCTCAGTGATCGCTGGGCAGGATTCCCTGTTCATCTCGCCGCTTTCTCCCACGTCATTTGCATCACTCGCGATTCCGGCCTTCGCGAACGCGGGAAATCTTTGGGGATGGACGCCGCAAGCTCGCATCGAGCATCGCTTCGATCTTGCCGACCAACAGACGCTGACGTTACAGGCTGGGATTCTAGACAACCTTGATTGGGAACTTCCCTACAACTCGTTCTCCCGTTCAGCGCAGGCGGGCGAACTCTCCGGTCAGCCGGCTTACGCAATGCGCACCGCGTGGTCCCGGCCGGCGTTTGGCCATCTATTAAGCTTTGCCGCGGCTGGTTATTACGGGCGCCAGAACTGGTCGTGGGGCCGCTACGTCGACGCTTGGGCCGGTATGACGGATTGGCAGATTCCGATTCTTCGCCGCTTGATTCTTTCCGGCGAATTCTATCGGGGCCGCGCCGTGGGAGGTTTGGGAGGCGCCATCGGCCAAACCATTGTGTATGGCGGCGACCCGTCCTATTCAACAACGAGCATTCGCGGACTTGATTCCGCCGGAGGATGGAGCCAACTGAAGTTCCAACTCACGCCCAAGCTGGAGTTGAACGGCGTTTATGCCGAAGACGACGCGCTGGCCGGCGACATCCGGGGCTTTGCCACGGACGCGAACAACTTCGGGCCCATCCTAGGGCGCAATCGAGGAGCGCTCGGCAATCTGGTCTACCGGCC
>PMHI01000092.1 GCA_003156615.1 Acidobacteriaceae bacterium | reverse complement strand
AATCCTGTAATTATTTTCCAAATCCACCAGAAACCAATCGTCTCCAGAGGAAATCTTATCGTCGGCGTGAAGGGTAAAGCCGGTATTCAGATCTCCGTCCACTGCGTCAAAGGGACGGTAGGCGGAGACCAGAAATTTTGATCGCGCGTACTTGTACAACGCGAGATTGTGGCCGCTCGGCGGGTTCGGTTGCCAAACTGGAGGGACGCTTTGGACAAAAGTGATGACGGGATTCCAGTGGACNNTTCCAGCGGACTTTTTCGGAGCCGTTTTTTCCAGATTGATCCCGTCGGGCGACTCGAAAATCCAAGGCGTCGCCCTGTATCACCGTTAGCTTAAGATCATGGACTGCAGGTTCTGTGCTCGCGCCGCCCGCCGCCTGCCACAATTGCTCTCCCTGCAACCAGATACTGGCCACAACATTTGGGTTGTTAGCGAGTGCTGCACCTTCCACGCGGACCGNNCGCCGGGAATCTGGTAATCGCCGCCTATCTCGATGCCCCCGGCGCCCGACCAGTACATCTTAGGATGGCCTTCGTCCGGGGTGAAGGTAAGGTCGGCGTACTCGGAACCGTTGCACTGCTGATAGTGCCAGTTGTTTTTCCCCATCAGCCCGCTGAAGCCCGCAGATGCTCTGTAGCTTTCGGCAGCGTATTCGAAAGCGATATGGCAGATGGCCGCTCCGACTGCATTCGTGTGCTTCTTGCCCAGAACGACGATCTTAATGGTATGCTTCCGGCCCGCCGATAGCCCGGTGTTGATGTAGGAGAACCGTTCCCAGCTCGTACTGCGCGGGCTGAAACAGTCAACGGTTTTGCGCAGCGTACCGTCAATATAGACATCCGCTTTGCCGCTCTGCGGGGAATGAAGCGCGCGCCAGTAAATTGCTGTTCCCTCGAACCAGAATTCGATGCTGCTGTTGAGAGTTGAGCTTTCTTTACTCCGCCCTTCGTAGGAATCAGAGCTCACTCGATCGGCCCAGTCGCCGGAATATTTCACCTCCCCACTGTCGCAACCAACGATCTTGGTGACTCGCCCCAGTAAGGCATCGGAGGACTCGGGATGAGGGTCAAACAGGAAGCGTGTCTCGAGACCCGTCGTGGGGGTCTGTCCATGCGCCAGCTTTACATCGAGCCGCTGAAAATTGTTCGCATCAAAATATGCGTAGTAACGAAAACTGTCAGCGCAGGTTGTAGCAACATCGGTGCCCTGGTCGTTGATTAGATTCATGAATCCAAACATCGCATCCGGACAATGACCCCACACCCAGTCCTGTTTGCTCAGGTCGCTCGAGGCGCCGATATAGATGCCGTCAATGTTGGTCGGATTAGGAGGATCCTGATTCCCCAGGAACATGCAAATGTACTTTTCAAGAACGGTGCTGTAGGTAATTCCCCAAAAGTGGCTGGGGGCAACGATGGACGATTTTCCACCCAGGGCCGGTTCTCCCCAGTTGCCGTTATAGAAGTTTGTCCATTTACCGGGAGCCATTTTGTCTCCGATGGCGCATCGGGCGGCGCGAGAATTCCAGCGCATGCCACGGGTTGTCCACGGCGCCCATCCCTCATCCGGGAAAATGTAAAAATACCCTCCCCGGCGATCGACATAGAAACCAAAATCGGCCAGTCCAATACCGTAGCCGGAGCCGGAGAACTTAAAGAACTCATGGGGATAGTAATAAGTCTCGGAGGTAACAATGTCCCCCTCGTAACGCCACGTCTTCCCTTGGTCGAGACTGGTGGCCAGCGCGATCTTGCGGGAAAAAGCGTAGGTGCGGCGGATCGCGTCATGCTCGATGTGCATCGGGGCATAAAGTTTGTGTTCGGCATCGTCGTACCACATACCCCCCAAAAACCAACAGGAAGTCATGCCGTCGGGATGGATGGCGTCTTCGAGGCGCGTCATGTGGTCGATGTCCGGTCCCTTGTAGCGGGCGCTGGTGCCTAGGTTGATAATCCATTGGCTGCGGAACTCGTAGAGTTCGCCTTCCATGCGCACGAATACCTGGCAATTATCTGGGTTGATCTGATGTGAGAAATCGAGACCCACGGGCTTGGGTTCGGGCGATGGCTTCACGGAGTAGGAAAAAGGCAAGAGAACCTCTCCCGACGCGTATTCGTAGCCTCCTTCTGTGCCACTCTTCTCCTGGCCAGTCTTCTCCCCGGCCAGCGCCTGAACGCCACTGGCGAAAGCCGCCGCTCCTAATCCAGTCGTGAGCAGAAAGTCGCGGCGGGATAAGCTGCCGCCCCGAACGTCTGTATGTTCCTTGCCTCGCATAGAGTCTTGCCCCGAGTTCCGCTTACTTCTTAAGGTGCGCCCGTGCGAAATGTCAATGGAGTTCAATGTATTGAACCCATCGGAGGGTCCAGGCACGGTGGGTGGGATTATTTACCAGGCCTCATCCTAATCTACAGATGCAGGCGGAGGCTCCTTTGAAAAGAATCGGCGTTCAAGTGCTGGTTACTCTGATCACGGCTGGTTTGTGCTTGACCGCGGTCGACGC
>PMHI01000261.1:1800-4883 GCA_003156615.1 Acidobacteriaceae bacterium | reverse complement strand
ACCGATGATGAGGGATACTTTAATGCACTGGGGCGCATGTTCGAGCAGGCCCTCAAGTCCGCCAACGCACTCTCGCCCGACCGCCGGGATGACCTGGTCTCCAGGTTAGATCGTGTGCGGACCATCAGCCATAAGTTCGGCTATGGCGTCGGAGATGACATGGATTTCCTTCTTTCGAAGTACTCCCCGAGTTAGTTCACGCTCATCGTCCTTGAATCCTGGATCACTGCTCACTTTTGTACCAGGTTCCGCAAGCTCGCCGAAAACACCAGAGCGGCCGCGGGAAAACCCAAGCCGGAACGGGGCAGGCCAGTAAACGCGACCTCTTCAGGTATCTCAATACCTCGAGGACGAATCAATTCTTGAAGCAGTTCTTGTTTCCAGTCCTATGTTGAGCGGACGCATTTTACGAAAAGCGCCAGCACCTGTAAGTGCCCGTAATTGACCGGATTGGCGACCTTCAGGCACCTGAGTCGACATTAAAGCGCAAGCAATCGCATCGCCGAGCACGCTTAGATCTCGGAAGTCGAGAGCCACCAGCCGTTCCCGGAGCACCAGCAGCTTTCATCGGGCGATTTCTTTCGCCGTAGCGAGCGCACCTTCGCGGAGTCTCCCCGCCTGAATGCTTCAGCCAGATTCTTTGCCGTCTCACGATCACGCGCGCCAACGCAGGGGGTAAACATCACGGGGGCGATGAACCGAGCGTCGAATCGCTCCTCTTGGACGCGTGTCACTAGCAGCATGCCTCCAACTCCTGGCATTTCTGCGGGGCCATCAGGAGTGAGCGGAAAGAGCAATCGCCCGGTTGGACCGAGAGCATCAAGCCAGATATCCAACGGTGCGGTCGCTCCGGCACTCACATAGATGGCTTCGCAGCCAGGAAGCGAGCCTTCCGCTCCCGAACGTTGAAAGACCGTTACATTGGGCAGATCGGCGAGGTTTCTGGTAGCCCTCTGCGCGAGGCTCGGCGAGACTTCATAAGCGAAGACCCTTCCGCTCGTACCCGTGAGTTCCGCTAATACCGCTGTGTAGTAGCCCGTACCGGCGCCGATATGGACAACGGTTTCGGCTTCTTTCACATTGAGCGCCACAAGGCAGAGTGCATGCAGCGCTGGCTGGCCATTGTTGATCTTGCATTCCTCTTCCAGAGCAACAACAACGTCCTGATACAGGAAAGTGGGATCCCCGGATGGAGTCTCGGTATATCCACGTCCGGTAAACACCTTCCATGGACCCGGCCCGAGATAGCGCTCCCGAGGCGTCGCCGCGAAAGCGGACGTCAGCCGGCTTTTCGGTGCTCCCGCGATGGCAGTGACCAATTCTGCAAAGAATGTCCTATGGGCTTCCAATGTTTCCACGTCTTTTCCTCTAGGCCAGGCCCTTATCCGGCGCTCCGGCATCTTTGTTTCGGCGTTTGACGACGACCACGTTTCCCATGTTCCGCTTCAAATCGACACCGTTCTGCTCGAGCCATTGTCGAGCTTCCTCAATCGACGAACGCCATTGCTCTACGGTCTTCAGCCGGTACAACTTTTGCCCGTTCAATTTCTTACATTCCACTTCGTGAGGGACCATGCGCCGCAGCGTCGTGTGAATCGAGGCTAAAGGGTTCGCCTTGTACTTTTCGAAATTGAATCCGCGGCTCTTCAGGCAGTCCCTGATCTCTATCGGGGTAAGCCACTCTTTTCCGGCGCCAAAAGCGCCTCGTATGACGGTAGTCAAACCGGGAGGGCGATTATCGATGCGTTCGAGCAGGATTTCACAGTCACACTTAGACCGCTGCTCCGGCGAAAGCATCTTGATGGTTGATCGGATCAACTCGGAGCGGCGTGACAGTTCACGTTCCGCATCATCCCGTTTACGGGCCCAGCTCTCCCGCTCTTCGACCAG
This sequence comes from Acidobacteriaceae bacterium, assembly GCA_003156615.1. Next base: position 2,993 of record PMHI01000261.1, on the reverse strand, counting down.
ATCGCGCAACAGTTGCACGTAATCAATTGCCATGCCTCCACTATAAGACATATGTCTAACACATTCAATAATAATTTGAAAGACAGATGCCTCAGAATCGCCCCCATGTGGAAGAGGGCAACGAGGCTGCTCGCGCGGAAGAGCTCAATAACCAATGCGCTGCTCAAGTTCTTTTGCGTTCGACTAGCTCAGGAATGCCGACAATCTGTGGTGCCATCCCAGTGGCTTGCCAATCCAGGTCATGAATGACAAAGGACGCGCCCGCATCGCACATCATGTCTCAGAACCGACTTCCGGCCTGCGCTGCTATAGCAGCGGAATCTGTCTACAAAAAGCTCGGCAAGGAGAGGAGTTGCAAAAGTGGCGAAATATTGGGCAATGCGGCGGTGCTGGCGCGGATCTCAGACCCGTAGGGGGCGCTCCGATTGAATTTTGTTTCACAATGTCGCGAGCAGGCGGGATGGGTGTATGATCGGTCCCGTTTTCGGGGCCAACCAGGAAATTCCCGTTGATTTTGCATCTGCACATTCCGAGGTTGCATCTTTAGCTACGTCCCAGGAGGATTCATGCAAAGAACGAAAATCTCGGCGATTGCCGCGTTCGGCCTCCTTTGTCTCGCGCTGACCTCTTCCTTCGCTCAGACTGCACCAACCACGCAAACCGGGCCCACCACCCTGACTCCGCAGGAACGTGAATTCGCGCTCAAGCAGTTTGAAACCACCCGCGACAATTTCCTGAAATCGATTGCCGGACTTTCGCAAAAGCAGTGGCTCTTCAAGTCGGCACCGGACCGCTGGTCGGTGGCTGAGGTCGCGGAGCACATCACAGTTGCGGAATCGACAATCATGAGTCTGGTGCAAAAGCGGCTCATGTCGTCCCCGGCCGCGCCGGAGAAACGCGAGCAGGTCAAGGGCAAGGACCAAATGATTCTAGAGCGGATGCCGGACCGAAGCCATAAGGCACAAGCTCCCGAGATTCTGCGCCCGACCGGCCGCTGGGCGACCGAGGTCGATCTGGTCAAGGCGTTCAACGAGAGCCGCGCCGCTAACATGGAATATATCCGGACCACCAATGATGATCTGCGCGACCACTTCTTCGACCATCCGGTATTCGGGCCGTTGGATGGCTATCAGTGGCTGTTGCTGCTTTCCGCCCACAGCGCCCGCCACACAGCCCAAATCGAAGAAGTAAAG
>PMHI01000261.1:0-1765 GCA_003156615.1 Acidobacteriaceae bacterium | reverse complement strand
TGGGAAGCGTCGCGGCTACGCCAAGGACGCTGCACCACTCTGCAGGCTCATCGAGACGGGGCTACACCGATATCAAAGCGCGCGATGAAACAGCGATGCGCTGGCTCATGAATGCGTATCCGTAAGTGCGAGGTATTCGTGGATGAAGGCGATCGCTATGCTGCCTTCGCCGACGCCGCTGGCAACGCGCTTGACGGAACCGTGACGAACGTCGCCCGCGCAGAAGATGCCGGGGATGCTGGTTTCAAGAGCAAACGGCTCGCGGTCCAGTGACCAGGTGGTCATGTCGCGGCCAGTGCAGATATAGCCGTTGGCATCGCGCTCGAGGGATGTGGGCAGCCACCGAGTTTTCGCGACGGCACCGATCATGATGAACAGCGCCTTCGCGTCGCGAGTGCAGGTGGATTCGGGGCCGCCGGGTGGGCGAGAGGAGGTAGTAATCTGCTCGAGATGGTCGTCGCCATGGACGGCTGTGACCTGTGTGTAGGGCTCTACGCGGATGTTGGCCTTGTCATGGATCTGCCGGATGAGGTACTGCGACATGGTTTGTGTCAGGCCGGCGCCGCGGACGAGCATAATGACCTGGGCTGCGTAGCCGGAATAGAAGACGGCGGCCTGGCCGGCTGAATTGCCACCGCCGACGATGAAGATACATTTGCCAGTGACGGCAACGCCGTCAAAGCGAGACGCGCCATAGACAATACCGCGGCCGAGAAGCTCATCATGCCCTTCAAACTCGAGGCGATTCCAGGAAACGCCGGTGGCCAGTAGGAGGACGCGTGCGCTGATGCGGTCGCCGCCGTCTAGGGTGACGCAGTGGCCATCATCGAGCGACTGTACTTGCTCGACATTGCGCTTGAAAAGCATCTCGACAGCGAAGTATTTGGCCTGCTTGAGGGCGCGTTCGGTGAGCTCGTCACCGGAGATGCCGGCAGGAAAACCGAGGTAGTTTTCGATGCGTGAGGATGTGCCCGCCTGGCCGCCGGCAGCAAAGCGCTCGACGAGGAGGACTTTGAGTCCCTCGGAAGCGCTGTAGACAGCGGCAGCCAGGCCCGCGGGACCGGCGCCGGCGATGATGATGTCGTAGTGCTGGTGTTTTGGGACAGTCTGGAAGCCGAGGGCTTCGGCGACGCGGCGGACGGTGGGATTTTCGAGCGGTGTACCTTCGACCGAAACTGTGACGCCGGTTTCCGGCTCAGTCGCGCTCAGGCGCCAATCATATTGGATCCGATTGGCGGAGAGAAATGCCCGGATAGCGCGGCAATTGTTGTCGTACTTCGAGCCAGAGATGTGAACGCGTGAGGAGGGTGTCTCACGCGCGAGCTTCTGCGCCATGCCGAAGCGTGAGGTCATGGTTTGGAAAATCATCTCGCCAGCGGATGGGCTATCGCGGACGAGCTCCTGCAGTTGCTGGCGCTCGAAGCGAGCGACGCGGCATTTTGTAACGGCGCGTACGGAGACAATGCTGGCCGTACCCATGAAGATTGGCGTTTCGCCAGAGAAGTCACCGGCGCCACTGCGCCCGAGCATCCGACGCTGGCCAACGATGTCTTTGATCGCTTCGAGTTCACCTTCGAGGACGACAAAGAAGCGCGGCTCTTCACCTTCACGGATGAGCCACTCGCCAGGCTCGAGGGAAATGTCGGCAGCTCGCCGTGCGAGGCGCCGCCGTTCCTGTTCTTCAACGCCTGCGAAGAGGGGAATTTCTTCAAGTTCCGCGGAAGTAATCATTGCGTTCTTTTAGCATACCGACGATTGGGATTGC
>PMHI01000358.1 GCA_003156615.1 Acidobacteriaceae bacterium | reverse complement strand
GTCAGGGACGAGATCTTTCGAAGTTTTGCGTACTGGAGCATCTGGTTAAAGATGGCTGGCGCCCCCAACAGCAACGTTATGCAATCCTTCTCCAGCGTCACGCGCGCGGTCATAGGATCAAAACGCGGCGTCAGGTAGAGGGATGCGCCGGCGATCAACGAACCCAACAACACTACGGAAAGGCCGACGGCATGAGACATCGGCAACACCCCATAAAGCCGATCCTCCGGACTCACCGATCGGATCTTTGCCGATCCGTGTGCCATGAACAACAGGTTCCTGTGGGACAGCATAACGCCCTTCGGAACGCCTGTGGTGCCGGAGGTGTAGATCAAAGCTGCGACGCGATCCATGATGTTCGCGTCGAGTGGCTCCGATTGCACATCCTCCGCCAGCGGACCAATTCCAACGGAACCAAAGCCATCCCGCTCTTCGACTACCGCGCCGTGTCGCTTGGCGTGATCGGCCGCGTGTGGCGATACGCTTATCGTGTAAAAAACACGCCGCGCACCGCAGTGATTTTGGATCTCGTCAATCTCGCGGGGTGAAAGGCGGGCGTTTACCAATACCGGCCACGCGTCTAGGCTGGCCGAAGCCAAAAGTAGTGTCACGAATGCGCGGGAATTCTCACCAACGATCATGACCCGGTCGCCAGGACGAACGCCCAGGCTTCGGAGCCAATTCTGCGTAGCAACGACCGCGGAATCAAGCTGTCGATAACTCCAACTTCCCCCAGACTCTACCAACGCCAAGTGGTTAGGCAAACGCTCCGCCCATGGCTTGATGATGTCGCAGATTCGATTGTGAAGAGTCATCGCGCTTTCAGTGTTGATTTAGGCTGGCCTGACGCGGGCCACTGCTAGACCTTGCCGCTGAGTTTCCTCTCGACGAAGGAAACAGCGTTCTTTAGGGAGTCGAAGTTCTCCGGCGTCGCGATCTCATCATCCTCCACAGTGATGGAGAAACGATGTTGAAGAAACATGATCAACTCGACAGCGCCTGTGGAATCGATCACACCTCCCAGGAGTACCGCATCTTCGCGGAATGCTTCGGCACGGCCAAGCAGGAAGTTGTCTATTACAAAGTTTCGGATTTCGCGCTCGATCTCAGCAGTTTGCATAATTTGGATGGTCATTGTCGCCCTATTTGTGAATTGTGTAGCCAAGAATTGATTTCAAAAGCGGCCCGCTTGCGCACCGAAAAATACACCTGATCCCTTCGGGGCCCGATCTCGCCTCGCGCAGCTAGGTCGATGAAACTTCGCGGATTCCAGCACCATTTGATCCTTATTGTTGGGTACTAGCGGACTGGTACGTTCCAGAAAAGGAGGGCCTTATCAGGGTCGTGTCACCGTCGAACGGGGAAGCATACCATGCCATGCCGTCCGAGAGAGCTTTGTGTAAGATCGGGTCCGCGGCCTTGTAGTAAAAGGGACAAGCAGGATACTTTCTGTGATATGGATTCCCTTGCAGGAACACTCGTCGAAGGCTTGGCGGAAACCCCAGCACCTCGAGAATGTAGCTTCCCCCGCGCTTCGCATGATCATACGCTGCAATCAGCAGGGCTCTCAGCACCTCTGGGTCATCCTGTTTAGCTAGCATGTCTGCGACGATGGATTTTCGCAGACTGCCCGGTTGAGGATCGTTCCGAATTACAGTGTACCCGAGCAGTTCCCCATTTTTCCGGCAGCAGAATACGCGGGCACTCCCTCTGTCGCCGGAAATCTCAAAATGCCATCGAAGTGAAGCTGGGCTCCGGTCGGCAATTAGCCGCGGCCGTTCGGTCAATTTCTCACTCCAGAGAGATTGAAAGTCGTCCCCTATCTCGCTAATACTGATCTCGCTTACCGCGAGTTGCGTTGAATGCTGTCTGGGCCATCGTCGGTGTAACAGTTTGTCAATTCCTATCGCAACTGATGTAGACATACGGCCCATATTCGCCAGCACCGATTTGAGTCGTAGTTTTTCCATCACCGTCCGGGCGAAGGGATTTGATTGCAAAACCCAAAAGAGCACTGTGTCATAGTCCTCCTGGNNGGGCATCGGACTTAAATGCTCTCGCAATCCTTCCGACCTCCGGAGTCGCAGTTGTGACGAGATAAAGATCGACGGATCTCTGACAATAAAAGGCTGCAACCAGGCTTACAGCGACGGCCCGGTAGCTAGGTTCAACCACGAGCCCGTGTGAGGTAACAGCGGTCAGCGTTCTGTCGCCGTAGCGATAAAGCAGTGGGATACTCCCCAAGTACCCAACAATCGAGCCTCCGGCTTCCAGGACCGAACCGATCGGACGTTCCGCTTCTCCCAGTGCCAGTGCTGGATTCCGCAGCCATAGACGTTCCCAGTTCTCCAGAGAATCAGCATCTATGCCCCATCGTTGTTTGAGCTCCGCCACGGCAGCGAAATCCGAGAATCGAGCTTCCCGAACTTTGGCCGGTGCGATCGCACTACAGGGGGCATGCAAATCACTCTCGGACGTCGAAGATGCCGTTCGGCGTGTCCGGATCGTGCTCAGGATCGCACCGGTGATTTGCTCTTGAAGTGAAGTCATCTGATAAAAACCAGTAGCCACTAAGCCCCAATCCTCAACGTATCGCTGAGCGATGAGACCTAAACGGCTTCGTGCGCTCTTTCGNNGTTTCTGCCTTTCGGGAGTCCAGATACTGCAGCCAATTGCGATACACGGAGGTGGCCGATGACTGCCAGGTATTGTGTAGTCCGCCGACAACCGCGGCTTCAGGGAAGGATGCGGCGACGTCTTCGCGCCGGTCGGAGATTGCCGTCTCTCGAAAATTTCTCAACAGTTGAGCCGCCGATTCGTCGAAGTATCCCGCGGGCATTGTCGGATACGTTTCTCTTTCCTGGCGAAGAAATCTCTTGATGTCTCGGCGGTATTCTTTCAATAGAGTTTGTGCTCCATATTCAGGGTGGCCCTGGAAATGCACGAACAGGCTGTTCTTTTTCACTTTTACGAATAGGTCCACGCCCGCGTCGGCGGATTGAGCGAGAATTTGATAGCCCCGCGACGTCAGCGCCTCGGCTTTCACTTCGTTCCAACGGGAATGAGGGATGCGCATCGAACTCCCGATTCCACGGGTGAGCGCGTGCGAAGCTACCGTCTGGTAATC
>PMHI01000726.1:6305-7545 GCA_003156615.1 Acidobacteriaceae bacterium | reverse complement strand
TTCCGATTCCACAACCGACATCCTTCCTTTGCCGGAGCTGCCTGACCCGCTCCACTCCGACGCGGCGCCGAGGCCATGTTCGGGTCCGGTGAATGTCCTCTTCATCGTTGGGTCTTCCATGTCCTGTGGTGCCCACTGCTTCCAATTGTGGAAGTCATCAATCAATGCAAAGACTTTATCCGGTGGCGCTTGGATGCTTCGAGAACGCTGAATCTGAATCGTCCCGCTTCGGAAGGCGGCAACCACCAGAATGGCAAGAACGACTAGAGCTACGACCGCGACAACTCTGAATAGCATGGCGGATGATCCCCCGGTTTGATCCGCGCAAAGAATAATCGAGAGACACGCCCTTTCTCAAATAACGAAATCAGCGATTACACTCGACCGGTCAATGAGCGCCTGGTTGCGACCGTTTGCGTGCTCACGCTGCCGTCTCGCCAGCGTCAAAAGAAACGGGCCGGATAAGATGCGCTGCGGCCACCGTCTACTTTCCAGCTGCGGCTACGGCATCGATGAACGCTAGGCCGTAAGGAGCGATGAATGAGAGGCAGTTTACGTTGCTAAACCATTCGCCCGCCGAGTTGTTCTAGAGGAATACGCAGATGCGGAATGAGATATCCTGAGCCGAACGAAAGAGCCGCCCAATGTCCGGTATGAAGATTAAGCGGAGTGTGAGGGCTCAAGTGATGGATGGGTCTGGCACGGAGAAACAGGGTATGCCGCCCGCGGCGCGCGTTGGACCGCGAGGCGAAGCCGAATGCGGCTGGCCGAACCGCCTTCGAAAACACCGAGTGACGCGAGTGCTCGGGCTAATTGGGTTCGTGGTGAGCGGCATTATTGCCGTAACGGCCTCAGGACAGGAAACAAGCCACAGTTTCGGTAACCCCGGCGTTTTGCAGTGGGCGCCAAGTCGAACCTATCACGTCGAGAATTACAAACTGAAGCTGCGCTTCGACCAGCTCAAAGGTGAAGTCTTCGGGGACGAAACGGTTAAACTCCGGCCCATCCAACCGCACTTCCACAAGTTTTATCTGAACAGCTCCGAACTGACGATCGATTCGGTAACGATGGAGCAGGCGCACGGCATGACCGTAAAGTTAACGTACACGTCGCAAGATCCGCGTTTGTGGATTGTGCTCGATCACGATTACGAGCCGACCAGCACGTTGAATGTTCGGATCGTGTATCACGGCTTTCCGCGCACCGGCCTGTTTTTCGTAAATCCAACGCCGAGTTATCC
>PMHI01000726.1:0-6289 GCA_003156615.1 Acidobacteriaceae bacterium | reverse complement strand
TCTCCCTTGCTGTGGGTCCCTGGCGCAAGTTTACCGACAACTATGAAGACAAGCCGGTCGATTACTACGTTCCAAATACTGTCGACGAAGCCACGGCACGCCGGTCTTTTCACCTGACTCCCGACATGATTGGATTCTTTTCGCGCGCCACAGGCGTCGATTATCCGTATGAGCAGTACGCTCAAACCACAGCGCAGAACTTCCTCTTCGGAGGTCAGGAGAACGTCAGTGCGACCACGCTGACCGACCGCACGCTGCACGACGAACGCGCCGACCAGGATTATCCCAGCACGAACCTCGTTTCCCACGANNGAGGGACTGTACACGCAGCATCACGAGGGGAACGACGCCTATCGCTTTGCGATTTACAACGACCAGCTAGCCGCGCAAGAGGAGGATCGCAACTCCTACCGACGGCCGATCGTCGATCGCCACTATAGCGACCCCTTCGATATGTTCGACGCGACCACACATGAGAAAGGCGCAGCGGTGCTCGATATGTTGCGGTATTTGATTGATGGCGCGGAGGCCACCTCGCATCCTGCGTCGCAACATGAGTTGTTTTTTCAGGCACTGCACCATTATTTGGTCGTGCATCATGCACAGGACGCGGACACGCCTGAACTGATCAAGTCCATTCGGGAAACCACCGGTGAAGAACTCGGTTGGTTTTTCCGCGAATGGGTGTTTATGGCTGGACGCCCCGACTATCGGGTTGCGGCGAGCTACGACGCCACAAAAAAGACGGAGAAAGTCACCGTCACCCAGACGCAGCGAACCGATGTTGAGACGCCGACTTTTGACATGCCCATCGAGCTGGCATTCTATGGCGCGGATGGAGAACGGAAGAAAATTCAGGTTCGCGACAATTTGCAGCTGCAAGAGTTCGAGATTCCGCTCGACTTTGAGCCGCGGTGGGTAGATTTCGATCCCGACAGCTTCATCGATAAGACCGTACAGTTTGACAAGCCGGTCGATGCCCTGATTGCGGAAGCGGAGAGAGATCCCTCGATGATGAGCCGGCTGTGGGCGGCCCAGCAACTGGGCACAACTACGCTTGCTAACCGGGATGCGCGCGTGGAAGCGCTGGCGAGGGTGATGGGCAACGATGGGTTCTATGGCGTGCGCGCAGCCGCTGCGAAGGGTCTCGGCAGTATCGGAACAGAGCAGGCCAAGTCGGCTCTGCTTTCCGCTTTGCGGCAGCCAGATAGCCGAGTGCGGACGGCGGTGTTGGAAGCTCTGGGAAGGTACACGAAGGACCAGGGGGTCTACAGCGCACTGGTGAACGCGCTGCACGACGATTCGAGCTACGCGGTAGAAGCCGCTGCGGCCAAAGGATTAGGTAAATCGGGCTTAGCGGAGGCCTTCGATGTCCTCGAAGCAGAGGTACTGACGAAGCCCGAAATACACGTCATGCAGGCGACATTGAGCGGATTGGTAGCAACCAAGAACCCGAAAGCAGTGGAAATCCTGCTGGCACAAGCCCAGCCCGGCGTGCCGGAGCGAATCCGGCTGAGCGCGCTCGCCGGACTGGAAAGCCTGAAAGAAGTAGTGACACCAAGTCAGGTTCCGGAACTGACCGAAGTGGTGCGCGCCGCCCTGCACGACCCTTTCTATTTCACACAGGAGGCCGGCGAAGAACTAGTCGGAGTCTTTTCNNCAGAAGGTTCTCGAGCAATTGCATCATCAGAAATGAGACTACGAAGTTACTTACGGCTCGAGGGACCGATCCCCAGGTCGCGCGTGGGTCTCCCATCAGAATTCCGTAGCAACTATGGCGAGCAGAAGGTCACTGGAGCTACCTGCATAGTTTGCCCACCGGAACCGGGAGACTACGACAGAATGGCCGACTTGGCGGGACCGCTTGGCGATCCATGCACAGGGGACCAGATCCGATTGGGGGCGTTGAAATGCGGGACTCGAGCCAGTACGCCATCGATCTTGCCCGGGTTTCCGGAGTTCTCTTCGAGCGGATGACTTTCTCCATTTGTTCGCCTATGATAGCAGGATGAATTTGGGGCTGCCCATGGCCTGGGTCGTCAGGTGCAAGAAGTGCGGTTGCACGATCAATTGCCGCGCCATCGACCCCCAGACTGAACATTCTCAGCCCGATAAAGCCGCTCCACCTCCCCAAGATTCTGTCGTCGTGACCTGCTCTTGTTGTTGGGCGGCCTATCGCTATGGCCCGACTGAAATTTTCAAAGGTCCACCCAGTCCGAATAGCAACTGTCATGACCGCAGGAGGCTCAAGAGTAACGAGGAAAAAAAGCCCAACGCGGTCCTGCTGATTGCGGCGTCACTCATCGCCGCCGTGCGACTCAACCGAGAAGAGATTAAGTCTTCGCCGATCGTCTGCTCGAAGATCGCAGACAGCATCCGGCTGGCTGAGATGATTCAGGCAAAGCTACGAGGATGAGGAAAGACGTGCCTACCAGCCGCAGCTATTACGTCTCGGCTCTCCGGCAGGAACTGATCGCCCGAAATCGCTCCTATGCCGCGCTGAACCTCTTGCCGCATGTCACGAGCTATGGGGAAGTGCCGGTAGTGGTTTACCAGGCGTCTCCATGCGGCAAGAAACACGGCAACTTCATTTCGGCCAGCTACCGAGCTCTCACGAGGCGGCCAGAGTGGGGGAAGAGACTTGCGAAAGTTCACAGCAGCGCAGACCGCGCACTACCGAAAAGCGATTGCGTTTGGAAGGAACTCGATTCCCCGATGAGCTCCGACGCTCTATTGATGAACATATTCTGCTATCCCGGAGTAACGAAAAGAAAAGAGGTCAGCTCGATCTTGGGAACCGGGATTGGCGATCTTCCGGAGTTCGGATTCAAACCCCGTATTCCTATGACTAGCGGCGCGATCGAGAGAACCGAAATCGATATGAAACTTGGCTCCGCCTTGTTCGAGGCAAAACTCACCGAGGCGGACTTTCAAAGACAGCGCGCCGCGATTGTCGAAGGATATCGCGATCTGGAGGAGGTTTTTGAAGTGGGCGATCTACCGCGCCGTGGCCAGATGTATGTCTCCTATCAGCTCTTGCGGAATGTGCTCGCCGCGTACACGCTTGATCTGTCTTTCTGTTTGTTGCTTGATGCGCGGCGGCCGGATCTGAATGAAGACTGGTACGAGATCCTGCGCTGTATACGAATCACCGAACTCAGAAACGCCTGCCGAGTTCTCACCTGGCAGGAACTGGCGCGTTGTCTGCCATCGGCATTGCAGGAATTCCTGAACGTGAAATTTGGCATCGTCCCGTGCGACCGTTATTGAGCGATTGCGGACTGGAACGAATGCAACCGGGCAAGTTGACTTTGAGGCGGCTATCTGACGTCGACCACACCGCAAGAGATCCTTAGGCACGATTGCGGAATCCCTTCGCAGTCCATAAGCATCCAGATTCGAGATGAAGCAGCCATGCGATGAAGCAGTGATCCGAGCGGGAGCTTTAGGCGCGCGATGTGGGGACGCATCGCGCCCGTGGGTGCTTGCAGCCATGATTCTTGGTTCGAGCATGCCCTTCATCGATAGCACTGTGGTCAACGTGGCTTTGCCTGCGCTGCAATCGAGCCTTCACGCCACTGTGGTGGATGTGCAGTGGGTCGTTGAATCGTACGGACTATTTCTTTCTGCCCTGATCCTGGTTGGAGGTGCCCTTGGAGACTCCCTCGGGCGTCGGAAGATGTTTTTGTTGGGCGTACTTGGCTTCGCAGTGGCATCGGCCGGCTGTGGTTCTTCTTCGAGCATCAAGAGCTTATTAGTTTGGCGCTCTGTTCAGGGGATCGCTGCCGCGTTCCTCGTGCCGGGCAGTCTTGCGATTATCAGCTCATCCTTTGACGAGAAGTCTCGTGGTAAAGCGATCGGGACATGGGCTGGATTCACGACTATCACTACTGCCTTGGGCCCAGTTCTCGGAGGNNCTCGCTGCTTTTGTTCTGATCATCTCGTTCTGGCACGTTCCCGAGTCCCGCAGTCCCGATCCCGGAAGTATCGACTGGCTGGGCGCGTCGATCACGATTCTCGGTTTGGCGGCACTGGTTTATGGATTTCTTGAATCGTCAATCCTCGGGTGGACGCATCCTCGCGTCATCGGGACTTTGATTGTCGGCGTTGGTTCGCTGACTCTCTTTATATTTGTTGAGAAGAGGGTAGAAACACCGATGGTCCCCCCGAAATTGTTTCAGTCCGCAAGCTTCAGTGGCGCAAATCTGATAACGCTATTTCTTTATGCTGCGTTGGGAATCTTCTTCTTTGTGTTTCCGTTGAACCTAATTCAGATTCAAAACTACTCTGCGACGGCGACCGGTGCGGCTGCACTTCCCATGATTCTGCTCATGTTCCTGCTATCACGCTGGTCCGGAGGACTCATAAGCCGCTACGGGCCAAAGATCCCGCTCATGGTTGGTCCTCTGATTGCCGCAGTGGCCTTCTTTCTATTTGCTGTCCCTAGTGTGCGGGCTCCTTACTGGACCGCGTTCTTTCCAGCTTTTGTTGTCTTGGGGCTTGGCATGGCCATCAGTGTCGCACCGTTGACAACGGTGGTGATGAACTCCGTCGAGCAGGAACGGGCTGGCACAGCGTCAGGGATTAACAATGCTGTGGCCCGAGTCGCAGGCGTACTAGCGGTGGCGGTGTTGGGCGCAGTCATGGCAGCGGCCTTTGCTTACTCGCTGCGAGGGTCTCTTCACAGGCTCAATTTGAACGTCGGCATTGTGCACCAACTCGAATCGAACGTTGCCAAGCTAGGCAGCCTCGATGCTCCGCCCGGCGTAGATTCCCAGACGGCTGCGGGGATTCGTTCCGCCATCTCTGACGCCTTCATTTTTAGTTTTCGCTTGATTGTGCTAGTGTGCGCAGTTCTCGCCATAGCAAGCGCTGGTGTCGCATGGCGGAAGATACCCGCGAAGAGTGCTGCGAGAGCTCCTGATCCCGGTGGCGTTCGGGCCGCCGACTAATCCCGTTGGTAGACTGGTGCATTTCGTTTTTCCGACCTAGGCCTCGGGATTAGGGGTTCGCCATTCGACATGCACATCTAAGCTAAAGGCGCTAGACTGGCGCCATGCCAGACGATCTTCTGGAGAATGCGCGGCGACAAGCTGAGAAGGCCGATTCCTCCATGCGCGCGGCGGCCCTCCTGCGGATTGCCCGCGCTGAATGCGCCGCGGATGTCTCTCGGGCNNACGGCGGCATCTTCTCGAAGAGGCCTGCGGGGTCGCAGCGGCGGTATCCCCTGAACTGTTGGCCGAAATCCCAATCACCCGGCATGGCGGGCACACCCGATTTGCATCCGTCAACATTGTCCAGACCATGNNCCTCTTTTCCATTCCTCTCGGTCGGAGGCGTTCTTCAGCGCCTCGATCCCCACAGTCCGGAATGTGCCGCACGGCGGATGATGCTCCTCCGGCATGCGGTCGAGTTATGGCGCCGGAGCACTTCTGGTCGTCATCATCACGAGCGATATCATTTCGTGCGGCTTTTCGCGCATTTCTGGACAGAGTTCCCGTCAGAGGAAGCTCTCGCAGTAGCTCGTATGATCGTAGCTCAAGCCGCCGAGGAGCCAGACACCGGAGCCTCCGCCGGTTACGCGAACGAAATCCACTTCACCTCGCCCCGTCAGAATACTCTGTTCCAAATTCTGCACGTCCTGCGCCACCTCGACCCCGCACTCGCTCAATCGCTGATCGGCTCCAACGCTCAGCTTGCCGCAGGTGCTCGCCGATATCCGAACGGGCTGGAGACGATAAACGAAGAGGCGGAAACGGAGGCGAAACGCCGGAAAGCCGACGGCGCAACTTGCGGAGGCGGCTACATCCTCGCGGGCGACCCCAGGGATTTTGACCGCCAGCGCAGACTCATTGACGCTACTCGAAGCGGGGACTTTGAGCGGTCGATCGAAGATGCCATCGAGAAGTATCGGGAAGACACGTCAGCCGCCACCCGCAACTACGCACCTAAGGAATACTGGCCATCCACAGGCGCATTCCGCACAGTCTTTTATCATGCCGGGAGGCGCATGGGGCCTGAAGCTGCCAAGTTATTGAAGCAAATCCCAGACGACGATGTTCGTCTCTTCGCAACCATCGAACTTGCTGCCTCCTTGGCTGGCTTGCCGGGATCCTCGATTACGCAAATGAAGCAACCGCACCCACCGGATTCTTCGCGGTCCCGGGGCGGGCGGATTGTAAATGTGCGTTCGTCGCAGGAACTGCACCGCGAAAATACGAACCGTCCCACAATGCGAAGTTCCGACGGCCGCCTTATCCGTTGTCCGAAATGCTTATTCCAGCCCTCT
>PMHI01000239.1 GCA_003156615.1 Acidobacteriaceae bacterium | reverse complement strand
GGCAAGGACCAGGTGAATGATCGCGACCTGAATAATCCCGGATTCACCAGCAATGCCAATATTGCGGCACCATTACCACTCCTGATGGGCAAGAGCGCCATCGCAACCTTGTATTACAAACTCAATACTTGGGCCACGTTCGCCTTCGAGCAGTCGATCTACGCCACCCGAGCAGAGGACCACATCCCCCTATACACAATTGAGGGAGTTGGATCCAACGAATGGCAGGATCACCGCACCGAATTCGGCCCGATCTTTACGTTCTAAGGTTTTAGACCGAGCCTCCAATCCCCAGCGGGGCAAAAGCGGGCTCGCTGGGGTTTGGGTCGAATGACTGAAATGGCCGGTGCAGATTTAGGCACTGGCTAGCAAAGACATGGGGCGGGCTCCATTCGGGCGATGGCCCGCAGCAAGCCTGTCCTCCCCAGCTTCCTCCAGGAGAGCTATTGTGCTGGACACGCCGGGGGGAGCAAAATGTACCGCAACTGCGAGACCGGCCTCCAGAATCATTCGGGAAAGCCAGGTATGCGGCAGATGCATCCGCAGTATGCAGTATATGGAGGAGTTGGTCTGATGAGTATGCCGAGAATTGCACCTTTGCTGGCGGGTCTCTTGTTGGCGGCCGTGTTAGCGAACGCCGGCTCGCAGAAAGACACGGTTCGGATTACGGTCCTCGATTCTGTAACTCGAGCATTGACCCCTGACAACAACGGCGTTCCCCAGAATTGCGAACAGCTTACTTTCGATGCATATTGCCGTTCCACTACGAACGTGCCACTGCTGAGTACTTTGCTCGTGCAGGAAGACAACCAGCCGCCGTTCCGTATCAGTTGTACTGTCCAATCGAAATACTCCAGGTGCGTTCCGCTGGCCAAGGGAGAAAGCTTCGACGCCAAGAAAGAGAAACACGGCCTCGACGTGTACTACGTGGATGACAGGGGTAAGACGCGAAAGCAGTTTTACACGTTNNCGCCAGCCTCGCCCACCGTAGCGGCGGAGCAGGTTTCTCCGCAGAAAGTTTCCGAAAAAGTAAAGTGTAATTTCAGTTCGACACCGCCCGGCGCGGAAATCACCGTGGACGGTAACTACCTGGGAAGCACGCCATCAGAGATTCCCCTCAGCACCGGGACGCATGTCGTGATTGTTTCCATGCCGGGCTTCACTCAGTGGAAGCGGGAGCTTACGGTGTCACCCGGAGCAGAATTGACGGTAGCAGCAGTCTTGCAGAAAGAGCAGCCATGACCATTTCTGGGATGGTCGTTGCGCTGAAAAGTTAACCAGTCCATGGGTTGGTTCCGTGCTGTCGGCTAGTCCTGGGCTGGGGTTTTCCAAGCCGTGTAGTGCCTGAGACTGCAGGTCGAAATGCATGTCCGGGACCAAGAACTTCGCGTGAATGGAGGAAGTTATGGCGAATACTGCAGTGGCGGGAACTGGCAATGCAGAGTACAGCATCTGGAGAGTGATTAGCGCGTCGTCCGTCGGCACCATGATCGAGTGGTACGACTTCTACATTTTCGGCAGTCTCACCGCCATTCTGGCGTTGAAGTTTTATCCACCGGGCAACGACACGTTCGCCTATCTCGCTTATCTCGCGACGTTCGCGGTTGGCTTTCTGGTGCGGCCCTTCGGCGCGCTGTTCTTCGGCCGCATCGGCGACTTGGTGGGACGCAAGTATGCTTTTATCGTAACGCTCTCCATCATGGGTTTTTCAACCTTCGCCATCGGCCTGTTGCCCTCCTACGCGACGGCAGGCTGGTTTGCACCGATTGTGCTGCTTGGAATCCGNNCACGTTCCCGACAACAAACGCGGCTTCTACACCAGCTTCATCCAGATCACGGCCACGCTGGGCCTTTTTGTTTCGCTGATCGTGATTCTGGTTACGCAGAACTCAATGTCGAAGGAAGACTTCGCGGCTTATGGCTGGCGCATCCCTTTCCTGGTCTCCATCATTTTAGTGCTCATCTCACTTTACATTCGCTTGAAGATGAAGGAGTCACCCATCTTCGCTCAACTCAAGGCGACGGGAATGACTTCCACGCAACCTCTCAAGGATGCATTCACCAAATGGGCGAATCTGAAACTTGTCCTGATTTCGCTTTTCGGCGCGACCGCAGGGCAGGGAGTGGTCTGGTATACCGGGCAGTTCTACGCGCTGTTCTACATGCAGACCGTCCTGAAAGTGAATGTCAAAACTGCAAACATCGTGGTCGCAATCGCCCTCCTGTGCGGGATGCCTTTCTTCACGGTGGTGGGAGCCCTCTCTGACCGCATCGGCCGCAAGAAGCTCATGATGGCGGGCTGCCTGCTCGCAGTTCTTACCTACATCCCGATCTATAAGGCCATGGAACGCGCCGCGGGGAACAATGTGGTTACCGTAAAATCCGCCCGCAACAAGGTGACGGGCGCCATTTCGCTGACGGCCATGACCACGGACGCGACCGGTGCATTTGTTCCAGTCAAGGAAGCCGTGAATCCTAATACGACGATGCTAGTGATCCTGATTTTCATTCAGGTCCTCTTGGTGTGTCTGGTTTACGGCCCCATTGCCGCCTATCTGATTGAGGCCTTCCCCGCGAAGATTCGCTACACTTCGCTTTCCTTGCCGTATCACATAGGAAACGGAGTGTTTGGCGGACTGCTGCCCTTGATTGGTCTCTCGTTAGTCGCGGCCACCGGCAATATTTACGCCGGGCTCTATTACCCGATGATTGTGGCGGGCGTGACCTTTATCGTGGGCAGTCTGCTGCTAAAGGAGACCCACGGCAACCGCATTTGGGATGAAGCCGGAGGGCGTGCATCGGCGGCCGACTAGCGCGATAATTATCGCTGGGATTGATTGCTGCGACCCTCGGCTCGTGGTGGAGTCGCGAGCCGAGTTCGCGGCCTATGTGCAACGAACCGTGGATCCGCTCTAACGCCGGGCTTTGTTCGGAAAGGGCTCGGCTCACTAGGCTGCTTGCCACGCCAGTCCGGCCACGAGCGCATCGTGTCGCCAAACCTTCGCGCGGGACTGCCCGTGTGCGACACTAGTTCGGCGACTCAAGGAGTTAACCGATTATGGCGAAAATACGTCCCAAACCACAGGCCACCGGTGAGGCCACGGAAGCTCAGATTGCGGTCCATTGGCGGGAAGAAGAATATTATTATCCTTCCGCGAAATTTGTAGGCCAGGCGAATCTCACCGACCCCAGCATCACGGAGCGCTTTGGGGAGAAGAACTTCCCCGAATGCTTTCGAGAATACGCCGATCTTCTGAGCTGGGACCAGTACTGGCACACCACGCTCGACACCAGTGATCCCCCATTCTGGAAGTGGTTCGTGGGCGGCAAGCTCAACGCCTCCTACAATTGCGTGGACCGGCACCTGGCCAAGTATAAGAACAAAGCCGCGCTAATCTTTGTCCCCGAACCTGAGGGTGAGACGACGATTTCTGTTACCTACCGCGAACTTTATGTGAGGGTGAATGAATTTGCGGCGCTGCTGCGCGATTTCTGCGGTCTGAAGAGCGGAGATCGCGTCACCATTCACATGCCGATGCTCCCGGAGTTGCCGATCACCATGTTGGCATGCGCCCGACTGGGAGTCATTCACTCCGTGGTCTTCGGGGGCTTCAGCGGCGAGGCCTGCGGCATGCGCGCCGCCGATTCGGGCAGCAGCGTCCTGATCACAATGGACGGTTACTACCGCAACGGCAGGATGATCGACCACAAGGCGGCCTCCGAGATCTCGCTCGAAGTAGCAAAGAAGGAAGGCCAACAGGTCGACAAGGTCTTGGTATGGAGGAGGCAGGGCGGCCGGAACGCTTCGGCGTCGCCGTTTGTGAAAGGGCGCGACTTCTGGATTGACGAGATCCTTCCCAAGTATGCGGGTGAAATCGTGCCTCCCGTNNGGAAAGCCCAAAGGCTGCCAGCACCGCACTGGCGGTTACCTCTCCTACGTGGCCGGCACCTCCAAATACATTCAGGACATTCATCCCGAAGACGTGTACTGGTGCATGGCCGATATCGGCTGGATCACGGGTCATTCTTATATTGTTTATGGACCGCTAGCCCTGGCCGCTACCAGCGTGCTCTATGAAGGTGTGCCTACCTTTCCCGATGCCGGAAGAGTATGGAGAATCGCCGAGCGCCTGGATGTCAACATCTTCCACACTTCGCCCACAGCGATTCGCATGTTGCGCAAATCCGGTCCCGAAGAACCCTCCAAGTACAACTACCATTTCAAACACATGACCACGGTGGGAGAGCCCATCGAGCCGGAGGTTTGGCGCTGGTATCACGATACAGTGGGCAAAGGCGAGGCCGTGATCGTGGATACGTGGTGGCAAACCGAAAACGGAGGATTCCTGTGCAGTACCAAGCCGGCGCTGGATCCCATGAAGCCGGGAAGCGCGGGCCCAGGCCTGCCTGGAATCTATCCCACAATTATTGACGAAAACAACGAACCGGTGACGGCGGGATCAGGCAAGGCGGGCAACATCTGCATCCGCAATCCCTGGCCCGGGATCATGCAAACCATCTGGGGNNGACTGGCGCGACTGGCCATATTTTGCCGCGGATGGAGCCGTGCTGGCCGCGGACGGCTATTTTCGCATCCTCGGACGCGTGGATGACGTCATCAATGTGGCAGGCCATCGCCTAGGCACAAAAGAGGTCGAGTCCGCATGCCTGACGATTTCCGAGGTGGCGGAGGCGGCAGTCGTGCCGGTGGTGGACGAAATCAAGGGCCGCGTCCCTGAAGTCTATATCGCCCTGCGGCCGGGTATCGAGGCCAGCCCGGCGATTGCGGACAAGGTCAACAAGGCCATTGAAACCATGATCGGCAAGATCGCGCGCCCGCGAAGAATCCTGATCGTCCCGGACATGCCGAAAACACGGTCCGGCAAAATTATGCGGCGCATTCTCGCAGCTCTCTCCAACAACATGCACACTGGAGACATCACCACCTTGGCCAATCCTGACGTGGTGGAAAAGATCCGCGAGTTGGTGCAGGGTAAGGAGCCGGTGAGGCTGGCAGATGGACCGGAGGACCTGAAAAGATTTGGGACTCAGGATTGAAAGCTGGCTCAGCCGCGAACCTCCGCAAGAATCGCCAGCCTTTATCGGCGCGGAATGCGGAATAAAGTCCTGGCGGCGCTCCTTTTTGGCTTCGTAGGCGGCATCGCGTGGCTTTGCATCAAGGAATGTATCGCGTTAGGTCGGGCAACCTAATCGCAACCTGTCCGGATTCTTTTCGACCACCGTCCGTGCTCTCGCCGGCTCTGGCAAGGTCAATGCGCGATGTTGAATATTAAGAAGATTCTTCTGCCGGTTGATTTCCCGAATACCTCGCTGCCTGTGGTTCATCAGGCTGCGATGTTAGCCCACCATTTCCATTCGGAGATTGCGATGTTGCACGTGGTGACCGCGCAGAGCCGTGCCGCCGGTGTGCCCGAAGACGGCCTCGAACTCGCTCGTTGGGATCTGCTCACAGAGGTACTTCGAGAGGCTGAAAAGAACCGGGACCAGGCTCTGCGGCCGGAGCTCGAAGGCCTTGTCATCCGAAGCCGGTTGCTCCGAGGCGATCCGGTTGAGGCAATTCTCGAGGCGGCCCAGGCGGAAAAGGCCGACCTGATCATGATGCCCTCCCATGGCTACGCGTTCAACCGGTTTCTGCTGGGGTCTGTGACAGTGAAGGTTTTATATGGGACCGAGTGCCCGGTTTGGACCGGCGCGCACGTGGAAGAGTCGTCCACGCAGGAGTTTGCGATCCACAACGTTCTATGCGCGGTCGAACTCAGCCCGCGCAGCAGCGAAGTTGTCTCGTGGGCCGTGCAAATTGCGGCCCCTTTCGGTGCCCATCTTACGCTCGCCCACGTTACTGCTTCGGTGGAGATATGGGGACCTGGCGGCAATTACGCCAATCCAAAGTGGAAAAAGGAAATTGTCGGCGACGCGGCTCAGCAGCTCGCACGGCTTCAGAAAGACATGGGCGTCAAGGCGGACGTATTCATCGGCAGTGGTGACGTGGCTAAGGTACTAGGCCAGGCGGCAAAGCAGACGAAGGCGGATCTGCTGGTTACCGAGTGCTACCCTTACGGCGGCAACCTGCGTATCCACGGTTACGCCATCATTTGTACGGTGCCGATTCCCGTCCTGAGCGTGTGAGCCCCCAGAACAGCGGCCGAATGTCCTTTACTTGGTTTTCTGCTCGCCCGCACTCTCTTCCTGCTGCTCTTCGGATTTTTGCCAACTGGAATCGGGGTTGTATTCCTTCATGGCTTTGCCGACAACGTCGGTCTTCTTGCCGAGATCCTTCTGGTACACCACTCCATCCTCGCCAACGATGAAGGTCATCACGCCCGACGACCTGTATTCCGCCGGATACGCTACGAAAGCAAATCCGCCGGTCATTTTGCCGTTTACGATGTAACTTTTCGCGCCTCCTGGGGCATTTTTCCCTCGGCGCGCTAGGATGTGGTAATAGTAGCCGCGATAAGGAGTCGGAGCGCTGCCTCGGCTCTGAGCATAGCTCTCAGTAACGGCTGCTGCTACCAGCGGCCCGATGGGACTCAGGGGTTCGCCACTCGCTCTCCAATAAAGGCCATTGTGCTGCCCTTCATCGCTGAAGACTTTCTGGGCGTACTCGTTGTGCTCCGCGGAGTATTCCCTTTGCGCCGCCACCAGTTCCTGGCAGACGCGAATGGTCGACATTTCGTTCCGCCCAACTCGCCTGTATAAGATTTCTTTCTTGCCCGCGTCGGTGTCGAAATACCAGGCCTTGCCTTTGTTCACCAGGGGTATCGGCGTCGGCCAGTTCTCCGCGCCGATATACAAGACTGTGGTTCGATCCGGCTCTTTCACCAGACGGTGCATTTCCTGATATTTCTTTGCGAAATTAGCGCGGCTCTCGGCGTCCTCAGCGTCGTCTCCTGACGAGACGATTTGCTTTCCGTCTGCTCCGAGAATGTCGAGGATCGCTTTTTCGTCATTACTCTTAACTGCCGTGAACAGTGCCTGGCTCGCCTCCTCGGGCGATGAAAAAGTCTTCTGGCTCGGTTGCTGCGCCAC
>PMHI01000709.1 GCA_003156615.1 Acidobacteriaceae bacterium | reverse complement strand
AGAAGAGAACATGGCTCAAACCCGCAGAAAACCACGTCGGGATTAAGCCGCACGGCAACTCCGGCCGCGCGGAGAACTTGAGCCGTCCCCTCTCCTGCCGGTAACGTCACTGGTCGAATAATGTTTCCAAATCTCGCCTGGAATGCACGATGTGCATAATCTGGACGCCAGTCATCCTTGATGCGGTAGAGAATCAAGTATTCCCCCACTGGAAAGCTGCGATAGCTGGACCGCAACTGGTCACGGGCGACGGCCAGCTTCGGGAAAGTCTCCAAGTACCCGGAAATGATGGGTTAGCAGGTCAACGAAGCGGACGGCGGCTGACTGATTATCATCCGCGAGGCGTCGCCAGATTCTTAGTACATTCTGGCGTGCCCGCATGGTGAGGCGGTAGGTCGCCATCAGTGCCGCTCGTGGTTGCGCTCTGCGCGGCCCTCGCGCTTAAGCTCATCGGCAAGCTTCGGCAACGTCTCGTCCGTATAGTCGGTGTACCGTCCAGCTTTCAGGTCGGCTTCAGCCTTATCGAGCGCGGCGAGCATTTCTATCCGGGAACGTTCAGTTTCCTCCCATCGGGCCATCGCATCGTGTACCGCATCCTCAGCGGTGTGATAGCGGCCACTGGCGATAGCCTACCGGATAAGCGCTTCTTGGTCTGGGGTAAAATCGACTTTCATGACCCTAGAGTAAAGGGCCGGAACAGCAAGGATCAAGCGGGTTATTGTCTATTGCAGTTCCAGCCAATGGAGAATGCTAGTAACGTAGGTNNGAACGAACGGCATCCTCTTGCCTATTGTAACGATGATGCCGTCCGACGTGACCTCGTTGATACGGAAATCGCTGTGTGCCTTACGAGCCGCACTCCAACTGACATCTTTGGAATCGGGGCAGCGTTCTACGGATATTCTCTCAACATTCATCGAATGAATCCACGGCTGTCCTCCCCGCTACGCGGAGGACTTATTACACAAGGGGTGCCATAACAACGCTCATGCCCTCTGGGTTTACCCACCGTCCCTTTCTCCTCATCCTCAGTAACCTTCCGGTTTGGCCGCTCATTCGATGCCCAGTTGTTTCTGGATCTGCTCCAGCGGCACACCTTTCGTCTCTGGAACCATGGCTTTCACCCAAATGAGTTGCAGAACCATCATGCCGGTAAAGAACGAGAAAACGTAACCGGGCGGGAAGGCAGTGACCATCTTCGGAAAAAAAGTTGTGAGCAGGGCGGCGAAGGTCCAGTGGGTGAAGCTGCCAAGGGTCTGACCCTCCGCCCGATGGCGATTGGGAAATATCTCGGAGATAAGAACCCAAATCACCGCTCCCTGGCCAATCGCGTGGGCAGCGATGAAACCAAAGATGCAAATCGGCACGATCGAGAAATGATCTGTAAAGAACGCCCATGCGACCAGGCCGAGCGAGATGATATAGCCGAACGAGCCAATATAAAGAAGAGTGCGCCGGCCCAGACGGTCAATCAGCCAGAGGCCGACAAAGGTGAAAACCAGATTGGTGACGCCAATGCCGATCGATTGCAGCAGAGCCGCCTTCGCGGCAAGGCCGCTAAGCTCAAATATGCGGGGTGCGAAGTACAGAATCGCATTGATGCCCGAGAGTTGGTTGAAGAAGGCAATCAAAATGGCGAGCATGATCGGTTTGCGAAGACGTCTCGTCCAGAAGTGTCCCGATGACGCTTGGTCCGACGATGCAGCCAGAATCGCATCCGCCTCGGCTGCCACCTCGGCTTTGGGAGCGTGAGGTTCAATTCGTTCGAGCACTTGTAGACCCGCCTCGCGATCGCCCTTCTTGCCCAGCAGCCAGCGTGGACTTTCGGGAAGGCCGAAGCAGAACACAGCGTAGAGCAGGGAGGGAAACGCGGCCACACCCAGCATCCAACGCCAGGCGTTCTCGCCGACGCCCGCGAGCAGCGCGTTCGAGACGAAGGCCATCAAGATGCCAAAAACAATGTTGAACTGGAACATTCCGGCAAGTCGTCCACGATGCTTGGGCGGTGCGATCTCCGAGATGTACATGGGAGCAACCACCGTAGAGATGCCGATGCCCAACCCGCCGATGACGCGTGCGACGATGAAAACAGCAACGTTTGGCGCCAAAGCTGAACCCACCGCACCGGCAAAGTAGAGAATGCCGATCCAAAGCAGCGTGGCTTTGCGTCCGAATCGGTCGGCAGGCCAACCACCGAGCAGTGAACCAACGACGGTGCCGTAAAGGGCCGAAGCCATGGCAATGCCGTGCAGGCCGGGACTCAGACCCCAAAGCGTCTGAATCGTTTTTTCGGCGCCGGAAATAACGACCGTGTCGAAACCGAAAAGAAATCCCGCGAGTGCCGACGTCAGCGACCAGAAGAAGATGCGGCGGTTCATAAGTGGGTGGAGCGGTGCTTACCAAAAAAGTGGTGCGAGTTACCCGCGATCAAGTTGAAGATATGGTCCGTACCCTCTAGCCCTTCGTTAACGGAAATCCCTTTTCTCGCCAGTCGCGAATGCCGCCGTCCATCGAGATCACATTGGTGTAGCCCATCTTCTGCAGATTGTCGGCCGCCAGTGCCGATCGGAAACCGCCGCCGCAGTAAAGCACAATCTCCGCACCAAGATCGGGCACGCGGGCTTCGATGTCGCGCTCGATCACTCCTTTGCCCAGGTGAATCGCGCCCGGCAGGTGGTCCTTGGCAAACTCGCTCTCTTCGCGCACATCCACCAATATGAACTTCCCGCCGCCATCCATTTTCATCTTCACTTCCTCGACATTGGTTTCGCGCACGCGCGTCTTAGCGTCGTCTACGATCTTCAGAAAGCGGGGAGGATGTTGGTGGGCCATGAGATTTCCTTTCCCAGTCAGTCGCCGATACACATCCTATCAAGCGCCGCTGGATTTGTGCATCGGGGCTTCGGGCTTCGGCTGTCGGGCTTTAGCTTAGAGCGGGTAACAAAACCCTGCTTCTCGAACCGAGTGCGCTGCTGGCCATTTCACTGCACCTTCTCGTACTCGGCGTTGGCTTGCTTCAGGATGGGGATGTCGGGGTCAGCCTCTTTCCAGAGAGTGAGGAAATCTTTGTAGGCGG
>PMHI01000251.1:10057-22623 GCA_003156615.1 Acidobacteriaceae bacterium | reverse complement strand
TCGCAACGAAGGGAATTAGGCCCAGCAGGAGAGCGCCGACCGCTGGTTTTTTCACGCGCACAGGTCGATGATTATAACCCGCCGCCAAACGCAGCGTCGCGACACTCGTTGACCGGGTCGTGAGTGTAAAGGCGTGATTTCGTCAGCGATCCCGATGTCCGTCTATATAGAGCGGCATATGATACGGCTATGAGGAGCTTAGGCGTCTGTTTAACTGTCCTATTCGTAAGCTCGGTATTGGGCTACGCTCAGGATGAAGCTGATACTAATGCGGGCCCGCCGTCGGGAGTAATCACCTGCGGTGTCGGGCACGATGCGCAGACGGCTCACCTTCGCAGTGCCGCAGGTTTCACGGTCGTCCTGAAGATGCAAAGCGATGACGACCATTTCAAGAACAGCCATCTATGCATGACTGAGTACACGCTTGAGATTTCCCGTCCGGACGGTTCGTCCAAGTCCTTCCAGATTCTCGATTCCGATGACGAATGGGGTCGTCCTCTGACCTTTCGGGTCGAAGGATTTTCCAGCGACGGCCGCCTTGTGCTAGTTTTGCTCATTGAAGGCAACTACCCCGAATCGCTGCAAGCAATTGAATTCGACATGAGTCCAGGGCACAGCGTGAAGAGCGTGATTCTCGGCCGACCCTTCACGGGTCGGCTGAGCCGCGATTGTGCTGCATCCCTGCACATCGTGGGCACTTCACCGGCGGGTTACCTCGTGCTCGGAACAGAGGAGAAGGATGGCTGCATCCGCGCCGAGCGTTGGCAGCTCAGCCATAACACAAATATTGTCCAGCATGGTGCTCCGGCTGAGGTGGCCAATAATCATCCTGCTCGCCTCTCACCTCACACCACTGTTGCCAAACTTGAAGCTGGTATTCCCATCGAGCCGTAACGAATCGAGATTGCTCTGCCAGCATGAGAGCCACCCGGATCAAAGCTGCCGAAACTTTTAAGTCGACGACCCAGTCCATCCAAGTTGGTCTACTTAAACCAAGTGAACTTAAAGAGGCGGACCGGATCGTTCGGCTCGCGTTCGGAACGTTTCTAGGACTGCCCAATCCGCTCGATTTCATGGGTGACCGCACATTCATGGCTCCGCGGTGGCGCTCGGCCCATGTCAAAGTGATCGCCGCGCGCGAAGGTAGCCGTCTGATCGGATCGAATGTGGCCACGCGCTGGGGATCATTCGGGTTCTTCGGCCCCCTGACTGTGCTGCCGGAATACTGGGACCGCGGTGTGGCGCAGCGGTTGCTGGAAGTTACTATGACAATTTTCGAAAGATGGGGCCTCCGGCACACTGGGCTATTCACGTTCCCACAAAGTGCCAAGCACGTGGGCTTGTATCAGAAGTTCGGCTACTGGCCGCGCTATCTCACTGCCATCATGACGCGAACGCCGGAGGCGGCACGACAGGGCAAACGAGTAGGTGCTCCGGTGTTGCTGTCGGTCTACCCCAAAGGCCAGCGAGAACAGGCCATCCTGGCCTGCCAGAAACTTACGCACAAGATCGATAAGGGGCTCGATCTCACCGGCGAAATCCGGGCTGTGCTTGCGCAGCGCACCGGCGACGTGGTGTTGACCTACACGCGCGGCGTCATCGATGGGTTCGCAGTGTGCCTGAACGGACCTGGATCCGAGGGCGGCGAAAAGACGTGTTACGTCAAGTTCGGTGCTGTCCGTGGCGGTACGGGCGGAGGTGAACGTTTCGACAAGTTGCTGGATGCTTGTGAGGACTTTGCTGCCTCGCGTGGAGCGACGGTGGAGGCTGGCATAAATTTAGCCCGTGACGATGCGTACCGGCGCATGCGCTCCCAAGGCTATCGCGTTGCGATGCAGGGCGTGGCCATGCAACGTCCGCATGCGGACGGATTCAATAGAGCCGATGTCTACGTAATCGACGACTGGCGTTAAGACCTGCTGCGACGCTGCTGCCAAATATCGCTTTGGTCGGCTAACCCGGAAGTTATTCGGGCCAACTGGCAGGCACTCTCTCAATTGGCGTTATATCTGGTTTCGCCAATTAAGCGTCTTGGTCTGAGTGAACGGATTGCCCTACCATAGCGTTCATGCGATCACGGCCAGCAGCGCACGTCCGTTTGCTATTTCTCGCGATCTGTTTCGTTCTTAACGACCACTCCAACGCGCAGCACATGAATGCGCCGGACGCACCGTGCCAAGCTCCGGTTTCCAACGCCGAAACGACAGCGTGTTTTATCTCAGCTTCCAAGGCGGCTGACGAACAAATCAACAAGACTTACACCCGCATCCGAGAAGTATCGTCGGCAGACGAGCAAAAGGATGTGCAAGAAGCGCAACGCCTCTGGCTAAAATTCCGGGACGCCAGTTGTTCAGCGGAAAGAAATCTGTACGCAAGCGGCAGCGCGGCACCAGGGGCTTATGCGGCGTGTATCGAAGCGGAGACTCGGCAGCGGACCGCGGACCTGAACACAATCTACGGGTGGCGTTTGCAGAAGTTCGGCAAGGCGATGAACTGAAGTCATGGCTCGGCGGACGTTACGGTTGCCCAGCCTCCAACCGTGGGTTTTTGGGCGCTATCACTGAATTCGCCAATGATGATTCCGCGAGAATGTTCTGCGTGTCCGTTCCCAAAGACGAGAAGCTAATACCGTGGTGGGACGCTGAGTACTGATCATCGTCGCTGTCGGGGTGGCTGCCTGCCTCATCGCAGTTGTGTTTTGGGGGCAAGGCAGTCACGACATAGCCCCTGATGGTACGCTTCAACGGGGTTTTGAGGAATCAGCTTTCTTTCCAAACGGCGATTGCTCAAACAAGCCCTTCTGACGGATCGAGAGATTTGGTTCGCGGTTGCAAAATCTCCAAGGTTATCTAGTAGACAATCTACTACTTTAGTGGTAGATTACCTTCCACTATGGCGAAGCAACCACCAGGGGACCGGATCGAACTTGTTTTTGGCTCGCTTGACATGCTGATTCTTCGCACCTTGCGCTGGGGCGCAACGCACGGACACGGCATTGCGAAGTCCATTGAGCGCATGTCGGAGGAAACCCTGAAGGTGGAACATGGGTCGCTCTATCCTGCCCTGCAGCGCCTGCAGCAGGAAGGATGGATTACAGCCGAGTGGGGAGTTTCCAAGAACAACCAGCGTGCAAAATACTATCGCCTGACCGCGCTGGGACGACGGCAGCTGGTCGCTGAAACATCCCGTTGGGAGCGCTTTGTAAAAGCAGTCACGAGCATTCTCCGTCCGGCAGAGTCCGAGGAAAGCCAATGACCTGCAGACGAGATCTTGCCAAGTTTGTTGCCCTCTTTCGTCATACGAAAACGATGGACGAGCTTGAGGAAGAGATTCACGCTCATCTTCAAATGGAGGAACAGGAGAATCTCGAATCTGGGATGTCACCGGAGGAAGCCCGGTATGCGGCTCTGCGACGGTTCGGCAACGTGGCTCTAGCACAACAGAGGAGTCGGGAGATGTGGGCGTGGAATGGAGTGGAGGCGCTGTGGCAGGACACCCGCTTCGGACTGCGTCAACTTATGCGCAGCCCCGGCTTCACCGCGGTTGCGGTGCTGACGCTTGCACTGGGCATCGGCGCGAATACCGCGATCTTCCAATTGCTCGATGCGGTCCGCCTGAGAAGCCTGCCGGTAACGAATCCCGGGGAGCTCACACTGTTACACCTCGCGGACCTGCCAGGCAAAAGAGGCAGCCAGGAGACAGTTTATCCGGCATTAAACAATCCTCTGTGGGAATACATTCGAGACCATCAGACCGCTTTTTTACAAGTGCTGGCATGGAGCCCCACCAACCTGGGAATTACTGAAGGCGACCACGAGCGGCAGGTGCAAGGCTTGTGGGTGAGTGGAGACTTCTTCAACGTGCTCGGGGTGCGGCCCGCGCTGGGGAGATTGTTCAGTTCCGCGGATGACCAGCCAGGGTGCGGAGCCTCGGGCGTCGTCCTGAGCTACGCATTCTGGCGAGACCGGCTCGGGGGTGATCCTCACGCGATCGGCCGGACGCTGACGATTGGCCGACATCCGGTCCCGATTGTCGGAGTAACACGCGCTGGTTTTACTGGTCCGGAGATCGGGCACTCGTTTGATGTGGCGGTGCCGATCTGTTCGCAGGCTGCGTACTGGACCGGAGACAACTGGCTGGAGTCAAGCACCGACTGGTGGCTGATGGTGATGGGGCGTTTGAAACCAGGCGATTCGTTATCCACAGTGAATGCGGGTCTCAAATCTCTTTCACCCGCTGCCTTTGAAACAAGTCTTCGCAAGGACTATCCCACCGAGAACGTCCGGGACTACCTCCACTTCGAACTCGTGGCGGATTCCGCTCCGGGTGGTGTCTCATGGCTGCGTGATAAGTACGAGGCTCCCCTATGGATGATGCTGGGACTTGCGGGCGTTGTGTTGTTGATCGCCTGCGCGAACCTTGCCAACCTGATGCTCGCGCGCGGCAGCGCCCGCGCGCAGGAGCTGGCTGTGCGCCTGTCGCTGGGGGCCACGCGACGCCGCCTGATCGGACAGCTCTTATGGGAGAGCGTCCCGCTAATCCTGCTGGGAGCGGTGTCGGGCCTGGTGCTCGCGCGCGTCCTGGGTAAGTGCCTTGTAAGTTTGCTAAGCACGCAGGGTGACTTGTTGTTTGTAGACCTTCATCCGGACTGGCGTGTGTTGGGATTTACTTCCCTGCTCGCGACGGTGACGGCGTTGCTTTTTGCATTGGTCCCGGCCTTTCGGGCGTCCAGCCTAGCCCCGAGTGAAGCGATGAAAGCCGGCTCAGCGCGAACGGGAGGCATGCAAGAAAGCAGCCGACTGCGGCGGGCGCTGGTCATTGCTCAAGTTGCCTTGTCTCTGGTTCTGATGACGGGGGCGGTGCTTTTTGCAAGAACGCTCGGCAACCTGCTCAGCGTTGACGCTGGTTTCCGCGAAGACAGCATACTGATTGCGCAGCTCGACATGTCTCAGCTGCACCTTCCTGTCACACGCCTCATCGCATCGAAGCAGGAGATCCTCGATCAGCTTCGCGGCGTCCGGGGCGCGGAGGGTGCAGCGGAGGTAGGAATTATTCCGCTGAGCGGCGGAAGCATCGAAAACCGCGTCTGGGCAGAGGGCGAGGATCGGCAAACCGGACTGGACCCGAATTTCAACTGGGTCGGTGAGGGCTATTTCAAAACACTTGGCATTCCGCTGTCGGCTGGCCGAGACTTCGACAAGAAAGACACCACCCTGTCCCCGAAGGTTGCGATCGTTAACGAGGAGTTCGCTCGACGGTTTGGGAAGGGCGCGAATCCCGTGGGACTGCGGATTCGCCGCGAGGCCACGCCGCACGAACCGGAAACGGTTTTCGAAATTGTGGGTATGGTGAAAAATTCCAAGTACATGGCGCTCCGCGAGAGATTCAGACCCATTGTTTATCTTTCGGCAACGCAGGATCAGAGTCCCGATCCTTATGAACAGGTGATGATTCATTCCACACTGCCCTTGCCGATGCTGACGTCAAGGATCAAGCAGGCGGTTGCCGAAAAAAGCCAGGACATCAGTGTGGACTTCAGAGTTTTCAACACACAGATTCAGGAGTCCCTCCTGCCCGAAAAACTGATGGCCGCGCTCTCAGGCTTCTTCGGGATTCTGGCTGGCCTGCTGACGGCCGTAGGGCTTTATGGCGTGATTTCATTTCTTGTCGCGCGACGGACTCACGAAATTGGGATTCGTATGGCACTGGGTGCGGGTAAGAGCCAGGTCCTTGGATCGGTCCTTCGAGAAACCTTGATGCTTACCGCACTCGGGATCGGGGTGGGCTTGACCATCACGTTCATCGTCGCGCGGCTGATTACAGGCATGCTCTTTGGAGTAAAGGCCGATGATCCCGCGGCGCTTGCGCTTGCTGCCTTTGCCCTTTGCGGGGTTAGCCTTTCCGCGGCCTATATCCCCGCACGCCGTGCGGCGAAAGTGGATCCACTCGTGGCGTTGCGGTACGAATGAGGCCCCCTACGCTCGGCCCTGCCAACGGCGTACTTCTTCTCACAAACCGAGGATCCTCACGAACTGTGCGGCAGGAAAAGGTCCACTTTTGTGTTTGTGTTCGTAAGGCGACGGTTGCGCCACCTGGTCGTCTTTGCTTCGACTGCGATCGTATCTCGGCAATTCAGGACTTGTGCTCACCGTCTGGCGTTGTCAGCGATAGTTCGGCGGATTGACGGAGCGGTCCATACCCATGCACTTCTCTCCGCCGGGCGCGACCTTCACGCTGATCAGCCGAGGCTCCTGGGAGGCGAATGCCGCTCTCAACGCTGGTTCGAGAGCTTCGGGCCGGTCTACTTCGTCCGCCTTCACGCCATAACCCTGAGCAATCTTCACCACGTCGATGCCGGGCAAATCCATTCCGGCAACGTTGCGGCCAACCTGAGTGAAGTCACAAAAAGCTTTCAATGCAGAATAGTCCGCATTTCGCAACACGAGGATGACGACGGGAAGGCTNNATGGGACACACCACTCGCCGGTCGGAATGCGCCATTTGAAGGCCGACAGCCGCCGGCAGGCCAAATCCCAGTATGCCGTTCGGCACAGAGTAAAAAGAGCCGGGTTCGTCCAGCATGAGATAGCGGTCGAGGTCCCCCTTTGAGGACGGACACTCTTCGGAGATGACCGCATTGCGCGGCATCACCCGGTTCAGCACGCTGAACAAGTAAGCCGGTGTTATCGGATATTTAGGTTCTGGCTCCGCAGGCTCAATTCGTCGCGGGGTAGTTCTGGGGTTTTTCGCCGTGGCCTGGGAGCGAAGATATTTCGCCGCGACAGAAAGGTTGCCCCCAATGCTGCTTCCCGCCAACGCGGCGGCCGCGTCCAGGGGTGAGTTCGTGATTTGAAAAAGCCTGGTGCCGGGCTTGATTACAGGGCCCGGCACGTAGGCGTAGTAAAGAAAAACCGGCGCGCCCAATACCAACACCATGTCGTAGTCGGCTAACTGATCCGCCAGTGGTTGTTGTGCAGGCAGCAAACCTCCGCGAAACAGCCGGTGCGTTCTGGGAAACGTCCAGCGTGGCGGAATCGGCTGTTGATACACATCCGCGTTGAGGTGCTCGGCGAGGGCAACGACTTCGTGCCATCCCTGGTCTTCTTCAATCTGAGAACCTGTGACGATGGCGGGGTTGCGGCTCAAGTTGAGGGCTCGAACTACTTCATCTAACGCCGCCGGATCGGGCAGCACAGTTTGAGTGATTTCACGGGCGGTGAGGGGCGGGCATTCGTGATTCCAGTCGTCCATCGGAATGGAGATGAAGACAGGTCCCATGGGCGGTTGCATTGCAAGGTAATAACCTCGCGCAATCGCTGCCGGAACGTCCTCTGCGCGCAGCGGTTCGTAGGCCCATTTCACGTAGGGTTTCACCACGTCGACCGCGCGGCTCACCAGAAACGGTTCTGCCAGCACCTGGCGGCGATCTTGTTGTCCTGTGGTCACCACGAGCGGGGCGTGACAGTAGAAGGCGTCAATCAGCGCAGAAAGCCCATTCCCGGCGCTTGCGATGGAATGCAGATTTACGAACGCGGCTTTTCCCCGGGCCATCGCATAACCGAGTGCCATGCCCGCCGCAGAACGTTCGTGCAACGCCAGCACATATTGGAAATCAGGTGGCAGATCGCGCAGAAAGGGCAGTTCCGTCGACCCCGGATTACCAAAGATGACGGTCATTCCCAGGTCGCGCAAAAGCTGATATGTGATTTCCCTTACCGTGCTCATACCGGCTCACCGTCGTGTTCCCGATGCAGTTAACACCGAGTCGGGATGCCGAAGTTATATCACTTCATTCGGAAGCAGAGTCAAACAACCTGCCCGCTCATCGCGGACTCAACCGGTTGAATTGGTCTTCCGGAGGGTGGTATCGTCACTCACCTCTCGACCGCGAGCAGTTGCAACTCCCTATGAGGAAACGCCGTTCCATAAAGCCGAGGGGCCTTTCGAAACGGGTATGGCCGTGAAGATTTGCATTGTAGGTTGTGGGGCGCTGGGTAGCGTCATCGCCGCACATCTAGCCCACGTCGATGACGTCGAGGTTTATGCTTACGACGTCTCCGAGGCACACACGCGCGCGATTAACGAGCGTGGATTGCAGATCAGCGGCGCTGCCGAATCGATCGCCCGGCTCCATGCCACCTCACAGGCTCGGGAAATTCCGCCTTGCGATTTTGGCATCTTTGCGACCAAGAGCGTGCACACGCGCGACGCCATCGAACATACGGCGCACATTTTTGGAAACTCCGGCACAGTGTGTTCCGTACAGAACGGACTGGGGAACGAGGAGATCATTGCCGAACATGTGGGGCACGTAATCCGTGGTGCGACCACGATGGCGGCGCACTTGATCGGGCCAGGCCATGTGGGGCTTGAATTCTACAGTGACCTCTGGATCGGGCCCTTCGAGCCCACAGGCACTCCCTATGTGCGGGTTCAGCAGTTGGCGGAATTGCTGAATCGTGCCGGACTGCGCGTGGTTGCGCTGCCAGACGCGCGGGGCGCGCAGTGGACGAAGCTGATTTTCAACGCCGCGGTCAATCCAGTCGATGCACTCACTCAGCTCCACCACGGGGCGGCTACGCGTTTCCAGCCGACGGGCGCGCTTTATGAGGCGTTGCTGCAAGAGGGAGAATCTGTGGCAAAGGCACTGGGGATTTCCCTCCACGGGGACGCGCGGCAGATGGTCGCCGAGGGCGCCAACGCAACCGAGAAGAGGAACGTGAGCATGTTGCTGGATGTGCTGGCCAAGCGGCCAACCGAAGTGGATTTCCTGAATGGCGCGATCGCTGACCGGGGAGAGAAGCTCGGCGTTCCCGTGCCTCTGAATCGTGCGATCTGGCGATTGATCAAGGGACTGGAACACTCCTGGACTGATGCTGTGTGAAACCGCCGAGAGATTCGGGAGCGGCGTCGCCCGCCGCGCCGCGAACTAAACTGGTGATAGTTTTCAACGTTGTCCCGGGGGAGGATTTATGTCGATCACCGATGCGAAATCGAGTCTCGATTTGGTTGTGCGGGAATACGCGTTTCCGGACATCCATATTGGCGCCGCAGACGATGAATCTCCGTGGGTGCCGTTCAAGGAGAACTCCTTCATCCGGCACTTGGCGTTCGACGTCCGCAGCAACATGTACGCCAATGTTCTGTGGGTAACCAAGGGCGGGATGCTCGGCCGTCATCGCCATCGCGGAAGAGTGTTCGGCTACACGGTGGAAGGCAGTTGGCGATATCTGGAATACGACTGGATCGCCCGGCCCGGCAGCTACGTCCAGGAAAGCCCCGGCGCGACCCACACCCTGGTCTCTGATGAAGGTATGAAGACCATCTTTTGGCTCAATGGTGCGCTGGAGTTCTACGACGACAAGGAGAATCTGCTGGAGACGTTGGACGTGTTCTGGTTCATCGATCACTATTTGAGTTATTGCCGGCAGCACAACATCAAGGTCAACCAGAAACTNNGGCTTTTGGCGCAGGTCTTGACCGTTGTGGAACACCGACTGTCGTTCGACTTGATTCGCAGTGAAATAGAGATACCCGTTTGCGGCCAGCGACAAAGTGTCCGGCCATAGCACGCGCGGGTCGTGCACTAGCGTTTCGATCTCGTTATTCGAGCTTCGCCGTCGAATTGCGTTGTGCTCGTAATCGCTGAGATAGACTCGTCCCTGAGCATCGGATTCGAGGCCATCGCCTGCTCCTCCTTTTTCGCCCAAATCCTTCACGGTAGCTGCGACTTCCGCATCGGATCTGTTCTGGTCCGACAGCGCGTCCACGCTCACGCTGTAGAGATGCCGGCTGGTGAGGGGGCAGTAGTAAAGCGTCTTCCCGTCTGGGCTGATTGCGATTCCGTCCGAACCAACGGCAAACCTCGCGGGCGGCTGTCCTGGAATCCGCATTTGGAGAATTTCCCCTTCGACTACAGGAACAAACTCCGGGTCAGGTTTGGTTGAAGGATGATCATTCAGACGGCGCCAGTTTTTGCCCGTGGCCAGATCCACCACGATGATGCCGTTCGGCCCACTCGACGTGGAATCCGTAATGAACGCCATGCCTTCGCCGCCACGGTGCAGGTCGAACCTCACGTCATTCAGATAAGTTGTGGGAAAAGCCACGTCCGCCGGGAACACAATCTTCTTGATAACCCGATTAGTATTGAGATCCACCCCGATCAGCTTCGGACCACCAAGGCTGGTGGTTCCGAATCCAATACTGCCGGTGTCTAGGATCCACAGCCGCGTTCCGCTGGGGTCAACGACCACACTCTGCACTGAGACCAGTTTGTCCGACTGATCGTCGCCATTCTTGTACCGGTTGATATCGGCGCTCGGGTAGGGGACGGTCCTGCCGTCCTTCACTTCTGCCACTGTGTAGTCGACATTGTCGCCCCACTTGGGAAAGTTCACGAAGATTCGGCCGTCGTTCGCAACTGTGACCCCAGTGGGCATGGGGCCGCTAAAGGTCGCAGCCACTTCCAGTTGGCCGATAGCCCGATCCTTCGCGAGATCCTGAGCCAAGCAGATTCCTGAAAGAGCGCGAAGAAGAATTAGAAACGTAAACAGGTTCGCCATTTGCCATTTCATGGAAGAAGACTAGCAAAAATAAACCTCGCTGTGGAGTGGAAGGGTCAGCAGGTTTGCTATTATGCGACCGCATGGACTCCACGAAGCGTTACGAAAACACGCTGGTCGCAATTCTGTTTTTCACCTGGGGTACGGTCTTTCTTGATCGCATGTCGCAACTGTATCTCGCTCCTTACTTCGCCCCTGAGTTTCATCTCAATCGTGAGCAGATTGGGACGTTGGCTTCCGTTCTGGCGATCACGTGGGCCGCCTCGACATTTTTTTTCGGCGCTCTATCAGACCGCATGGGCCGCAGGCCAGTATTGATTCCCGCAGTGTTCGCCTTCTCGGCTTTGTCGTGGATGTCAGGGATGGTGCACAGCTTTCACCAACTGCTGCTGATCCGTGCGCTGATGGGCATTGCGGAAGGACCGACATGGTCCATCATGACGGCCCTGATCGAGGAATCATCGTCGATCCAGCGGCGCGGCCGCAACATCGGGTTGGTGGTCAGTGCAGCTGCGCTGGTTGGTCTGGCGGCAGCGCCGGTGTTGACAACACAAGTGGCCAGCCGCTGGGGCTGGCGGTCAGCTTTTTTTGTTGCAGGTATCCCGGGTTTGCTGGCTGGTTTCTTGATTTGGAAGTTCGTGAAGGAGCCTTCCGCCAGCGGCGGAACGGCACACCGAAAACCGGCTCTCGCCGATTACTTTTCTATTCTGCGCTATCCGAACATCTGGTTATGTTGTCTCGGCGCGACCGGTTTCATGTCGTGGTTGTTCGCCTTGAACGTATTCGCGCCGCTCTACATCACGGAAGTGGCGCATGAGCCTCCGACAACCGCTGGATTCCTGTTAGGCGCAAGTGGATTGGGCAGCTTTTTTCTGGGCTTTCTTCTGCCTGCGCTCTCTGACCGGGTTGGCCGCAAGCCGGTTTTGCTGCTGATGGCCGCGCTGTCGGCAATTGTACCCCTCGCGTTCCTGGTTCCGGTGCTGTATGAGTATCCGCTCCTGCTGGCAGGCATAGTTTTCGCGGCCAATACTGGTCAAGGCATTGCGAGCCTCATCATGGTGCTGATCCCGACCGAGAGCGTCCCGCCGCAATTCCGGGCTACATCCATCGGCCTGACAACTCTGGTCGGAGAAATCATGGGTGCGACCGGGGCGCCACTCCTGGCTGGAGCGCTGGCAGAAAAACACGGTCTCGGTCTGACCATGTGGCTGGCGGCGGGCGGAAGCGCACTGCTGTTTCTCGCCGCATTCTTTGTTCAGGAATCCACCCGCAGTACAGCTCCCGTTGTTTTCCCTGCAAGTGGAAGAAGCTGAGCGGCAATGAGGGCGTGATGCGCGCCCGCAACTATGCAATATTTTTATTCGCCAGAGGCCGGAGGACGCGGCGGGCGGCATCGAGGAAAGAAAATGCCGCAGTGGATTGTTCGTTTTTCCGCCAAGCCATGTACACCTCGATCTTGGCCTCTGGTTCATTCAGCCGGATGGAAACCAGATCGAGGCCAGAGACCGAGCGATTGACGATCGCACCCGCCCCCATGAAGATTGCCTTGCCTGATGCAACCATGATGGCGCCAGCTTCCTCATGGGCTTCGGCGTGGGTTACCGTCAGGTGCGGCGTCATGCCTTGCCGGCTGTACAGACCCAGGATCTTGTCGTAAAGGCCGGTGGAAAAGTTGCGGTCGAAGATGATCAAGGGTTCGTCCGCGACCTCTTTCAACCGAAGGAACCGGCGTTTCGCCAGGCGGTGCGTTCTGGCCAGGACGACGACAAATTCCTCTTCGAACAGTAACGCGCAGTCCAGGTTCAGTTGGTCCAGGGGAGGTCGCAAAAAGCCGATATCAATTTCGCCCTTGCGCAGCGCATCATTCTGAAAGCTGGAGAACACGTCTCGGCACTCGATCTCAACGGCGGGCAGCCGTTTGCGGTGTTCGAATACTACTCGGCTGACCACGCCGCCCAGCCCTGAAGCGATGCCGATCCGGACGACCCCACATTCTCCCTT
>PMHI01000251.1:0-10026 GCA_003156615.1 Acidobacteriaceae bacterium | reverse complement strand
GCGATATGCAGTTGTTGCGCAGCCTTACTGAAGTTGAGATACTCCGCGACCGCAATAAAGTATCGAACGTGCCGTAGTTCCACGGGGCCGTATTCTATACCCATTGAGTATTACTCTCGAAAATCTTTCTTTTTACTCGGAGGGCTCCTCGAAACGACCCGAGGGACGACGGCTAGGGCGGTTCTGCGCTTGCAGCTCCCGTAGCTTGAACCGCTGTAATTTTCCGGTCGCAGTCTTGGGAAGTTCAGACATAAATTCGATCCACCGTGGGTGTTTGTAGGCGCCGATTCTTTCGACTACCCACTCCTGCAGCTCGCGGACGAGTTCGTCGCTCGGGTGGAAACTTGGATTCACAACTACGTAGGCTGCCGGCTTCGTAAGTTTGCTTTCATCCTCGCGAGCCACGACTGCCGCTTCCCGAATGGCCGGATGGGCAATCAAAGCGCTCTCCACTTCGGCAGGACTGAGCCAGCGACCATTGACCTTGAACAAGTCATCCGCACGGCCGACGTACCAGAAGTAGCCATCCTCATCCTGGTAGTATTTGTCTCCCGTTCGGAACCAGTGGCCCTCAAAAGTATCCTGGGTTTTCTCATGCTGGTTCCAGTAACCGGTACAGGTGGAGTCTCCCTTGATCAGAAGCGAACCAATCTCCCCGGGTGCCACCGGGTGCCCCTCGTGGTTGACGATCTTCGCCTCGTAACCGGGGATGACTTTCCCGCTAGATCCGGGCCGCACTTCTCCTGCCCGACTGGAGATCACCATCTGCAAAGTTTCCGTGGATCCCAAGCCATCCAGGATTTCTACTCCGAAGCGCCGCTCGAAGCGCTCAAACAGCGAGGCGGGGAGCGATTCGCCCGCCGAGACCGCCTGCCGCACGCTCGACAAGTCAAACTCGACTCCGCTCTCGGATGCATGCGCGAGCAAGGCCGCATAATTCGACGGTACGGAAAAGAACAGAGTCGGCTTGTAGCGTTCGATGTCAGCGAAGATCCCGGCAGGAGCGGGCCGGGCAGGGGAAAGGATGGTCGTAGCTCCGCAGGACAAGGGAAAATACCCGGCATTGCCCAACCCGTAAGCGAAAAACAATCGAGCTATGCTGTAACAGCGGTCCTGCTCAGTCATTTGCAGAATGCCTTTGGCGTATAGCTCCGAACACACCACCATGTCGTGATGAAGGTGTACGCAGCCTTTGGAGGCTCCCGTACTTCCGGAAGAGTAAAGCCAGAAGGCTACATCATCTCGGCTGGTGGGCTCTGGCTCCAGTTCCGGAGGTGCCGCCGCCATCAACTGGGCCAGGCTAAGCAAGCCTTGCTTCGGCTCACCCACCACTACGATCTCCCGCAGGTATCTCAGTCGCCCCCGTGGTATCTGTTCGAGCACCGGCAACAAAACTTCGCTTACCAAAACGACGCGAGCCCTCGTGTCGTTGAGAAGATGTTCGTACTCGCGCGGTTTCAGAAAAGTATTGGTTGGCACCGCCACTGCGCCAATCTTGATAATGCCGAAGAAGGAAGACAGAAACTCAGGAGTGTCCAAAAGCATGAGCACAACCCGCTCTTCTGGCCGCACACCAAGTTGACGAAGCGCGTTGCCCGTCCGGTTGGTTCTCTCAAGCAGTTGTTGATAGCTTATCTTCTCGTCGCCGCTCTCAATCGCAATCTTGCTTCCTCTGCCTTCGAGGACATTACGATCCACGAAATAGGCTGCGACATTGAATGTTTCTGGCAGGCTGATCAAGGGTTGTACAACCTTCTCCGTCGCGGGTTTTCAAACAGGAGCCTCCCGCCCAGGAATTGGTGGGGGAGTATAACACGACATTACGAATGGGCTGCCTGCGAAACAGACTTCGAGCGCGGCCCTTGTCTAGCTGGGGAAGAGGCTGCTGCTCTGAAGAGTTTCTTGTTTTCGATTCCGGCACGATGTAACTTACGGTAAGCTGCTGCGGCTCGTTTTGTTTGCCGAGNNAACGATGCTCTCCGAAAAATGCAAGTCGCTCGCGAAGGCCTGAATTGTTGGTAGGGGTGGTTTTACGCTGGCGCGGGATTGAGTACTGTGGGGATTTCCCGGACATAGCGGGGCGCACTCTTTCGACCCGCATGGCCGTTGATCTGCGCGGGTTGGCGGTCGTCCCGCGGCTGATCCTGC
Organism: Acidobacteriaceae bacterium; assembly: GCA_003156615.1. The sequence continues at coordinate 7,878 of PMHI01000251.1, read as the reverse complement.
TCGGAAGATGCTGTTGAACCTGGCGTTTCAAGGGGGAATAGCCGTGAGACTACGTTCAACGCTGCTGCTGTGGGTAACTCTGGCGACCGCCGTAAGTTTGGTTCCGCGCGCCTTGGGGCAAGCGACGGTCAGCTTTGCACAACTGAATGGAACGGTCCAAGACGCCAATGGCCGGGTTGTGGTCGGAGCCGCTGTGAGCTTGCGCGACTTGGGTACGAACCAGGCTTATAACGCGGTCAGCAACACATCCGGTTACTACGTCGCGCCCAATCTACCCCCCGGGCAGTATGAACTTACGGTGCAATACTCCGGTTTTGGCAAATACGTGCAAACCGGAATCGCGCTAACCGTGGGGCAGACAGCAACGGTTAACGTTGCTTTGAAAGTGGCATCGGTTGGCCAGGTCGTCACCGTCAACACGGAGGTACCGGCCGTCGAACCCAGCCGGACCGAGATCAGCCAGGTGATCGACACTCATGAGATCGAAGCGCTACCCACCTCGACGCGCCAGTTCGTGGACTTTGCCCTGTTGACGCCGGGGGTCGCGACCGGAAGGACGAGCCTGCAATCTACCTTTACGGAGCCGGAGGTCACTCGTATTTCCTTCGGTGGCATGCGGGACTTGAGCAACGCTGTGACTGTGGATGGTGCCGATTACATCAATGAAGCTACGGGCTCGCAGCGCGCTACCCCCTCTCAAGAAGCCGTCAGCGAATTCCGCGTGGTGAACAATAGTTTCGGAACGGAATACGGACGGGCGCTCGGCGGCATCGTCAATGTGGTTACCAAATCGGGTACGAACGATGTGCACGGGTCGGTCTACGCGTATCTGCAAAACAGGGTTGCGAACTCGAACTCCCTGCTGACAGTGGCTCCCTATGACGCCTATCGCCGAGGTCAATTCGGGGGAACGCTGGGGGGCCCGATTCACAAGGACAAGACTTTCTTCTTCATGAACTATGAAGGCCAGCGATTTGCGCAGTCACCCACCTACCCATTCACCTTGGTCGGCAACAGTACGGGCACCATTCCTGACAATCTGCCTCTCGTGGACGCGGCCAAAGCAGCCCTCGGATTGCCGCCTGAGAATCTGAATATTCTGAAGACTCTCGATAACGACAATGGGTTTGCCAGACTGGACCATCAATTCAATGCCAACAATCGCCTCGCGATTCACTATGGCGTGATCGACGCGCGCGACTTGAATGTTCTCGTCGGCGACACTCTCGACGGCGGTGGTATCGGAGCGCCGAGCAGCGGACACGACACCTATTTGCGCGATCAAACCTTAGTTGGTTCGGTGAATTCCGTACTCAAGCCTGACTTAGTGAACACCGTTCTGGCGCAGTATGCCCGCCGGCACTACAACTTTCCGGGGGTTACCGGCCAGCCCAATCTGGATGTTCCGAATACCCTTTTGTTTGGACACAACTTCGGGACGTTCGATGCCACTGACGAAAGCCGCGTGCAATTTTCAGATAGCGTGTCCTGGATCAAAGGCAACCACTACCTGAAGTTTGGCGTGGACTTTAATCACGTATGGGATTTTGTGGTCTGGCCCGGGTTCACGCCGATGCGCATCGTACTGCCGGGCTTCAACTGTTTGGCGGACTTTGCCCGCTTTGTAAACCAGACTGCGGTCGTGCCCGAGAATCCTGCCGACGGACCCTGTCCCACCGGGGCGCCTCCCTTTTTCCCCACCAGCAATTCCGGCCCTAATCCAAACGATCAACCCCTCAATGGCGTCCCCATCGTGTTTTGGGGCGCTCCCGTAGGAACTGGGCCAATCACGCAAGGCAGCCTGCCTCCGGCGGTTCCGACGGGTGGAGGAACCTGGCCCAATGCCTACGTGGATCCGCAGGACTATTACGTCAACATCAACCACAGCTATTTCGGCGCTTATATCCAGGACCAGTGGAAGGTCGCTCCCAAGTTCACGATCAACTACGGCGTGCGCTACGATTTTGAGGCCGGTTTATCAAACTACATCAATTCGGACTATCGTGGCTTTCAACCCAGGATAGGTTTCGCCTATTCGCCAACCAAGAGCACGGTGATTCGTTCTGGCTTCGGCATCTTTGATGACCACTACAACATGACTTTCTTTTTCGTGACCTCCCCGCAGCGGGAAGTCGTAATTCCCAACGTCTCGCAGCCTTTTGTGAGGAAAGGAAATTCCTCGGCCACATATGTCCTGAACCAGCTAAGCTTCGATGCCCCGAACCCGGGCAACGGCGGGCAACCGCTTCCCTATCCAGGACTGAGTTCCTATGCCCCGGCGTGCCTCGGAACTTCGAGTTCAGCGGCGGGATCGGCCGTGCCAACGCCAGCATGCGCGGCGTCAACGCTGGTCACTACCGGGCAGAATCCTCCCAACTTCAGCACCGGTCCCGGCCCCGGCCAAGATCCGAACTTTCCGGCAGGGACGTATGTCTCCAACAGCGGTGGAGGACTGGATCCCAATATGCGGATCTCCTACTCCGAGCAAGCCAGCCTGCAAATCGACCAGCAGATCGGCAGAGGGCTGGTGGTCAGTGCCGGCTACCTTTTCCTCCGGGCCCACAAGCAGATCCGGCCGGAGAACTTGAACGTCTGTCCGTCAGATGGATTCGGCCCCAATGACCAAACGTTTTGTCCTCCGGCTTCGGCCATCCCGGGTCCGCCCATCACGCCGACTGGACCCTTTCCCAACAACGAAATGCTCGATGGTAAGCCCGCATTCAGCGGCGTGCTGTATAACAACGCCGGCCTGATGTACTATCTGGACGGTTCCGGAAACGCCGAATATAACGGCGGTACGCTTTCGGTCACCGACAAGTTGGGCCAATATTTACGCTTCAGTGCAAACTATACCTTTTCCCATACTCAGGACGATGGAACCTTTACCACTTTCGTTAGTACTCCGGAGAGTCTGTACAACCGGAATCTGGAACGAGCCGATTCGGTCCAGGATGTTCGCCATCGTTTCGTAGGCAACTTCACCGCCGACACGGCCAAGAGCGGCCGGCCTTTCCTTCGAAACTTGGAGTTCAGCAGCATCGTTACGCTCGAATCGCCGAGGCCGTTCACCATGTTTGTGGGAAACGATGTCAACGGCGACACCAATCCGGTAACCGATCGCGTAGGATTGTCGCCCCGCAACGCCTACCGCGGCGACGATCTCTACTCCACCGATCTTCGCCTGTCCCGCTCGTTTTATTTTCACGAACACATGGGGCTGAATCTGGCCTTCGATGGCTTCAACGTGTTCAANNTCAACCCCCTACAATGGGCCAGTACCCAAGCACTACAACGATGCCACCTCGCTCGCAATCGAGCGGGGCCAGGTGACCTGTATGGGGCAAAGCGGAGTCGGGGGCCTGGGCACAATTGTCTCGATGAATATTGCTCCAGCGCCGAACGCTCTTTTCGGAACTCCAAGAACCATGTTCAATCCGCGGCAGCTACAGATATCGGCGAAGTTTACCTTCTAGCTTCCTATGACTCGATTGCAGAGGAAGCGCACAGTAACGCGAAGGGGCCGCAATAAACGGAGGAATCATCCCTGCGCTACATTCTCTACTTTGCGGCTCTCGTGTAGCTTGTGAGGTTCGCCCCAGCGCAGGAGCAACCATGCTCCTCGTGAGCGGTGGCCCTTCATTTCCGACACGGGGTGAGACTAGCTTCCCGATAACTTCGATTGGGCCTCTTTTTCTGACGCACCAGCGTGGATTCCGGCACCGAGCAAATTGAGGTTTTATCAGAGGCGTTTAGGAATCTATCGAACGAGCGAGGTTCAGATCGCTTCCCAGCTCTTCGGCACATTCACGTAAGAACGATCCAGAGCCGATACCGAGGGGCAACCGAGCAGCCGCAAGGTCCGCTCCAGGTCCGTCCGCAGGATCTCGATCGCCCGATCCACGCCAGCTTCCCCAGCGGCGGCCAAACCATAGGCGTAGGCACGTCCGCACAGCACGGCACGCGCTCCCATGCAGAGTGCCTTTGCGATGTCAGTGCCGCGGCGAATGCCTCCATCCATCAACACCTCGATGCGGCCTTGCACCGCTTCGACCACTTCGGGCAAGGCCCGCAACGAGGCGGGAACGCCGTCGAGCTGTCGTCCGCCATGATTCGAAACCGAAATGGCCGCGACTCCTTCATCGATGGCGCGCCGCGCATCGTCGGCCGTCAGCACACCCTTGATGACGATTGGACCTTTCCAAATTTCCCTGATCCAGCGCAGGTCCGCCCAAGTCGGAGTGGATTCCGCCAAGGCAGCATTGATGTCGACCAGTGGCATCGGACCTTTGCCCGGGATCACAACGTTCGGAAGCCCAGGCAATCCGCCGTCAAGCAGGTAACTGATAAGCCAGCCCGGGCGCGAGAGAACTTGCGGAAGATATGGGATCTTTTCGAGCGGTCCGCCGCTGATGAGTTCCTTGATCCCATTGCGGTAATCACGCTCGCGGATTCCAGACACCGGAGTATCGATGGTGACTACCAGCGCAGAGAATCCCGCCACGCGCGCTCTTTCAATCACGGCCTCGGCAGCCCCGCGGCCGCCCATCAGATAGAGCTGGTAAAAAACGGGTCCGGCGGAACCGGCCTTTACATCCTCGAGCTTGTGTCCGGAAATCGTCGAGAGAATATAGCCAGTGCCTGCCCTGCCGGCCGCTCGCGCGGCAGCCACTTCGCCTCCCGGATGCATAAGCCGACTGTACCCGACAGGCGCAAGCAGGAACGGAAGAGCAAGATCGAAGCCCAAAACGCGCGTGTGCAAGTCGCAACTCGGCACCGCAACCGCATGCCGCGGCCGGAAAGTAACATCGTTGAATACCCGGCAGTTCTCCCGCAGCGTGACCTCGCCCTCGGAGCCGCCATCGAGGTAGTCAAACACCGATTTTGGCACCCTCTGGCGCGCGATGGGCCGGAAGTCCTCGATGCAAATCACCTTGGGCGATGCTACGGAGCGGGAGGCTGTTGTCATCTGCAGCGCCTAGACCTCGAATCTTGAGCAGCCCGATATCGTACCACTACGCGCCACCGCACCGCGATGGGATCCCTCGCCGAACACGTTAGTAACCTTGGATAATTCGGCTTCCTGGCACACAATCATAGATAGAACAACGCCGTCCCCTTCCACCGGGGGTGGGCAGGTATGTCCTCGCATGAGGTTTGATTCATGACGACAACCAAGATCGAACGAGCAAGTGTCTGTTTTGGCATTGGCCGGCAGAGTGGGCCGATCACAGTCGAAGTTCGCCCTCACCATGACACTATTTCTGCACTTCGGGGCGTTCAGGTTGGCTTCGAACTGCTGAACGGAGTCACTCTCGCGCAGGCGAAGAAACTCGTGGATGTGTTGAACGAGAACGTAATCGGCTTGCTGGTCGCTACAGCGTCAGATGACAGAACAACAGTAGCGGCGGCAGACGAGGTTGCAACGAAACCCTAGAACCACAGATCTCAGCTATGGACAATCCCGGCACCGAACGTTTTGGACGATACCAGATCCTGAGCGAGTTGGGACGGGGAGCCATGGGTGTTGTCTACCAGGCGCGCGATCCAAAGATCAACCGCGTGGTCGCAGTGAAAACCATTTCCATGGCCGGCCAACCGGCGCAGGAGGAACGCGAGTATCGCGAGCGTTTCTTCCGGGAAGCGGAGGCTGCGGGGCGCCTGTCGCATCCTGGAATCGTAACCATCTTCGATGTGGGCGAGGAACCGGAGACGCACGTTCCTTACATCGTAATGGAGTTGGTGGGGGGTCAGTCCCTTGAACAACTGCTGGCTCAGGGAGACCACAAGTTACCGCTGGAGACAGCCCTGCAGCTCATCCTCGAACTGGCCAAAGCGCTGGACTTCGCACACGGTCAAGGGGTGGTTCACCGCGATCTGAAGCCCGCGAACATTCTGATCACGGAAGACGGTCATGCCAAAATCGCCGACTTCGGAGTAGCCAAACTAAACCTCTCCAACCAGTCTTTGGCGGGCCGTGTGTTAGGCACACCCGCTTTCATGTCGCCCGAACAACTGAATGGCGACGCGGTGGATGGGCGGTCGGACCTGTTTTCCCTGGGCGTAATCCTGTACACAATGCTGACAGGTTACCGGCCGTTTCAAGGCAACAGCGCCCTCACCGTCTGCTTCAAGGTGGTTAACCGCGACCCGGTACCGGCGACCGTGCTCGATACTGACCTGCCGCCGGGACTCGACTGCATCATTGAGCGAGCCATGGCGAAAGATCCCGCCCAGCGCTATCAGCGTGGTATGGAAATGGTGTTAGACATCCAGGCGCTGCAGGAAGGACGAGGGCCGCGGAAGGCCTCGCTTGCCGGCCCCGAGGCTGCCCAAAGCACCGATGGATGGGCCGGATCGTGGGCTGCGGGGCAGCGTGCGGGCGCCGCCGCTACGGCCCCCTTAAGCGCGCCCGCTCAACCGCCGGGGCGCAATACAGGGGAGAGCTTGCCGGTGTTAGACCCCCAGGCGCTGCAGGAAGAACGAGAGTCAGGGAGCAAGGCGAAGGAACCGGCCTCATTTGCCGGCGCCGAGGCTGCCCAAACCGCCGATGGATGGGCCGGATCGTCGACTGCAGGGCAGCGTGCGGGCGCCGCTACGCCCCCCTTAAGCGCGCCTGGTCTGCCGTCGAGGCGCAAGGCAGGGGAGAACTTGCTCGGGAATATGCGGAGGAAGTCTTTCGCCGGCGCTTTGCTTTTAATCGGACTCCTCGCCTTTGGTCTCAGGGTGCGTCATTTCGTTTGGCCGCAAAGAGTGCCACCTAGCGATCTGACTAGAACCAGAGCGGCCGAGCCACAACCACCCGCAGGGGCGGTCGCCCCGGGCCAAGCGGCGGCGACGCCAACCGCGCCAGCCGCGAGGGCGGTGGCTCGGACTCCTAAAGCAACCCGGCCAATCGTGAAAAAGCTTCCGAAGGTGGTTCAAGCGGACGCAGACCATCTGGCCTCAGCGAAATTGGTAGGCGCTAGCACACCAACAGTAGCTCCGGCAATTTCTCCAGCGATGCTGGAAATCGAGGTCGAGCACAAGTTCGCCGAAGCCCACCTGACGATCTGGGTGGATGATAGCCTCACTTATACGCGTACCTTGGAAGGAACCGACAAGAAACATCTGGTCCTGTTCCATCAGATCCAGGGCCACGAATTCCACGCCATGCAACTCTCGCCCGGAAAACATCTTCTCCGGGTGCAGGTGACCTCGGATGAGCCCAGCTATGATCAGTCCGCCACAGTGACGGGCGATTTTGTCAGCGAAAAAGAAACGCTGCTGCACATCCACTTCAAGAAACATGGCGAGATGGACCTAAGCCTGCAGTAGTTTTGTGTCTGCCACGATGGGCACGATGGGGAGGGCGATTGACGGGGCGAAGCCAACCGTACTAGCATTACTGACATAAGGTCGTTATGATTTCCTGCAGCCATCTTCACCATCATCATCACGATGCGATGAGCGTGTCGGCGGAGGACTGCGGATAAGAAACGAACAGCACTGATCCGAAATCCAGGCCCGCTGACGCGAACCCCGCAGCAGCGGGATTTTTGTTTCTGTTGCGACGCGCGAAACGCCGGGGTGGATGGAAACAGACCGCTGGAAGCGGACGGACGGAAACAGGAGGTTGCCATGGAGATCGACTTCGATAAAATGCAAGGCTTGGTACCCGCCGTGATTCAGGATGCGGACACTGCGGAGTTGCTCATGCTGGGCTTCATGAACCGCGAAGCCCTCGAAGCGACTTTGCGGACGGGTTTCGTCACCTTCTACAGCCGTACCCGGCAGAAGCTATGGACCAAGGGCGAAACCAGCGGTAATCGCCTGGAGGTCGTCGCCGCCTGGACAGACTGCGACCGCGACACGGTGCTGTTGCGCGTCCGCGTGTTGGGC
>PMHI01000074.1 GCA_003156615.1 Acidobacteriaceae bacterium | reverse complement strand
AAGTTTTATCGTGACCTCGCCGCCCAGGGGAAGAAGGTAGGAGTGGGAATGGAAGCCTATGGGCATGCACGCTGGGTTTGAGCGCTTGCTCGCGGAACTGAACTTCGAGTTATGGATCGGGGACGCCCAGCGAGATCGCCAGGAAGCGCGAACGCAAGTCGAAGACGCCTCGGCAGATGCACAGCATATTCTGCAGTTTTTGAAGAAATTTCTCACCCCACGTGTCGTCTTATGCCTGCCATTTCCGATTTCATGTTTAGAGAGCAGAATTTGGGGCCTCTTGAGAGAACTCCTCAATGCTCGAAGTTCTTTGCTCCAAATTCGACACTCCGGGGACACTATCATGAAATCCTTCGAAAAGTGCCTAAAGTTGATCCATTGCGGCCCTTGGCTCGCCCTGCTTTTACTGAGCGGGTTGCCACAAAGCTTAGCTCAAAGTTCTGAATCCCGACTGAGGGAGCCACTGCGTTTGACAGTTGCTCCGCACACGTCTTCCCGGATTGCCATGAAGACCCTGCCCAAAGCTGTCTGCGCACTGCATGTGGACGGCGACATCTCGCGATCGTTCAAAACTGTTCTCCGATGATGATGGGATGATCCGCTTCAATGTCAATCCATCAGAGGAATCGGACCAGGTCGCGGCCTATGCGGTGGACTGTACATCAGACGGTCTGTCGCGCACGTTCGGCTTGGAACTGCGCGCGAACTCCATTCCGACCTTAGACATGCCGGCTCCCGCGACCGAGATACGCACGCCGAAGGCGAGCGATGTGATTCGTCCGGCACTCACGAAAGCAGAGGCCCTGCAACTGTCGGACGAAGAAGTCGTCACGAGGGAGTACCCGCTGAGGCCCGATCCCAAGAAGGCTCCCGACGCTTATGCTGCGTGGCTGCAGGTGGTGACCAAGCCGGCGCGGCGACTCAATCCGCGGCAGGTGGCGGATCCGAGAGCTAGCGGCAGCGACTGGGAACTCAGCGGTGCCTGGAGCGGATTCGCCGTGAAGACGGTGGATTACGAGCCCAATGAGGTCCCGGTGTCTACCTACGATTTCGTCTCGGCGGAGTGGACTGTGCCCACGGTCTCGCTGAGCAAGGTCGAGCAAAATACAACCACAAAGTCGTCGTTCTGGATTGGGCTCGACGGCGATAACAACATATGTCCCGAGTACTGCCAACCCGGTGAAAACAGCGATCTGTGGCAGGCGGGAACCGAGCAAGATGTCACGAACGACCATTGGGGGCCGTGGGGAATCTTCTCTGACACCTTCAGTACCTACAATGTGTGGAGTCAGTTCGTTCCGGCTCAGAACGCAGAACAGGTGCTGGCCAATTTCAACGTGTCGCCCGGCGACCTAATGTTCGCTGAGGTGTATGTCGCGAATGCAGGCGGGAGTCCTTCGCTGTCAGGATTGTTCGCCACCGCGTTTATTGAAGACATGACGAAGGGCGAGTACGAGTGGGTGTACAACTGCCGCGGGATCACATTCGGCGAGAATTGCACGATTGCGGCACAGATTTCCATCCTTGGCTACCAGGCGGAATGGATCATGGAGCGGACCACCAACATCACAGATGACACTCCGTCTGATCTGGCAGACTACGGCCAGGCGTGGATGTATTACCCGTACGCCACGACGACCGGTGGCGCCTACGCGAGCTATAACGGAGCTAACAGCCAGGACATCTGGATGTACAACAGCAGCTCAGCCGATCTGCTCTCCGTGCCCTATGTCTGGAATAACAATACGATTCAATACATTTGGTATAACTTCCACTAGGGTGCTTTGCTGGAACCGCGTGCGGCCATGCCTGCACGGATTCAATGAGAACCCGCATATTTACGCATAGTTGGATAAAAAACGAAGGGAGCCAATTTTCAGGCTCCCTTTTATCTTGTTTATTTTCTTTTGTCCGTTCCGAGACATGTGCAAAGCCCTGGCTGCTCCAAATGAAATATGGAAGTAATTAGTAGCCTTAAATAATAGGCAGGTGTTTACTTGCGTGTAAAGTCACGTTGCTTTCAATGGTGTCCTCGTTGGTTTGCGGTGGCCGGCAATTTTCTGGTCGAGCTAAACTGAAAGAGGCAGCGTGCCGCGAGTTGCTCCTACAAAATGATCTCTTTCTCAAACATCAATAAGCAGTATGGCAAGCAGTTGCTCTTCGTGGATGCTTCGTTTCAGTTGAATCCTGGCGAAAAAGTCGGACTGGTTGGTCCCAATGGGGCGGGCAAGACAACNNAAGAAGTTGACGATCGGCTACTTTCGCCAGGACGTCGAGGAAATGCAGGGCCGTTCGGTCCTGGATGAAGCGATCGCAGGTAGCGGACGCGTGGGCGATCTACACCACGAGCTCGAAGCCTTGCAGCGGGAAATGTCCGACCCCGACAAGGCTGATGACATGGACCGCATTCTTGATCGCTTCGGTCACGTTCAGGAGGAGTACGAGCATTTAGGCGGTTACGCGCTCGAGTCGCAAGCCCGTGAAGTGCTCCACGGTCTGGGATTCAAGGACGATCAGATTGACGGAGACGTGGGGGCTCTCTCGGGCGGATGGAAAATGCGGGTTGCGCTGGCACGGGT
>PMHI01000093.1:22757-24056 GCA_003156615.1 Acidobacteriaceae bacterium | reverse complement strand
CGCGCCGCCGCGCACAGCGGCAATGTGGACCTGATGGAATTTCTGATCAGCAGAGGTGCGGATGTCAACGGCACTTCGGATAACCCGAACGACAGAGAAACCGTTCTCATCGCTGCCGCTGCCCGCTGTAACAAAGGCGCGGTAGAGGAGTCTCTCCGCTACCACGCCCGCGTGGATGCTCAGGACTACAACGGAAATTCTGCATTGTCACGTTTCCTGGAATCCTGCCCTCCAAGCGCCGACATTGGAGGAATGTTTGAGTTGTTGGTTTCGGCGCGAGCGGACGTCAACTTGAAAAACGCCCAGGGAGAGACGCCGATTTTCAGCGCGTGTTGGAACGATCGTGCCGTGACCCTCCTCGCGCAAGCCGGCGCCGACCTGAACGCGAGAGATGAAATCGGGCAAACAGCGCTGAGGCATTGTTTCGTTCATCCTGAGTTTGTCAAGGCAATGATCGCGCAAGGGGCTGATCCATTCGTACGAGATCGTTATGGACAGACGGCGGCTGAAGCGGCGCGAGAGATGGGCTTGAATCAGGTGGCAGACACGCTCGAAGCCGCAATGGAGGTTAGCGCTGCGAAACGCCAATAGCTTGCCGACCGCTAAATCGTTTCCTCAGCGTCTGTCGCCTGAGAGCTCAACCCGTTTGCACACCGATTGTAGGCCTAACGATCACTCGGCAGAGCGCGAGAAGGCCCCGACATGAAAAATGTCGCAAGCAGCCACAATCTCTGCGAAAACCCACACTACCGGTGCATGCGGTACGATGGTCTTAGTTGCAAATGAAAGACATGAATTTCATGCGAAAACTCCAGGTTCGTCTTTGTGGTCTCCTTCTAGTTGTGCTGCAACTCGGCTTCGCGCAAGAGGTCAGTTTCCGTATCACGCCTCTGCGCCCGGTGGAAGAGTTGCGCGCAGAAGCGCTCAAGCAGCAGCCACCAAGCGAGCGGGGGACTTTCCTCAAACCTGATCTAGTGGAGTTGGTCAAGCTCGATCCCACGATCAAGCTCGACATCCGCTACGCCACCACGAACAATTTTCTGGGTACGCCCGTTTACACCCAGGCGCGGGCCTTTCTCCAAAGGCCAGCGGCGGAAGCATTGCTTCGCGCCCATCGCGAACTCCAGGCTCAGGGATACGGTTTGCTTATCCACGATGGCTACCGGCCGTGGTACGTCACGAAAATCTTCTGGGATGCCACGCCGGACGACAAAAAGATTTTCGTCGCTAATCCGGCAACAGGCTCCAATCATAATCGCGGATGCGCCGTGGACCTGTCCTTATATGATTTGAAAACGG
>PMHI01000093.1:6605-22722 GCA_003156615.1 Acidobacteriaceae bacterium | reverse complement strand
AACGCTGAGAAACATTGCTCAACTTCGGCAGCATCCAGCGGTTGCTCAATCGCCCGTAGGTCGGCTCCGGCAGTTGTACCAGCAGTGGCTTGCGTGCCGGATCAAGCCAGGTAAGCAGGGTTTCCAGTTCGGTTGGCGTCATGGCAGTGCATCCAGCCGTGCCCTGGTCGCGGCTATGCCAAATGTGGAGAAAGACGCACGAACCGCCGCCCGGCTCGGGTAGGTTAGTATCCCCAGTAACGGTGCCGTTGTGATCTACCACGACTCCCCAGCGGTAGGACTCACCGGCGCTCCGCATGTGCTCTGAGCTGTTCCAGTCGGGAGCGTCGACAGAGTGGTCCACAAGGCGGTTATAGTGCTTCGAGCCAGGGTCGTCGACGCATTCGATCGATGAGGTCAGGTTCAGATACGGCATCTTTAGTCCCCGAAGTGGCTCAGAATCGTAACCGAATGCGGTGCCCAGAGCGAAGATGCCGGCCGGCGCCCTGCCGTCTCCTTCCCTCTTGACCGGGTCGGCTGCGGACCGGACCTGGGCATCATCGGTCGGAATGANNACAGTGGCGCGCTCATATCGCCGCAACCGTCCTTCGACCGCATTCCAGTCCGAAGTAGTGACCACGATCATCTGTGTGGAACGCGCGAGAGGATCGGACTGGAATGTGCGGGCCTGAGTCGAACCAGACGCACACCAGCCTACTATCAACAGAAGACGAAGGAGAATGGACGCCGGTTTCATTAAGAACAAGTGTAAGCGCTGAAGAAGCCACCCCAATCACAACCTGTGCTTTTTCTTGCAGGATGATTTCTATGTGTGCCATCGCCTCAGGAAATAATGGAGTCCTGGTTCCGCATAGGACTGTAGCACAGGAATTTCGAGATCCATTCTTGATCCATTCATGATCCACGAACTGCTTCTATCCGTTACCGAAACCGCTTTAGGTAGCCATCCGTGTCGCGTAGTTTCAGTAACTTACCCCAAGCCGCAGCCCTGTCAAAGCGGTGGCTGCCGCGATGCCCCCCATTCGATGATGTGAGTTCCGCAAATTCTGACCCACCTAATTCCGGAAATTCTGAGCCATCCAGGGATAGTCGTAAGCGGTAGAACTTCTCCCTAGGCCCCGTCGGTCGGTGGACCGGTGGAGGCGGAGGGAGAGGAGGATGTTGAGCATGTTGAAACGTCACGAAGTGGAGATTCTATTGAAGGCGGGCCACCGTAAAACGGAGGTGGCCCGGCTGACGGGAGTATCCCTATGCTCGGTGAAGCGCATCGCGCAAGAGGGACCCGTGGTGCATGTCGATGATGCGGCGGAACGCGCCCAACGACAGGTCGGCCGACCCAGCACGGCGTGTATGACTTCTATCAAGCCATTCGGGGCGTCGATCAACAATCGATGTGGTAACTCGCACCGAGTTGAAGAATCCTGCGGCAAAAACCCTATTAAGCATGGTGCAAGAGGAGTTTGGAAAGCGGAGCACGATCGACTGAGATCCCTCATAGGTATTAGTCTAGCCAGCGCTCATCGGTGACGAGAAGCCGACTTCGCGTTACTAATCCGGCCGTAATGTGCGTGATCAGCGAACGAGCTCCACATCCGTAGCCCACAAAAAAGCCAACAAAACCGTTGATCTGGGGTGACTATCAATGACTTACGGTGTCGTCCGTGCGTTCCAAGTCATTGTAAACACTTAATAGCTGAGCCCTGAAAAGGCTGGCGGCGGGGGTTCAAGTCCCTCCCTGGCCACCATATCCTTATTATGTGCTAGCAGTTGCATTCCAAAATGAACATCCTGGATCTCTGTTTTTCACGCCTGCTATCAAGAAGTCTTACTGAAGGAAATGGAAGCATATCAATGCGATATGCAGCGGTAGAGCGCACGCCCAGAAGGGCTTGACGTCTCCAACGAGGATTCCGCCGGTCTCGAGCAATTTAACGGATTCGCGTCATCTCAATGAGATATTCTTCGACACCCTTTAGGTTTTTCGATTTTGCGTTCATGATTCTCTCAAGCCATACGCCATCCGCCGCAAGTCTTACGACACGAAGCTCGATTCTCGAATCAGTTTTCGAATGTCTCTTTAGGCGTTCGCCCAGCCATTTATCCCAAACCCATCCGACCTGATCCTTAGAGGCCATCAGACTCAAGAGCGCGCCCCAAATTTTACGTTCAGCCGCACCTTCGGAGAATGCGGCCCTGATGTAGACACGGGTAAAGCATCCGTCGGAATTATCTTCCTCGGCCATCAGTCGGTCAAACTGCTTGTCCAATCGGGTCAATAGCATCTGCATCAGCTCCGTCACCAACGTCTCTTTGCTATCGAAGTGATTAAAGAGAGCACCCTTGGTAACGTCCGCCAATTCGCTCACTTTGTTGACGGTGACATCAGCCATGCCCTTGGTCGCAGCGAGTTCGAAGGCAGCATTTAAGAGGGATTCTCTAACGAAGAGAGGGTCCTTCTTTTTCATGTATGCGTTTTTTACTTTAGTCGCCTTCATTTTCGAAAGTCTCCTCAATGTCTCAAAAGTGTATTCCACGGATGAGCCAGTGGCACAAATAAAATGCTTGCTTTGAGAGATACCAAATGGTATCTTTAATAAAGAACGCTCTTCAAAACGAGCCGCAACACTGCTGGATCAGTTTTGGTAGGGTACTTTTGAACAACAACTCGTGAGGTGAATCATGACCGGTTTAGGATTGAACGAGATGAAGACTGTCGTTGACTCAGAATTAGCAGTGGCGCACCTTGTTTTTAAGGTGGCTGACCTTAAGAGCAGTTGCCAATTCTACTCGAATCTCGGCCTTCCTCCATTTGCTATTGACGAAAAGGTCGCAATTATTGAACTACGTGGAGGCACTCATCTTCTATTGTTAGAAGTTGATCAGCTGGCTGGAGAAGGCGTAGCGGAAAGTTTGACAGGACAATTCCATGAAAGATTTTCTGAGCAATTTGACCTCATGATTAAAGGCAAAGGCTTGAATGAATTGAAAAAATATCGGTTGGACCTAATCAGTCGCGGAATCGCAGCAGGAGAGATCTCTGATGAAACGTTTTTTGGACATCATCTTTTTTGCATAAAGGACCCTGATGGGAACGGTATAACGATTTATACCAGCCACGCAATTTAGTGATCAGAAAGCTCTACAAACGATGCTCCTGAGATCGAGGCTCCGGATCACCTTTGGAGTTCACGCCCGGTGTTCCGAACTAGCGGAGCGACAGGGCCGTGCCGATGACTTTTGTCACGGGGAAGAAACCATAAGCCCCAACTTACGACGGAATTCTTAGATCCGCCTGTATCGCCACAGGCCTTCTCTCGCTGTGCATTATGCCGACCATGCATTGGTCCTTTCCCGCAAACGGCAGTTAATTGTGCTCGCCGCGCGCGCTATCGAGTTGGCTGACGAGACGCAATCGTTCGTTCTCTCGCACGACCGCCCGACTTCGTCCTTTCAACAGATCCTGAAGGGTGATCGTTCCATTGATTCGTTGGGTCGTGCGATCCACCACGGGGAGACTGGCGATACCTTCCGTGGCCATCAACTCGGCTGCACTCCGGCAGGTGCAGTCCGCGTAGATGAAGAACTCAGGCGGCACGGAACTCACACTCGGACTGACCTGTGGGGAAATTGGTGTCATCAGGTCTCTGACGATAACGATTTCAAGCGGGTCGACGCCGTATTCTCGCGTGAGGTGGTATCCGCGGCGACTCAACTTTTCGGTAAGGATCGAGCGCGGCATGAGAAGTGCTGTCAGGAGATAAGAGGCGATGCATCCCAACGTAAGCGGCACTAATGCGGGAAGGCAGTGCGTGACCTCCAGACTGAACAGGATTGCGGTCAGCGGAACACCAAGTGAGCCTGAGAGCATCGCTCCCATTCCGATCAGGGCCCAGAAGGCCTGCATTTCAGAAGGAGCGTGACCCAGGCGACCCGCCAACGCGCCAACGGCCCCGCCAATCATAAGCAGTGGCGCCAAAACCCCACCGGAGGTTCCCGATCCGAGGGAGAACGCCCACATCAGAGACTTCGCAATGAGAATGCCCAGGATGAGGGCGATGGGCGCGCTTCCATGGAGCAGTTCCCCGATGTTGTCATAGCCGACGCCTAAGCCTCGCGGAAAGAAAAGACCGCCAACGCCTACGCCAATACCCCCGAGCGCGGGCCACCACATCCAGTGAACAGGTAACGACTCAAAGAAGTCCTCGAATGCGTACATCATCCGGCTCAGGCCTGCTGCTATAAGACCGACAACCGCACCTAGCAGCAAAGAACCGATTGCAAACGAAATCCGATCCACATCGCCAATTCCGGGCATCCGAAAAAGCGGGCCCGGGGAGAGGAGATATCCGCGCAGAATAGCCGCACTCGCGCTCGCAATCGCCACTGGAACCAGGCTTCGCGGCCTCAACTCGAAGAGCAGGAGTTCGACCGCGAGCAGTATGGCAGCGACTGGAGTCGCGAAGGTAGCTGACATCCCTGCGGCGGCTCCGGCAACCAGAAGAGTAGTGCGTTCCACATCCGTGAGATGAATCCACTGCGCGATCAAAGAGCCAAAAGCTCCCCCAGTCATGATGATCGGACCTTCCGCGCCGAACGGACCGCCTGAACCAATAGCAATCGCCGCAGAGATCGGCTTGAGGATGGCAATTTTTGGATCAATCCGCGCACGGTGTAACAGAATCGCCTCAATCGCCTCGGGTATACCGTGTCCCCTGATTTTGTCGGAACCAAAACGAGCCATGAATCCAACAATAAGTCCGCCAATCACCGGAACGATGACCATCCAGTGCCCCAGCGAACTGCCTGCCGGAGAGACGAACACCAGACTGAACCGGTGATAGTAAAAGAGATTGGTCGACAGCGCGATCAATCGAAGAAGCAGCACCGCGAGGAAAGTCGCGCCAATCCCAATAATTAGGGCGACGCCGGAAAGCAACCAGACTCTGCTGTCCACGGTGAAGTCGCGGAGCGCGGAAGGTTCAGATTCCACTGTCCCTCCGAGCCCCTCGTTTCCCCAGTTTTCCGTGTAGCGCTCTCAGCGCGGTCAGCGTTCGAATGAGCTTCGGAGCGAGGTCGTCAAGCTCACACTCATGGTCGATTGAGAGAGCTTCGAGCTTTTTCCGTCCTCCCGGTGTGAGCTGCAGAAGGACACAACGACGGTCGGACCCACCATCCTTGCGAACTATGAAACCCGCAGCCTCGCATCGATTGCTGAGCTCGACAACCGTGTTATGGCGCAGACCGAGACGCTCAGCCGCATAGCCAATCGTCGCAGGCACTTTGTCGGGGGTTCCAGCGATTTGGAGAAGAAGTTGATGTTGTTGCGGCTGAAGACCACGCTTCTGCGCTGCTGTCTCACTGAAGTGGAGAAACAGGCGGAGCTGGTGGCGAAATTCGGCCAGTATTTGAAGTCTGTCTGCTGAGGCAGGCATTCTTTCTTTGCTCATCACCCGTCAAGTATATCGCAATACGACATATTATAGGTCGAAGGAATGCCGCCTTCAGATCTTACTCCGTGAAAAATAGGCACAACTCAGGCACAGATTGTCAGTCGTCCAGGTCACCGCGAGCCAGCAAAATTGCGTGAAACAATGATTAGCTGTCGCTTTCCGGCGGCGATGCCCCAGTGTTTGCGCCTGACCTGTGAGACAGACGATGGCGCGGAGCAGTCATCGCAAGGCAAGCCGACCTCAATCGGCTTGCGCAACTCGCACGACGAGAGCGTGCGCCGGGCATGACCTGGAAACATTGCGTGTTCGGGCGGTCCAACATGGCGTTGGCGGAGACTTCACATCCTTCTCGCGAAACACTCAAAGTCGTTCTCGCTCATCTACCAGAGTCCGTCGCGGCTGTATGGTCTGGTCCATAAGGTCACGTGAAGATGGACTGCCTTAATCCAGCGCGCTCGATCGCCTCCAACTCCACCCGATCTGTGATTGCGCTCTCAAAAAACTGACGAACCGGTGTCACAACGGGGACAAACGTCAATAGGTAGCGGAGAGGTATCCACACACTCTAGCTCGCCAAATCTCTAACCGGGCAATCAAAGCATATGAGAACCCTAGATTCACAGAATTCGAGCCACCCGGGCGATCCGACTCACCAGGCAGTTGCAGACTCTATACGCGCGCCTTTAAAAGTGCAGCTGCCTCTGGCACCTTAAGTGGCGTACTTTGCGAACCAGTCGAGGGCCATTTGAGTATATTGGCCGACCTCGATGAGGTAACCGTCAGGATCACGCATGTAGCAGCGCCATTCCCAGCCGCGATTGTTTAGCGGCTCGGTAAGAAAGAACGCTCCTTTGTCTCGCCATTGTTTGTAGCAGGCCCGGATGTCAGCGACTCGCAAGTCGAGAAAGCTATTCACCCTATTGAGATTCGACGGAGTCTCGAGGAGGACTTCTGGCTTGTCGGGAGTCGGGCCACCGCCGGAATTGAGAATGATCCAGGTATTAGCCAACTTGATGTAGCAGGGATTTTCCGGCTTGATGACTTTCCCACCAAGAATTCGNNCTCACGGTGAAGAAGTGCGTGGCGAAGAAGCCCTCGTGTGCAATCGGTGCGTCGGGTAAATTCATGCGTTGCCTCCCGTTGTCGATAAAGTAGGGTGCGGTCGGAATTCTCTACGGTCCAAAGCAAGCCATTCGTCTGTCGGCCACGCGGAGGTGAGTCAATCCTACGGGATAATAATAAGGACAGGCTCGGAACCACCTGCACGGTGCCGGAGTGCGGGAGAGAGTTCTCATATATTCCGAATGTTGGTTTCAATTGTGTCTACAACCTCGTCGATGCCACCGGCGAGGACCAGTTTCCCCATGGCGACTGCGAAGCCAACGACTTGGTCCGCCTCGATATGGGACGGCAGAGAAAGCGCGTTTGGATCGGTGACCACATCAATGAGCGCCGGACCCGAATGCTGAAGCGCTTGCTTTAGTCCAGAGGACAGATCGGCTGGGTTTTCGATTCTTACCCCCATCATCCCGATCGCCTCGGCCAGGTTTGCAAAGTTCGGGTTCTTCAAATCCGTCTGATAGTCGGGTATTCCGTCGACTTCCATCTCCAGTTTTACCATTCCGAGAGCGCTGTTGTTGAAGACTACGATCTTGATCGGGAGGTCGTACTGTGTCACCGTCAACAACTCACCCATGAGCATGGCGAGGCCGCCATCTCCCGCCATTGCGATTACCTGTCTTCCGGGATAGCAAAATTGGGCGCCTATGGCCTGAGGGAGTGCGTTTGCCATGGACCCGTGGGTGAAGGAGCCGATCAGGCGCCGATCCTTCGTCGCTCGAATGTAACGGGAAGACCAGACGTTACACATGCCGGTATCAGCAGTAAAGATCGCGTCGTCTGCCGCAATCTCACTCAGCGCGGCCGCGACAGGCTCAGGGTGCATGGGCCTCCGTTTCCCCACGTGATTTACGTAGGCATTTAGTCGCCGAAGCGATTTTTTATGATTACCGAGCATCGCGTCCAAAAACGAGCGATCCGACTTGGCTTCTATCATGGGGAGTAGCGCGCGGAGAGTTTCGCCCATATCGCCCCATAATCCGAGATCTAGTTTGCTTCGTCGGCCCAAGTTCTCAACTCTAATGTCAACCTGGACAATCTTGGGTTTGGTTGGCAGGAATTTGCTATAAGGAAAATCAGTGCCCAAGAGCAGCAGCAGGTCGCATTCGTGCATGGCCTGGTACGCCGCGCCGAATCCAAGCAGTCCACTCATTCCGACATCAAACGGGTTGTCGAACTCGACGAACGGTTTCCCGCGGTACGAATGGCCGACGGGAGACTTCAACTTGTCAGCCAGACCCATTAGCTCATCATGAGCACCGGCACATCCGATCCCGCAGAAGAGAGCCACTTTTTTCGAAGAATTAATCAACTCCGCTAGTTGCGCCAAGTCCTTTTCACAGGGGCGGATGGAGGGCCTTTGCCGGACCACGGAACGAGGAGAGCCATCCTTCGCAATCTCCATCCCAGACACATCGCCGGGCAACACGACTACGGCCACTCCGCCTTTTCCGACTGCACTCTGCATGGCGATGTGGAGAACACGCTCAAACTGCTTCGGATTCGAAATCAGCTCACAGTAGTGACTGCATTCTTTGAAAAGAATCTCCGGATGAGTTTCCTGGAGATATCCAGTGCCGATCTCACTGCTTGGAATATGAGATGCGATCGCGAGTATCGGAGCATTGCTGCGATGAGCATCGAAAAGTCCGTTGATCAGGTGAAGGTTGCCGGGGCCGCAGCTGCCACCGCAGGCCGCGAGCTTCCCGCTGAGCTGAGCCTCGGCACCCGCCGCAAACGCGGCAGTTTCTTCGTGGCGCACGTGAATCCACTTAACTTTGCCATTTATTCGCAAAGCATCCGTCACCGGATTCAGGCTGTCGCCCACGACGCCGTAGAGTCTTTCGACACCCGCTTCAACCAGTCTGCTGATTAACTCATCTGCCACTCGATGTGCCATCGCCTATTACCTCCATTGAGATGTTGTTCAATTCGCGCCGATCCGCAGCGAAACTAAGAACTTGGCTGCTCATAAAGCGCTCGGGTTTAAGTACAGTTGCGATACCATTGGCAAGCGTCGAAGTGAAGAGCTCTTCATACTTCCAATTCCGTCAACACTCGACACAGATATGCGAAAACGAGCTTCTGCTTCTAGACCCTTAAGTAGTTGGGCTCGGGCTCAACTCCCAGGCTGCTGGTTTCGCGGATCGTCTTTCGCGTTTAGGTATTCAAGACCAAGCGGCCCAATCGCCGAAACTTGCGTGATGTACTCGCTGGATTTCGCCCAATGAAAATGTGATGTATTGCCAGGTAGAACGATGACGCTACCGGCCGGATATGCCTGCAGCTTATCGGCATCGAATTGATCGCCCAGGCCGATGTAGAAAACGCCTGAAATAACTGTGTAGACTCGATCCTCCGGGTGCCGGTGTGGCATCAGCTTCGCGCCGTGCGGCGCTTTCACCCTGATGGTGTACGGCCCGGCCCCCGAGGGCTGACCGACGACGACTGCCAGGCGAACCGAAGGAGGGAACGACGGGAAGGGTTTCCAGTCGATTTCTTCCGGCAGGACCGATCTGAAAACATCCTGGCCCGGCTGATGAGGTCGAACGATACCTCGTTGTGCTTCCACGGTGCTTGCTTGTTTGTTGTCTGACATACCAAACCCCCTCTTTAGAATTTTGATTCCATACACAATTCTGGTGAAGCCATGAGCTCCGAGACCACTAGACGAAGTTATCGATTGTTGCTTTCGCATCAGCCGTGGAGACGGCGCAAGCGAAGTTAGCTTTCGTCGTCAGAACCGTTCTTACGGTGTACTCACTCAACGGTATTGCAAGTACGGCCAGCACAACCGGAAATGCCAAAGCCCGCAGTCCGAAGTGCACTTCGAGCAACCCGCCCGTCGTACAACCCGCAATGAAACCCGCGAAGGCCGGGAGAGTCATGCGAATACGGCGCCGAGCTAGGGCCATTTNNGGACAGTATTCGTCGTGAGTACGGCCGTCGTAGGGAAACCTGGCAGATCGAGTTTGACAAGCGCATTTTGAGTGGCCATCGCTGCAACTCCGAGCATCCCCACAGACGCTGCCAACGCGCCTCCGGGATTCGCGAAGGGACCAAACGCGGTGGAAACCGCGAACAATCCAGTCAGAAGCGCTGCATGTAGAATCAGCAATGCTCGCAAGGTCTGATGCTTCGGCTTGTCCTCGAACAACCAAACAACTGTCCCTAAGACCACGATGAAAACTGGAACCGCGATTAGCGGTCCGATCCGGCTAAAGCCCCCGGTTATGTAATGGGCGGCAAGGATGACTATGTTTCCCGTAATATGCGCGATAAACAACCCTCCGAATGCAAGGAATCCGATAAGGTCGACCGAACCTGCCGTCATGCTCAGAACGGCCACGAGCAGCCAGTCGAATGCATGCTGTGGACGCTGGTCTCGCGCATGTTCACTTCTTGTTGCCGTCACATCTGCGATTAAGCCAGAAGCGCGGGTGCGAATCACGTATTCCAGACGTTCTGCTAGAGGGAAACCGATGGTGCCGGCTTCCCCTTCGTGCAGATCACTTTGGCCCGCGTTAGGCCATCCTGCATCCCGCGCTGCTGCGCCTTCCATGACTCCTCCTTTTCTCCCGATTCATGGATCCCTTGAGCCTGGACTTCAGTGATACTCAACGTGGAAGCCGGTCGGCGACCTTGGCCATCCCAGCCTGGGCGCAGACTTCGTCCTTATCTCCGCCGGGAGCACCTCCCACGCCCAGAGCGCCTACGATGGCGTTCTTCGACTTGAACGCCACTGCGCCTGGAAGCGCCATGACGTTATGCATGGTTGAAAGCCGCGGCGCATAGGGACTGGTCTTCGTCAGCTCGAAGAACTTGCTGGACGTATCGAAGTCGAAGATCGGCCCTAGCGTAACCACCGTATACGCCTTGTCATAACTCGATTCCGCTGTATGAATGGTGGCGCCATCACCGCGAAGGTCTACCTGCCGCACCCCATCCATGTCCACGACTGTTGCGCTCACTTGATATCCGTGTTGGGCGCACACACGAACAGCTTCGGTCGCGGCCTCAACTGCGATATTAAGGGGCAGCGCGTAGTGATATTCACCTTGTGACGTTGTTTGTGACGGTGCAGAGGGCGCGGCCCCGGTCAGTGCGGCGGCGCCACAAATAATCGCGATCGAAATCATTCTTGTCATATCAGCTCTCCTTTTCAATTGATTCGGTTAGTGTGCGATGGCGAGTTCTCGTTCGAACTTGTCTCGCTTGATGATGATTGAACCAGAGGAGCAGAGCCGAATCTATTAGACAAGGGTATGAATTGATACCTTTGCATGATTTGTGCGGAGCGCGTCACAACTTTCGATTTGCATTAGGTACGAGGGACGTTCGAAACATCCCGATGGCGCATCGCGATCACACTCGCTTATCCTCTAGAGCCGCATGCCGGGAAAAGCACGTACGGAACTACAGCAAACTACTGATTGACGTTCTGCGCGGCACACTGCTATCCAAGTCAGAACTGCAGGAATTGGAATCACCGCAAGTGCGCGCCAACCGTTTCTCTTATCCTCAAAGGCGTCGTTAGCCTCGTAGACGCTGGCCGAATGAAGATCAAGGGTTCGAGGTCCTCTCGACCGAAGACCCGTCGGCAGTAAATGCTTATGCGAGGAACCTTCCATGGAGAGATCTAGGAGCACACGTTTGCTGATACCTATAACGGATCAATACCAAAGTATGATTGACACCCCTTCTGGCAGATCCTTCCATATGGACAGGGGATTACCATCGAGAACGAGCTTAGACGCAAAGCGCTACGCCACGCCGTATGTGGGTACAGACGGGTTGGCGCTCACTTCGGGTTCCTGCGTGGAGGTGAAAACGTGACCGACTTTGTTAATTTGCAAGATGATTTTCTACTCGAAACTCCAATTCCAGGGCTTCCTTTGGAATCGATTCTTCGCACCCAAGAATTGCGCGATCGCCCATCGCGTTCGCCAGACTACGAGACGGAGAATCGAGCACTTGTCGCACTAGCCAACGCGCTAGCTGACTCCCCAGGTACCATTCTACAAACATTGGCCGACAGAGTCCTTGAGCTGTTGCATGCTGATTCTGCCGGCCTAAGTCTTCTGACGAGAGACGAAAAGAGGTTCTACTGGGCAGCGATTGCCGGCGCGTGGCGGCCCCACGCCGGCTCAAATGTCCCGCGCAATTCTTGCCCATGCGGCGAAGTGCTCGAACGCAATGTTCCGATGCTATTCACCCATTGGGAACGGCGTTATCTGAATTTCAGCAGGACCATGCCCGTAACCGAGGAAGGGCTCTTTGTTCCGTTTTACGCAAACGGTAAGCCGGTGGGTACAATTTGGGCGTTCGCACACGACAATCGTCGCAGATTCGACGCCGAGGACCTAAGGCTGCTCGAACGCACGAGCCGTTTCGCGTCAGCGGCATGTCAGGTCTTAGCGTCGATTGAGAACCTCAAATTGGAAAACGCAGCGCGCGAAAAAGCGGAAACAGCAGTGCGCGAACTGGCAAACGGGTTGGAGACGCAGGTTCGAGTTCGGACCCAGGAGTTGGAACGTAGCACCCGAGAACTTGCCGAAGCCAACGAAGACCTTCAGTTCCAGCTTGGCCTCCTTCAACAAATCCCTGTAGCGGCGTGGACGCTCAGGCCTGATGGAACGCCGGATTTCGTGAACCGAAACTGGCTGGAATACTCAGGTCAGGCACTCGATTACGTCCAATCAAATTCCGAGGCGTGGATGACTGCGATCCACCCTGAGGATCGAGAAACAGCGTCAAAGAGCATTCGCGACGGGATACGCTCAGGGCAGGATTTTACAATGGAAGCGAGGTTTCGCCGCGTGCAGGACGGGGCATATCGCTGGCATCTCAATCGAGCCGCGGCGTTACGTGATTCGGAGGGAAATCTCCTTCGGTTTGTGTGTACATTCACCGACATTGAGGATCAGAAACAGTCCCAAGAGAATTTGCGGAGGGCTGTGGAAACAAACCGGCTGATCGTTGATACCGCGTTAGATGCGGTTATCACGATGGATGCTCAAGGGTCGATTACCGATTGGAATAAGCAAGCTGAAATGGTGTTCGGATGGAGTAATAAGGAGGCGATCGGCCAGCACATGTCGGATCTGATCATCCCGGAGCGACTACGGATGGCCCACGAGCGCGGCTTACGTCACTTCTTGGCTACCGGCAATGGCCCCATCTTGCGACGGCGTATTGAAGTCACGGCCGTCCGGCGCAACGGTGTTGAGTTCCCGGCTGAGTTGGAAGTATCGCCAATGAGACTGGGCGAGAATTGGTTTTTTGGCGCCTTCATTCGGGACATAACCGACTCCAAACTGGCAGAAAAAAGACTAAAAGAGAGTGAACTCAACCTGCGCCAGATGACCGAGACCATACCGGAAATGCTATGGAGCGCGACCGCAGAAGGGACAATNNAAACTTCTTCATCCAGACGATGTTGAACGGACAGCTCGAACGTGGAGATCCTGTGTCACAACCGGAGCCCCGTACCGAGTCGAGATTCGCACCTTCCACGCTACCGATCGCACCTATCGATGGTGCGTAACGAGCGCGCTTCCGCTGCTCGACCAACAAGGGCGGATTCTTAAGTGGTACGGCACAGTTGTGGATATGCACGATTGGAGGCATGCGCAGGAAGAGCTACGCAACACGCAAGCCGAACTCGCACGCGTGGCGCGTGTGATGACGATGGGAGAACTTACCTCATCGATCGCACACGAAGTCAACCAGCCGCTATTTGGCATTATGACCAACACCGACACCTGTTTGTTAATGCTTTCTACCGATCCTCCCGATGTCGACGGCGCTCGGGAAACTACACAGCGCACGATGCGTGATGCAAACCGAGCTTCTGACGTGATCAAGCGATTACGCGCGCTTTATAGCAAAAGAGATCCGTCCCCCGAATTGATGGACCTGAATCAGGCCACACGGGAGGTGATTTCCTTGTCGGTGAGCGATTTGCAAAGATGGCGGGTGATCGTTCTGCAGGAACTTGCCGACAATCTCCCGCTCCTCATGGCGGACCGTGTCCAAGTTCAGCAGGTCATTATGAACCTGGTACGCAACGCCTCAGACGCGATGAGCAATGTCGACGATCGTCCGAGAGAATTATTGATCAGAACCGAAAGAGAGGAAGGCGATCGGGTGCAGCTTAGCGTGAAAGATGCAGGGGTCGGTTTCGAACCCCAGGCTGCGGACAGACTCTTCGAAGCCTTCTATACGACAAAGAATGAAGGTATGGGAATCGGCCTGTCAATCAGTCGCTCCATCATCGAGGCTCATGAGGGGCGTTTGTGGGCGACAGCGAATGATGGTCCGGGAGCCACGTTTTCATTTTCAATACCCTGCAAAGCAGCCGGTTTGGTGGCAGAGGAAACTCGCTGCAGCCGGCCGGATGGTGCGATGGATGCCGCATGATTTAAGCTCGACGCTGAATACCGATTCCGACGATCATACCTTGGTGCGATTGACTGCCTACCTGCCAGGAGCGCATTCTTCGCTTATGGAGTCCAACCGAGATCGGGAATCCATCGAACGTCCACTCGTGACGGTCGTTGATGACGATGTATCAGTCCGCGAATCCCTCCCTAATTTGCTGAGGCAGTTCGGCTTTTCCGCCCGCGCGTTTTCGTCGGCGGAAGAGTTTCTCGGGTCCGATTGCGTGAGCCAGACCCGCTGTCTGATCCTTGACGTCGTCATGCCGGGCGTAACGGGACTCGATCTTCAACGACAATTGAAGCTTCGTGGTCCAGCGCTTCCAATCATCTTTATCACCGGTCAGAAGGACGAGGGAATTCGGAAGCGAGCGCTTGAACAAGGAGCGGTGGGATTCCTCCTCAAGCCAGTCATAAGCACAGTTCTGTTGGAGGCCGTCAATGTTGCACTTCGAGAAAACTGACAGTTCCCACCCTACAAGCAGGGGGGATAAAACGAGCTTGGCGAGATCACTTGGTCATCCAGTGGAGTCATCGCCAGCGCCGACTGCGGGGCCTATCGTGTTCGTCGTTGACGACGACGTCTCAGTGCGTGAAGCACTGGAGTCATTAGTCCGCAAGCTAGGCTGGCAGCCAGAGATTTTCGCATCAGCACAGGAATTCCTCGATCGCCCTCGCTCACTTGTTCCGAGCTGTCTTGTTCTTGACATTTCTCTCCCCGGTCTCAGCGGCCTCGAACTTCAGAAGCGTATTGCTGTTGAGCGGACGGACATGCCGATCATTTTCATCACGGGTTATGGTGACGTACCCAAATCAGTCCAAGCCATGAAAGCGGGCGCGGTCGAATTCTTAACGAAACCAGTCAGTAATGAAGAGCTATTGGCGGCCATCCGGCAGGCCCTTGAACGGAGCAGCGCCGTTCTCGGTCACGTGGCGGAAATTCAGGAACTCCGGGACCGTTACGGGTCAGTTTCGCCTCGCGAACGGCAAGTCATGGCGTTGGTGGTTTCGGGTTTATTGAATAAACAGATCGCTGACGAACTCGGCATCAGCCTGATTACCGTAAAAACGCACCGGGGCAAAGTGATGCAAAAGATGAAGGCTGACTCTCTCGCGGGGTTGGTGAAGATGGACGCCAAGCTCCGTGCGGCATCTGGACGAAAAGGCTGACCAGCACAACTTCCAGTCCCGCTTTGACGTCTGTGGAAACATCAGCAAAAGTCGACATCGAAATACCCTATCTTCGTAATTGGATTACAGAAGGTAATGAAACTGTGGTGCGCCATACATAGCACATCCGTTTTTCTAGCGGAAGCCGGCAGCCTTCGCGACGACGGCATTACTTGCTTCCTCGATTAGTTGCACGATGTCATCGGGGCGAGTTGCAATGGAAGCGTGGCTCGTTGGCAACGTAATCGTCCTTCTTGCGTTGATTCGCTCCGCCATCCACTTTTCGGTCTCGGTAGGAATCAACCGATCGTTGGCCGAGATCTGATACCAACTCGGCTTCACTTTCCACGCCGGTGGTCCCGACCTTTCTTCGAAGCATCGCGACGCTGTGGGCTTCTGCGTAAGCGCCCATACTAGCGATTCTGTTCGGTCTTCGAGATCGTGACAGAAAGTCTCGTGAAACTTCCCGACTTCGATCCATAAAAACCCATACTTGTCCTCACGGATATTCGCCGCGCCCTCGGGTGGTGCCCGCCGCGCCCAAAGGCTCTTGAGACTCTCCCCCTCATCAAGAGCAGGTCCTGCCAAATAGACGAGGCCGACGACATTTGGCGTGAGGCCAGCGCCCGTGATGACTGCGCAACCATAAGCGTGGCCGACTAATAGCGTGGGAGCATCCTGCGCAGCGGCCATTTTGATGGTTCGGTCGATATCGTCGGACAACGATGTCAGAGGGTTCTGCACCGCGAAGACGCGGTAGCCTTTTTCATGCAGGGGAGGAATGACATGCCGCCAGTGTGAAGCGTCGCCCCAGGCGCCGTGCACTAAGAGAATGTTCGGTTTGTCCATCATTGACCTACTCCTTTCATTCGACTTGACTGTTTTGCCGACTGCGCTGCTAACGGTAACGGCCAGTCCTAGGGCGTGCCCATAATATGG
>PMHI01000093.1:0-6552 GCA_003156615.1 Acidobacteriaceae bacterium | reverse complement strand
GCTCCCGCGAGCATGTATTCGACGCCCGGAACGGTGGTAGTCGGCTTTGCCTTGTGTTCCGCGAAATCGTGATTCCATTGCATTGCGACTTTGTCCTCACACATCGGAGGTGATCCGATGCCGTTGGGATCTCCCGGCAGGCACGTGAAATCATTGGTTCCCAGCCGGAGGACCTTCATCTGTCCTTGGGCGTCCATCTCAGCGACCGTGGCGTTTTTCGTCACATTGGGAGGACCCGCGGAGAGGGCGCGCGCAATTTTGCTCTGTACCGACTCTTCCAAATCGGATGATGTCGAGTCAGGCGCGTTCATTTGCGCAGAGGCACTGAGGCACGTGAGAGCAAGCATTAGAAAAGCAATCCGAGCAGACTGCAATGATCGCAGGTTTCGAAACATAAATATCTCCATTCTGTTGTCAGACATCGTTTAATCACCGACCTCGAAAATAACTTCGAGTTCGATTGGAGCGGCAAAGGGGGAGGCTTGCGACTCCGTACACAAAAACGGCAAGGTTCCTGTCTTTGCCGAAAACCTTTTGCAACAACTCCGCGCCGACACGCCCGATGAATTTCGCCTCGCGGTCTTGGGTCCGAAACATGCCGTTGAGAAAAAGCAGACTGCCTTCCTTCACCGCTTCGAAATAAATCCCGAACGGCTTAGGTGGCACTGAAAGCGCGATGCTCAAGCGCTTCTCGCCGCTCGCCGGCCTGAAGTTTCCCGATTGGGCTCTGTGCCTTTGAGGATGTCATAGGGAGATCTCACCAGCACCGGCCAAGGAAGACAATTGGACAAAGGTATCAACGCAATACTTTCGCCCACCTTGTATGGGCAACCTGCTCGGATCGGGTTCATACTGAGACCGCTTATTCTCTACTATTCAGAATTCCTCACCCGAAACTCGCGATACGCACACGCTCGCTGTTTATCAATCCGGCACTCATATCGGCTGCACTGCACTACGGCTTACGCTACGGTTCTGTTCCCGCTACCGGGAATTTCCAACGACTTAGAGGTCGTCCGCCTCTTGTAAGTCCTTTAAAGTCGTGTATGGGCCGTTCTTTCACGGCGATGCCACAGACGCTCAGGATTAGTCGAAGACCAGGAAAGTCGGCCAACGTGCTCTGCGTCTTTTTCGTGTCCTTTGCAGTTAGATGCCGTTCGATTTCGCCAACTTTTTCAACGTTTTTAGAAGCCGTCCATGCGGGTCTTTTGATCATTAAGTTGTTGTCATGACTACAGTTGTTAATTCTGCGGCCGCATCGGAAAACATAACTCTTAATCAGTCCTCAAGGAAAACAATGCGGCGAGGAGCTTGACAAGAAATCCTGAGTGGTTCCGGGAGACTACTGGTTAGGAGGTCATGACGGAAACTTCCTGGGTGTTAGCGTAACTGACTCGAACCGCCGTGTAAGGACCCGTACCCACGGTGGTATGGCAGGGGTCGGCGGGCAACCGCGCCCCAAATGCCGATCAAATCACGATGTCACCAACAATTAATCGGTCGTCACAACCAAGAGAACCTTCCACTGCCCGTGCCGTTTCCGTGCCGTTAGCGCTGCATTACCTGGAACTAGCCGCGTTAGGAGCCATCTGCCGCAAGCTAACTACATAAAACTACGTTGAACGATGGTTTCGAATCCCACTCTCTCCGCCAGTTCTTTTGTTTTCAATGATTTAATTGCCATCCATACCGTCGTCCATACCGTAAATCCCCTTCCAGGAGCGGTATGCGATGCGATTTTGTCATCCTTTTACCCTGATAGCGGGCTCTCGCGGTAAGAAAGCGTCCCGCTCTCACCGACGAATTGGCCCTCAAACCCACCGTCCAGTGCGACCAAGCACAATTAATTGTCTTCTTCCCGCGCGCCATTTTTCTTCAACCGATCGCGCGTTCGACCCTTTGCCCGAAGAATTTGACCGAATTTCCATTTGCACATACTTTCTCCAAGCACCGGGACAAGGAAGCACTGCGGAAAGTCAATGCTACGTTTCCTTGCCCCCAAAACCAACATCTGAGCCGGACAGGGCGCAAACTTAGGCGGCAGTTTGGTTCAACGGCATCTTCCGACGAAGCCAATCGGCCACCGCTTGCGGGTCAGAACGGATGAGCCCACCAACCCTGAAGTGAGGAATCGCGCCTTGTTCCGCGAGGCGATAGATGGTCATCTTGCTCGTCGAAAGGATCTTTGCGACCTCCGACGCTCGCAACGCGTGGGGCATTTTCTCAAGCTCGCCTGCTAATGACGATCGGATATTCATGGTCATTTCATGGTTAGGCCGATCATGATTCGGTGAGCTCGCCACTTGCAGTTGCCCCTTCCAACCGCGCCCCTGTTATTGGCGTTGTAGTAGATGTTCGTGATTCAGTCAATGCGCCCTGAAACATTCGGGATTTGACCGAAATCTCGTTCCGGTCTAGGTTGCAGATGCTCGCGACCGAGAAATCCGTCTTGGGCAAGGATCCCACCGTGTTTTCATCTCTTGAAGAAGTTGATGACCGGCTGAGGGCTACAGGCTACATCGCCGATTCGATCGCCGTGACGACCGTATACCTGGCGGCAAAGCTTCAGAAGCCGTTGCTGCTCGAAGGCCCGGCGGGCAGCGGCAAGACGCAACTCGCATATGCGGTTGCCGAGGCTGCGGGCACATGCGTCGAACGGCTCCAGTGCTATCAGGGCATCAACGAAGAGAAGGCTATAGGGAAATTCGATGAGCCGCTGCAGAGGCTCTGCGTCGAGTTGAAGGCCAAGTCCAGTAGCGTCGATTGGGAGTGCCTGCAAACCGAATTGCATGGCCAGCAGTTCTTCAGCGCGGGGCCATTGCTAAGTGCTTTGCAACACGAAAAGCCGTGCGTCTTGCAGATCGATGAGCTAGACAAAGTGGACCATGCATTCGAAGCAATGTTATTGGAACTCCTGAGCGTTTGGACGCTGAGCATTCCGAAACTCGGAACGATTCGGGCTAAGAGTATTCCGTTCGTTGTGCTGACGTCCAACGAAGAGCGGCGTATCGGGGATCCGCTACGCCGGCGCAGCTTTTATCTTCGGGTTGAACACCCTACTGCCGAGCGCGAAGCAGAGATTGTGGCGCTGAGGACGCCGGAATCCAGCCGAGAATTCCACGCAGGAATGGCAGGGCTCGCAAAGGCTTTGCGTGGCTGGAGCCTGGAAAAACGCCCTCTGTCTCCGAAATTCTCGATCTCGCCCAGGCGCTCAAACTTCTCGGGACCGAACAAATTACGGCGGAGATGAGAGACACTCTCCTACCCTTGCTGGCCAAGACCGAAGCCGATCGGCGCAAGCTGCTTTTGCGCGACGGATTTGCCAGTCTGATTTATGACGCGCAGCAATATACGGCTGAGGCCCTGCGAGGAAATGCGGGATGAAATCGGCACTCATCGTGGTGGGAATGCTTTGCGTGATCTCAATCGGCTGGGCGCAATCGGATATGGCGCCAGCACGAATTGAAGCTGAGTACTACGTCAAGGCATACGCGCAACACTATCGAGTGCCCATTGCACTGGCGCGTGCCGTTGTCGTGCGCGAATCGAATTGGCAGCCCTGCGCGACCTCTCCCAAAGGCGCTGCGGGGCTCATGCAGTTGATGCCCGCCACTGCCAAGCGGCTCGGGGTGACTGATCGCTGCAATCTCGACCAAAACGTCTCGGGTGGCGTGCGCTATCTCGCTTGGTTGATACGACGGTTTCACAACGATCCCAGGCTGGTAGCCGCCGCCTATTACGTCGGCGAGGGCACAATCGGCAGGCGCGGCCTGGCTTACCAAAATTCCGATGTCATCGAGTACGTCTCAACAATTAGAACAACTTACCTTCGTGAAGCGGGGATTGAACTAGAAAGTGCGAACACTGCTCAGAAAAGAGATGTGAGATGAACAAATGTTTGAGTTTGGTGCATCTGATAACGATCTGTTTGCTGCTTGTTTCTATGGCCTCGGCGCAAACCGAGTTGCCGCAGGCACGAGTCGTGAACTTGAGTGTTGATCCGGAACAGGTCGTGGTCTTGCACGTCCGGCCTGGTTACGTCAGCTCGGTGCGAGTGCTGGAAGAAGTGAGTTCCGTCGTCTTGGGCGACCCAGGTGTCTTCAAGGCGGAACACTCTGAGGACGAACCGCAACTGGTGTTCTTCAAGGCGACGAGCACTACACCAGCTCAAACCAACGCTCTGATCACGACCCGAGGCGCCCGGGTTGCCCGGCATGGGTCTCAGCTAGAACTAACATTTGTTTTGCTAACAGGGAATGGGAAGAAACGCGCCGCCGGTTTTCTTGGGGCAGAGCACGCTGGGTCTGTCACCATCGCGCAGGATGACAATCGAGCATGGTGTATGGCATCCCGGGTGATGGACGTCAGCATGCCCGGAATTAACGAAATTAAGCGGCGACAACTGCCATCAGCGAAATCTCGCGAGTTTAAGTCTCTAGTCCTTTGTTGAAACTTCTTGCCACCTCGATAGTCACCTCTACTGTGGTTTGGTAGCATCAGGCCATTCGTATCAAAAAACGACGGCATCGATATTCGATTAGCTTATTAATTCAAGAGGAACAATATGAAAATTGGCATGTATTGTATGACCATGCTTATGCTGGCGTGTTCGGTCTCATTGTTCGGAGAGATCGCTATGACCGGCGACTTTTCGATGAAAAAGTCAGATGCCATGGGCAAACAGATGACAATTACCGGCTGTATCGCCGAAAAAGATGGCAAGTAGATGTTGAAGAACAAGAAACACCCAGATGGCGTCGAGCTGATGAGTTCCGATGACCTCAAACTGCATGTCGGCCACAAGGTCAGCGTGACCGGGATGATGCAGGGCGACAGCGCAATGTCGGACGACAAAATGTCCAAAGACAGTATGTCAAAGGACAGGATGTCGAAAGACAGCATGGCGGCGTCTGGATTCAAAGTCACGAGCATGAACATGGCGTCCGAGCAATGCGCCGTGCCGGACGCGATGATGAAGAAGTAGCATATTGCGATTAAGATGGAAGCGGATCGCCTGCGAGTCATCCGCTATTAAAATNNGAATTGCTCAAGCTGCTGCCGTTGGCGGCCCTCGGCGCTTTTGCCGTGCCTAAGTTTCAAGAGCCGCTGCTGAAAAAAGGACTGGCGTTTAGCGACTGGATGTCGGACAAGTGTTTCCGTTCGCATCACCTTGCGCCCACGTTTAAGGCGAGTGACCTCACACCCCTGGACAAGTTTTACGTCAACACATTTGACGTGGACGACCCCGAAGTGGACCTCGACCGCTGGTCCCTTGCGGTCAGCGGAGAAGTCCAGAAGCCAGGTACTTACAACCTGGCAGCCATAAAGGCCCTGCCGAAATTTGCTCAGAATACGCGGCACATCTGCGTGGAAGGTTGGGATGTCATCGGCCGTTTCGGCGGCGCCAGGCTCGCAGATTTTCTGACCATGGTGGGCGCTGATCCGCACGCCCGCTTCATCACGGTTGAGTGTGCCGACAGCTACTACGAATCGGTGGACATGGCCACCGCGCTGCATCCGCAGTCGCTCATGTGCTACGAGATGTATGACCAGCCGTTAACGCGGAAGCATGGTGCACCCTTACGGCTGCGCATGCCGACCAAAATTGGCTACAAGCAAGCGAAATATCTTACGACGCTCACAGTCACCGATGTTTTGTCGAAAGTAGGCTACTGGGAAGATCAGGGATACCCCGAGTTCTATTCGATTTGAAGATGAGGCCGCATTGAAAACCAAAACCATTCGAATCGAAGACGAAAAAAGTGGCACGACGACTGCTGTTTATGAACACCCATACATCGTGCGTCTCTGTCATTGGGCCAACACGATCTCGCTCTTTGTATTAATCGGCAGTGGTTTGCAGATCTTCCGTGCCTTCCCCAGCTTTGGCAGCAAGGTGCCGCAGACAACTCTGATCGACTGGCCCAGGTCACTCGCCATAGGCGACTGGCTCGGCGGTGCTCTGCAATGGCACCTGACCTTTATGTGGATCTATCTTGCCACCGGCGTTACTTATCTCGGATACCAGTTGTTCTCCGGCCACTATCGCCAGGTACTGTTCACTCACCGCGACTTCGCGGGCGTGTGGCCGATGGTGCGCCGGTATTTTTTCTTCGGTCCGAAGCCGCAGCAGCGCGAAGCCTATAACGCCTTACAGAAACAGGCATACACCACAGTCGTGATTCTAGGAGTGCTTTCCGTGCTCACCGGTTTCGCTATATGGAAACCGGTGCAACTCTCCGGGCTGGCATGGGTGATGGGCGGTTTCCATTGGGCGAGGCTGTGGCACTTCTTAATCATGATTGCGATAGCCCTGTTCATCCTCGGCCACCTGGTGATGGTCGCGCTACACGGCTGGCAGAATTTCGTTTCCATGCTTACCGGGTGGAAGAAAGATCCGGAATATCTTTCCGAGTAAAGCAGTTGCAGCCGCAACTTTAGTGAGGGGATGACGTTCTTGCCGGAGAATCCAGCCGAAACCGCCTACGAAGCGGAGCTGATACAGCGCATCAAGAGCGGCGAACATGATTTGTTCTATCGCCTGATTCAACC
>PMHI01000326.1:7890-9335 GCA_003156615.1 Acidobacteriaceae bacterium | reverse complement strand
CGGAACCACCCGGTCTCGCTAGGGTGACAGCTTGAGTAGTCATGAGACCTAACTCGCTTTCGGCGCGGGAGATTTGGCCGCCGGAGCCGCGGGTTTCTTTTTGCCAATCATGCCCCCGTCGCGCATTTCCCAATACGCGTTCAGCCAGAAGGTTCCCGAAAGTGCGAGCAGGATCAAGCTCATGAACAAACCATCCACGGTGGCCGAGGGCGGCGACAGCGTGATCATGCCACTCATGAAAATCCACACCACCCCCAGCAAGGGGAGAACGCCAAGCACGAGAGAAAGTACAAGCATCATGGAACGCAAATTACCTCCTGCTGTGATCTTCTGCGCTGGTCTGCGCGTCGTTTTGTTCGGTCCAGAACTTGTGTCCGGTGCGGCGAATGAAAACGTCTTCGAGCGCCGGCTTGCTTACCGAGATCGCCTCGATCTCTCCGGGAAAAGCTTCAACGACTTCGGTTACAAAGCGATGGGCGCCTTCGCGCTCGATACGCACCTGGTTTTCGAGGACGGTGGTCTCCACGTGAAAGCGGGAGCGGATGCGCTCGGCCAGGATTCCCGCATCATGAGCCGCATCGAGCAGCACGACGTCGCCGCCGATTTCGCTCTTCAACTCCGCCGGCGTACCCAGAGCGACCAGGTTCCCTTCATTCATGATGGCGAGCCGGTCACAGCGCTCGGCCTCTTCCATGAGATGCGTGGTGACGAGCACAGAAACATGCTCTTCGTCGCGCAACGTCTGCAGGTACTGCCAAAGATCGCGCCGGGCGCCGGGATCGAGGCCGGTGGTCGGCTCATCGAGCAACAGCACTCCGGGATGATGTAATAACCCTTTGGCCAGCTCGATGCGCCGCTGCATTCCTCCGGAGAAGGTTTCGACCAGTTCCCTGGCGCGATCCGCCTGGCCGACGCGCGAGAGGATTTCGTGAATCCGCTGGTTCAGGGAGGCGCCGCGCAAGCCATACAGATGTCCCTGATGCCAAAGATTCTCGTAAGCCGTAAGCTTCAGGTCCACGCTCTGCGCCTGAAAAACCACGCCGATTTGCCGCCGCAAGCGTGCCGGATCGAGCGCCGCATCGCAGCCCATGATGGTCGCGCGCCCTGCGGTCGGAAGCATCAAGGTGGAAAGAATCCGGAAGAGAGTCGTCTTGCCGCTGCCGTTCGGACCGAGCAAGCCGAATAACTCCGCCGGGCGCACGTCAAACGAAACGCCGTTCAGGGCGGTGCGGTTCTCGTAGCGATGCACGAGATTCTCTACGGAAATGACGGGCTTGGCGGAAGCGGGCCTTACTTCCGGGGCGGCGTCGGCGATGGCGAAAACCTTCGATCCCAAGGGCTGTCCTGAATGACTCCACTACCAGTTTACGACGATATGTTGTGTTCCACATCATGACCATGAACAAAAGAGGCAAATAGCGGGGTCATGCGGCCGAAGCGTCCTG
>PMHI01000326.1:0-7865 GCA_003156615.1 Acidobacteriaceae bacterium | reverse complement strand
CGCGTCAAGAATGCCGCGAAGCCAAGGCAGAGTTGCGTGATCAAAAGCGACAGCATTACGATCGCCGGGCGCCGCACCGCTTCCATATGCGGGTAGACGGAAAGCGCCCGCACTGCCGTCCAGGCCAGCACGAACGATACCGTGACCGCATTCAGCACGTGCGGCCACCAACTCATGCCGTGATGGCGGAACATCCCGCCCAGGATGAGTTGCACGTAGAGTACGAAGATGGAAAGCAAGGTCAGCGTGAGCAGGCTGGGCCGGCGCGAGTCAACCTCCACCCGCGGCTGCTCCGCCACCCACTTGCGTCCGGTGACGAGCGCGATGGCCACCGCAACGCAGAAGAATGTTTGTGCCACGGTGGCGTGCGCCGTGGAAACCCAAGGCGGCTGGAAAAGCAGAACCGTAAGTCCGCCGAGGGTGGCTTGTGCGATTACGGTGCAGAAGGCGCCCACCGCCAGCCAGCGCAACCAGCGCCGCTTCTCCACCAGCAGAGTCCAGATTGCGATGGCCAGAGTCAGTGAGACCAGGGTGCCGGCCACCATGCGGTGACTCCACTCATAGCGTATGCCGCCGACGAATTGCGGCATCTTCACGAGGTAGCCAAACGACGTCGGCCAGTCAGGAACCGACAGCCCGGCGTCGTTGCTGGTGACCAATGCTCCAGCCGTGATCACGACGAATGTCGCGCATGCCGTGAACACGGCGAAGGCGTGATGGGCGCGATTGTAGGTTGCTGGGATCGCTGTCAGAGTCGCCACCTTGATCAGCGGGGTGAGAATAGCCCCGCCCTCGAGCGCCGCGGGCCGCGTCGCTGGCCCAGCCCGCCGTGCCGAACAGGCTATGTTATCAGAAGAGGCTATCCGATCGAGCAGTCGCAAACTGCGCGTAGTGGCCCAAACTTCCTGTTCTTGAGGGCAAGCCAAACTAGGGCAACTACCCCCCAGCCCGAATCTACTCGCCGCCAGCCTTGAAGCTCTGGTCTACCGTCTTCGTTTCTTTCGGGCCGACCGTCACCTTCTGGTCCTGTTCGCCCAGTTTCTCGTGCACGAAGGCGATCGTGTAGTCGCCCGGGGGCAGTCCCTTGATTTGATAATTGCCGGAGTTGTCGGTCACCGCATAAAACGGGTTCTTCACCACGTTGATGTACATCTTCATCCAGGGATGCTGATTGCACTTCACCGGCAGCATGATTTCTTCGCGGGCGAAGTTCTTCTCGAGCGGAGCGGACGACGGTGGCTGCGACTCGTTCCACTCGCGGTTGTCCTTGGGTGTGGGATGAATGTTATGCGTGGTGGGATCGTCATTCTTAATCTCGACCGTTTGCCCCGCCATCACGCCCAGCACATGCGGATGATACTTGCAGCCGCTCTGATCGAGGACGACAGCCGTAGTCGGAACGTCGAAGGTGCGGCTGCCGAGACCGTCTTTTACATAGACGAAGACGTTGGCGACATCGCCGCCCATGACCACCACATTCTCGGCTTCGTTCATCCCCTTGCAAGCCGGATCCTGGCTCATGTCGATCTTTGACGGCTTCGGCGCCGTGCCATCGAACTTCACCGTGCCGCTTACGGTCGCGACGGTTGCAGGATCAATCGGAGCGGCCGCAGGCGCGGGTGCGGCCGACTGAGACATGTTATCGGCTGGCTGTTCCTCTTTCTTGCTACAGGCCGCCGTCAGCAGCAAAGCGGACAGCGCCACAGTGCCGAGCGCTAGCATCCTCCAACTGGTTTTCTTATTCATGATGTCCTTCTTTCTTTTTCTTAGTAGTGATTGTACTCAGGGACTGCTTGCTTGAGTTCCGTGAGTTCCGTGAGTTCTGTGTATGGCACGGTCCAACCCGCAGTCCGAGACGGCGCGGTCTTGCCATCGAACTCGCCATTTTACCGCGAACCGCCGCTGACTGCTCGATTCGACTCCGCTGCTGCCTGTCTGTGATCGCTCTTCGGCTGTACCGCCGCTTTCGCGTGCGGCAAGGACGCCGCTACTTTACGCTGTTCTTCCGGCGTCAACTGGAAGATGTAGTCGGTCAGCAGCTTGCGGTGATCCCCCTCATAGCCTTGGAATGAGGGCGGAGTCGGCCCGGCAAACACCCACTGATTATTCTGTTGCTTGAACAGTCCCGAGGGCATGGACGTTCCCGGGCTGACTGCCTGCGGATCGGTGATCCAGCGCTCGACCCAGTCCGGCTTCAGACGCTCTTTCGCCAGCAGAAAGTTCGGTGCGGTGGCGATCTTGTCGTGCGCGGGATCGCCCGTGGCGTGGCACTTCAGGCATGGAGCAGCGGAACTGGAGAACAAACTGCGCGCCATATCTGTTTCTTTGCTGGTGAGAACAGGCACCTCCTCCGGAATGTAGGGCAGCGGTTGCTGCGACAGCGCCTGGAAGAAGCGCACGAGCTTGCGCAATTCGTTGTCGGAGAAGGAGAACGTGGGCATGCGCACCTTCAAGTACGGACGCACGCCATTGCGGTTCGTATCGGATGTGCTCAATGCCGGATTCGACAAGAACTTGCGCAGCCACTCCGGGTCGACGCGTGCACCTTCGGTCAAAAGCTTGGGAGGCAATTGCTCCTGCGAGTCCTGATACTGTTGCAACCCCATCAGGATGGTTTGCTGGCCGGGGATGAACTGGTGACAGCCCATGCAATTGTATTTCTTGATGACCCACCAACCCTCTTGAATATCGTGGCGCGCATCGCCCGGCTGGTATTGATAGCTCGCCGGCAGGGAAGTCTCTTCGCTCCCCAGCAGGAAGGTCGTGAGATCGAGCACCTGCTCCTTGGTGAGGTGCAGGTTGGGCATGCGCGAGGCGTCGAGTTCGCCCTTGATCTTGCCCTTGTCGTAAATGTTGGGCTCGGCCAGCTTGTGTTCAAAGAATCCCTTCTGGTTGTACCAGGGTTCTTTCGCGGGGCCGTCGGGCAGCCGCGCCAGATCGTCCTTATCTGTGATCGGTTCGGCATCCTTGCCGCCGCGCTCGGCTACCGTGGTAAACAACGCGAAATCGAGACGCTCAATCGGCTTGCTGCCTTCGTAGGTGAGTTCAGTGCCGATGCGTCCCTCATCCTCCATGCCGGCAATCTCATGGCAACCGGCGCAGCCAAAGTGGCTGATCCAATGCTTGCCCTCAGCCTTTAAGTTCGCGTCATCCATGAACGAGGCATCCGGATATGACGATGGTTCCTGCTTTTTCTGCGTCATCAGATAGGTTGCAATGTCTTCCGCATCCTCAGGAGACAGGCGCAAGCTGGGCATCACCGTCATGTTCTGCACCTGCAGTTCGTGGCCGTCGTTGGGACACTGGCTGTGGTCCAGATCAAACTGATAGGGAAGGCCCTTCTTGGCATAATCCTCGGGGCCGATATCTTTCTTTTCGTACGGGCAGTAAGGACGCGTGCGCTCGCGCGCATTGTGAATCCAGCGCACCAGATAATCGTAATTCGCTTTTTCACCAACGCGAGTCAGATTCGCGGCAAAAGTGCCGCCCTGTATCTGATCGCCTTCGCCAATCGAGTGGCAGGCCAGACATCCCCGGGTCTCGAACAAGTCCTTTCCGTGCGCGGAGTTCCCGGGCTTGTGTTGGGGAAGGGGATCGGTAAATCCCGATTGCCAGATGTAGGCTGAGATGGCCTGGATCTGATGATCGGATAGCCGGAAATTCGGCATCTTGGTGGTGGGACGAAAATCCGACGGCTTCTTCAGCCATACCGGAATCCAATTCTTGTTCAGCTTCAGCCGGACATCTTTCAGGTTCGGCCCCACCTTCTTTTGGTCCTGCATGAGGCTGTGCGACTGGTAATCGAGCTGCTGCAGACGCCCGTCCAGCTTGCTGTTTGCAACTCTCAAGTCCACCGCCTGGACGTTCAGCCGGTTCGCTACCTCGTTTGACTCGGCCGCATCGGCCTGTTTCATCAAGTAGGCGGTCTGCTTCAGATTGTCTTTCTTCTGCGTCTCAATTTGCTTGATCTGCTGGCCGATCGAGTTCAGATCCTCGGGCTCTTTGTCATATCCCTCGTAGCGATGACAGCCCATGCAACCTCTCTGCCGGTAGAGGTCTTTGCCGTTGTTGATGGTTGGCCACTGGACGTCGCCGCTCACCAGCTCCATGTCGGCCGCATGGCAATTCTGGCAACCTGCTTCTGCGTTTTCTTTAGGAAACAGCGGCCACAGCCAATGCTCGTAGTTTCCGTGCGCTTTCTCCACGCTTGTGGTCGCGCGTCCGTTCCCCTGATGGCAGGGCGAGCAGCCGAACTTGTCCGGGTCGTGAATCTTCAATAACTCGGGCTCAGTATGGCTGACCAGCGCATCGGCGTATTCATCCGGCTTCTTCTCGCCTTTCGGCGTCATCGATGCCGTAGTGATCTTCAGCGGTTCGCGTGCGTTGAGGTGGCAGGACTCGCACCGGTCCACGATATTGGCATCGGCCACGTTGATCTGCACGATCTTTGGATCCCACTCCGCCGCCTTCTTCTTCAGACCATCGATCTGCTGGGGCGTGAGGTCGACCATGTGGTCGGAAATGTATTCGTCCAGCTTCGCCTTGGCCGCCGTGACCGGTTTCAACACGTCGCCGAGCTCCAGGCTTTTTTTCGTGCGCTCATCCCGAATCTCGTTGTAGGTTTCCTCCAGATGCGGGAAGTCGAATTGTTTCTTGCTTCCGTCGGGAAACTCGACGGTCGCCTGCTTGCGCTTGTACTCGGCTAATTCGTTCTGCTTGCTGGCTTTCGAAGATGCGCTGTCGCTGGTCTCGATTTCATAACTGAGGGCATTCACGTAGGCCCGCCGGTCGGTGAACACGCTTTGCACCGCCAGCAGGCGAGCGCTGACATCGTCGACCGCCTTGCGCGCTTCCTCGGCCTGCGCCTTCGAATCCTGATAAGTCTGCTCGTAGGCTCGTTTCAGCGCGGTGTAATCCGGATTCTGTTCGACATCCTTCTCCGAGGTAGTCGATTTCGATTTTGCCTGGTTCAGAAACGCGCTGTAGCGGTCCTTCCATTGCTCCTGGAAAGCCTTCCACGGGCGCTGTACCCACGCCTCGTCCCACAAGGCCCAGAACAACGTCGCCATCAGAATCAGCATCGCGATCAGGTAATAGGCGGCGTACGACTTAGTTGTGATCGGGTCCTGCTCGGGGTTGGGTTTTTCAGGCACCGCTTCCTCCGAAAAATCGGGTCTCAGGTCCTAGGTCTCGGGTCATAGGTGTTGGGTCTTGGGTCTTGGCCGCAAAATCTCGTTTGTCTCAGAACGTATTGGCTCGGGCCGAAGACGCAAAAGCTGACACCCAAGACCTAAATATTGAACCAGGGCGTAATCCACACATACTTGATGTGCCACAGGAGCCGTAGCCCCATCTTCAGGGGCAGCGCCACCATGGTCAGCAAAAGGAATTGCGTGATCCCAAATTGCAGCAGGCTCATGCGCTTGAAGTCTTTCCCCATATATCGCCGGAACAGGGAATAGGCCAGAAAACCTCCGAGCAGGTAATAGCCGCCGACTACGACCGCACCGAAGACCGCCTTCGCCATGTTCGACGTGATGCCAAAAATATCGGGCAAATCGCGGTTCACCTCATAGATCAACCGATTGTGATCCCAGGTTTGCCCCGGCCAGAACCACTGCCAGCCNNTTCCACGTGTAGTAGCCGCTGCCCAGCGGATTCGTATCAATGTAAGGAATGACCATCAAGCCGATGATGATCATCGTGGGCATGACCACGCCGGCGATCCAGGGGTCGAAATAGACGAGCATCTCCTGCAGTCCCAGGAAATACCACGGGGCCTTCGCCGGGTTCATCGTCAAGTTGGGATTGGCGGGCTCTTCGAGCGGCGCGTTCAGCGTGATCGACCAGACCATCAAAATAATCGTGACGATGATGGCGGCGAGAAATTCAATGCGCAGCAAGAATGGCCAGACGTGAACTTCCTTCTGCCAGCCCGGCTTGAAGGGCCAGGTCTTGCGGTGATGCGTCTTGGCCAGGGCGGCATCGCCTTCCAGTTGCGCAATCAGCACNNATCAAGCCCACGATCGGCACGTTGTCCGGCGCCGAACAAATCTCCCAAAGTTGTCGCCAGTCCATAAAGTTTCTCGCGTCAACTGCCAAAAACCTTTGTCATCTTAAACCGGGCTGAAAGCGCGCTGGAGAATCTGTTTTTCTTCCGAGACCGCTACTCTCCAGCCGCCTTCGGCCCTCGGCGCGGCTTATCGGCTTCAGCTTCTAGCATCACGGGCGCTGGGCCGGAAATTCCGCCGTCCTTCCGCACTCGCCAGAAGTGCACGATCATCAAAATCGAAGCCACAATTGGAATACCGATGCAGTGCCAGATATAGGACCGTAGCAGGGCATTCGCATCTACGATCGACCCGCCCAGCAGGCCGAACCGCACATCGTTGTATGGAGTCATGCCCAGCATCGAGCCGAACGGACCTTCGTGTCCGAGCAGCGGCGTCGCCCGCGCCATGTTGGTGCCCACGGTGACCGCCCAGAACCCGAGTTGATCGTCGGGCAAAAGATAGCCGGTGAAGGAGAGCAACAAAGTAAACACCAGCAGCAACACGCCGATGTTCCAGTTAAATTCCCGTGGCTTTTTATACGAGCCCGTCAAAAATACGCGGAACATGTGCAGCCAAACGGCAATCACCATCAAGTGAGCGGCCCAGCGGTGCATGTTGCGCAGAATCTTTCCGAAGGGCACGTCGTGCTCGAGATAAAGCACGTCGCGAAACGCCTGCACTTTGCTGGGGTGGTAATAAAACATCAGGAGCACGCCGGTGTAAGTAAGGATGATGAACAGAAAAAACGTGATTCCGCCCATGCCCCAGGTGTAGCTGTAACGCACCGCATCGCGATTGATCTTCGCGGGATGCAAATGCAGGAACACGTTGGAGAGCACGCCCAGCGCCCGATTGCGCGGCGTGTCGTCGTGTTTGTGGCGGAAGATCGAAGTGTAGACCTGGGTCTTGGTCGGATCCTTCAGCCCCTCGATCTGCTCCTTCGCCTTGCTGGGGATGTCGGCCTTCAACGATTGAATGTCGTCTTTAACGCGATCGACCAAACCCACTTTGCCGTTCTTGCCGCTCGGATTCGTTTCGTCAGCCATGATTCCTCTTCGTTCCTTGCGAAAGCCGGCGGGACGCCGGCGCTACACTCCAGTTAGAAATGCTCCCGGATCATTAAATTTGCTGGGCTGTCCTTTCGGCCACTGATAAAGCCGCGAAGTATCGACGATGATCTGCCCGTCGGGCGCCAGTTCTACGTGCGCGCGATCCATGGGACGCGGTGCCGGTCCCTCAAAGTTGATCCCTTCACTGTCATAGCCGCTGCCGTGGCAGGGACACTTGAATTTGTTCTCGCTCGGCTTCCAATCCGGCGTGCAGCCCAGATGCGTGCAGCGCGCATAAATCACGAACACGCGGTCCGGAGTACGATCGACCCAGACGCGGTATTTCTGCTGAAACTTGGTGTCGACTCCCAGGGCGAACTCGGAGGGGTAGCCAATCTTGAACACCGTATTGGGCTCGAACAAAGTGCG
Source organism: Acidobacteriaceae bacterium (assembly GCA_003156615.1). The sequence continues at coordinate 334 of PMHI01000326.1, read as the reverse complement.
GGGAAGAAAAAATCGAAAGAAGGCGAGGAACCACGCGGTCAGAAACGCTGTCACGGCGACCCACACCAGCCGCCGGCGCCGCCGGTCGATGTCCGTGTTCGATGGACCGGTCGAGGAAAGCCCAGCGGACGCCGCCGCCTTCGAGGTTCCCACCGCCGGCGTACCCACATACTTTGTGGCATCTACCGCGCCCGGGGCTGCGGGCTTTGCCGCCTCAGGATTCGGGCTGGGCTTCGCGCCCTCCGGCTCCGCCATGACTCTTCCTCCTGCTGTGCTCGTCTACTTGTCCAACAAATCTTTCGCGCGACGCAATGCTTTTGCTAGTCGGCCGCCA
>PMHI01000286.1 GCA_003156615.1 Acidobacteriaceae bacterium | reverse complement strand
ATCGCGCAGCAGCAAAGCTGAATCATCGGGAGCCAGAGCCAGACTGCCGCCGTATCGGCCGGTGGTCGCGAACTTCTTAAGATCGGCCACTTTCTCAGCCTGATGACCGCTGATTCGAATTCTTACCACAGCCTCCTGTCCACTGTAATCCATGACGTAAAGGTACTGCGAGTCGTGCGACCAATTGATCCAGCCTAGAGTCCCGCTAGCCAGCTTCCTCCATTGCTGGTTCTCGAAATCAAAGAGCACCAGATTCTTCGAGTCGGCCGAGAATGCAGCAACATAGCGGCCATTGGGAGACCAGCGGGGCGAATAAAAACCTTGCGAACCCGCCAGCGTGGAGATTTGTCCGCTAGCCACGTCAAGAATACGAATTGACGATGCGGAATTGTTGGATTCGCCCGCAAAGATGATTTTGCTGCCATCGGGCGACCAGTTCGGGTCGAGTTGCTGACTGCGATCATCTGGCAGCAACTGGCGCGGACTCCCGCCTTCTGTCGAAACCTCATACATTCTGGCAGGCTTGTCTGAGCTCACAGAAAACTCAAAGAAGATGATCCTTTTGCCATCGGGAGACCAGCGCGGCAGCAGCGGATACATGGGAGGAAAAGTAAGTTGCAGCCGATCACTGCCATCCAGCCGGCTTCGCCACAGGGCGCCGTCACGGTACGTCACATACGCCACCCATTGACCATCGTTCGAGAAGGCCACGTACTCCGCCGAAATGCCCCCGAGAAAAGGCGCGAACTCCCCGGCCTTCGAGTCATAACGCATCAATTCGCCGCGGTACGTCCGACCAATCAGAAATACTTTTTTTCCATCCTTGCTGGAAAGCGGAGAGAATAAGGTCATTGGGCTTGCACTCAATTGAACGGGCTTAGGTGCAGAGCGAAGAAAACCGCTTTCTTGCGGAAGCGTCCAAATCTGACCTTTCGACTGGAAGAGGAAATATTTTCCGTCCGCTGTCCACTTGCCGCAGCATTCGTCTGGCGGATTGTGCCAGCCCGCGAGTAAGCGATGCAGACCGATGCCGTCCGCTGACATTTCCCAGGCGAGTTGCTGGCCGAGAGACCCTGCGCTTTCCGAGCTATCGAATCGCAAGCTTCGGCCATCCGGCGACCAGGCAATATTCTTAATATCGCCGCTGACTGAGAGCAACTTGCGGGATTCTGTTCCATCTGCCTTCGCCACAAAGAGGTCGCCGAGATTGCTATAGGCGATCCGGTTTCCCTCGGGAGACCACGATGCCGTTTCCCCAATGATGTCTCCGAGCCGGCGCGGGGAGCCGCCCAGAATGGAGAAACTCCACAGGGGGCCTTTAGGGGGCGCGCCCTGGCCATCTATCACCAGAAGTTGCGAGCCATCTGGCGAAAGGCTTATGGGAATCATGTCAGCAGAAGTCGTTAGAGAAATCTTTCTTGGCTCGCCGCCCGTCGTGGACATTTCTGCGACGGTGTGGGGCGCAAAGGTGTCTGAGCCTTCGCTTCCTAGCCCAAGATAGAGCCTGGTGCCATCGGTTCCGATGAGCGATTTCGGCTGCCCATCATGCGTCAGTTGAACGTAGTTCGCGAACTTTGGCGCAGGGCTAGGCGCCAACAGTAAATAAGCCAGTGCCCCAGCGGCGAGCGCAATCAGCAGCGCAATCAACCATCCATATGAAAATCGACGCGCTCTGCCTTTTTCAACGTCATGAGCGGCGATCGCCGACGATGGGGTCGAATCTGCCAATGCCTCCAATGCGAAACCCAGATCGGAGGCTGACTGAAATCTTTGTTCCGCGCTCTTTTCCAGGCAGCGGCGAATAATTTTTTCGAGAGCTAGAGGGGTATCGGGCGCGAGCTGCAACATCGATGGCGGTTCTTCATTAAGGATCGCGCTGATCGTATCTGCCGACGTCTGCCGCTCGAAGCTCCGCCGGCCCATCAGCATTTCGTAGAGGATTGCGCCCAACGCGAAGATGTCACTCCGCTGGTCGCAGGCCAATCCCCGTACTTGCTCGGGAGACATGTAGCCAAGAGTTCCCATGACCACGCCAGGAACCGTGACGGTAGCCGCCACATTACCCACGGATTGTTTTGCTTCCATCAGCTTGGCTAGGCCAAAGTCCAGAATCTTGATCCGCCCATCCTTTGTAACGAACAAATTGTCAGGCTTGAGATCGCGGTGAACGAACCCTTTTTCGTGCGCTGCCGCCAGGCCGTGCGCGATCTGGATGNNTAGTCAATGGCCTTGCGCAATGGCAGCGGCCCGCGGCGCAGACTCTCACTCAGAGTGATGCCTTCCAGCAGTTCTGAAACCAGGGTCGAAAATCCCGCTCCTGCTCAGACGGGATTGCTCAGTTGACTCGCCGGCTCGACCTGGTAGCCGAGGTTGCGTAGTTCGCGGATCATTCTGACAGTGCGTTTTCGCTTCGCCCTTTGGTTCACCTCTGGGCCCCGTTCCTCGTAACGAACCCCCCGGTGCAGAATCATCCAGATCAATTGGCAGAGCCGATGTGCAATCGCCCCGATGGCTTGATTATGTCCCAGACGTGGCACAAGGCGACGATACACAATTTCGAAAATGCTTCCTTTGGCCATGACCGCAGCGTTCGCAGCTTGATTGAGGATTCGTCGCATGTGGCGATTGCCCTTGGGGGAGCGGTGGCTGTGGGACACTTCCGCGCTCTCATCGTCTCCGGGACATACTCCCACCCACGAGGAGAGCTGTTCGGCCGAAGGAAAGGTAGCTGCCTTGGCACCCACCTCGGCAATGATTTGCTGCGCCGAATCTGCGCCCAGACCGGGCACTTCCGCCAGACGCCGAACTGCCTCCTGGTGCTGGCTCAGCAGACCCGCCATCTCTCGGTCCAGTTGGCCAATCTGCTGCTCGATCAGCTCCAATTCTTCCAGCGCCATCTTCAGCAGTCGCCGATAAACCGGGTTAAGCTCCGTACACGCTCCGAGCGCGTTGCGCAACTGTTCCTGAGTGGCGCGCAGGCGCTGATGAGCCAGGGCGGCCAAGGTCGCTGGGTTGGTTTCCCCGTCCGCGAGCGCTTGCAGCATACGCCGTGCACTAGCGCCCAGCAGATCCGAGACCAGACTGGACAACTTGATATGGGTCTCTTCCAGGAGAGACTCCAGTTGGTTCTGTAACCGCGTTCGGTCGCGCGTCAACTGGTACTTTCTGCGCGTGACCGTGCGCCAGAGACGCTGCTCGGCCTCGGGCACGAAGCTCAGGGTCAGCTCCTGCGCAACCAGCCGCTTGACCAGTCGTTCGGCGTCAGGGAAATCCTTCTTGCGCCCCCGCCGCCCGCGATTGGACACCGCATGCGCCAGATGTAGCTTTCCCGACATCGGGCCTGCGCTCTCTCGTTTTTGGCACGTCGGTAGCCAGTACCGCTCCAGCGCCTCCCAGACCGGCTTCCAATACTGCGCCGTCGATTCCATCACCGCTTCCTCGACCTGCTGCTCGATCAGCCATTCGGTCAGTAGTCGCAGATGGTCCGGTGTAGTGCCAAACCGGCGCCTCTCAAACTGGAACTCGCCTTCGACTGCGACGTCGGCTATTACGACGGCCAGCATCTTCTTATGAACGTCAATTCCTGCTATTCGGTAAGACATCGCTTCCTCCTGGTCGGGGCGGAGAGCGTGCCGCAAGTTACTTTATCCAGGGTCGCGGCTATCGCCTCTCCCTCCAAGGGAAGACAACGCCCAATTATTCGCTCAATCACACGCTCCGGATCAGACAGATAGACAGCCTCGACTTCTCCATTGTTTCTTCGATCTCGCCGCTCCGAACCTTCCCTAATTCTGCCCTAACTCTGACCCCATTTTCATCGGCTTTCGCGGGCCGCTAGGCCCTACCAAGACAGATAGGGAAAGCCCGCGTAGNNCTGCTTTCGCTTCCCGCTCGAAGCGGATTAGGCTCTCATTGTCGGAGGAAAGCAACCGAGGCAAGACTTTGATGGCTACATCGCGGTTCAGACGGTAATCGCGGGCGCGATAGACTTCTCCCATTCCGCCCGCACCGAGAGGCGCAAGAATTTCGTAGTGTCCCAACCGAGTTCCGGGAGTCAGGGGCATGGGGTCTTCGAACGATTGTACCGTGCGGGAGTGTTGGATATAGGAGCAAGCCGGAAGTTATGCCCGACGGCGGACTCTCAAACAGACGTTAGCCCAAAGTCCTCTCAGTTAGGGTCATGACCACCCTGTGAGGTGTCTTCCAGTCCGAGGTTGTCGTTCACCGCGTGGCTGAGTTTCTGCTTGCAGCCCAGATCGCCTTGGGTGTGATGCTATCGCCCCAAATGTCATCCATTCGACTTACTCGGCGGAAGACCGCCCCAACGTTTGATGCCAGCGGCCGTGGTCCACTCATCGACAGCGCGTTTCGCCCAGACCGGAACCGGAACGGTAGGATGTGCTTCCCTTTGCCGACCAGGTCAGCAATCACGCAGTGCTCTTCTCGGACTTGGAAATCTTCTGTTCCGAGACCAAGCAGTTCGGCCCGTCGCGGGCCGCGAAACCTGCCACTTCGCCTGGCCTTTGGGGAAGAAGCCGCGACGTACAGCTCCGGCCTGCCCGATTTTTGTGACGCATAGAAAAACAAGGAGGCCAGTGTCACCCGCTCAATCGTGCATCAGGGTGTCGGCACGTACAAAACCGAAACCTCTCAGAAACCAGTCCCCCTCGACCATCGTTTGATCGCAGAGCTACAAAAATGACGGCGCGAGACTCGCTACCATTCCCGGTCCTCCGAGTTCCCGCAGAATCATGAAGTTAACGTGCGGTAACTTTTCCTGTACAGCGTCGCGAATCTCCGATCTGCTTTGCTTTCTGCANNTCTGCAGCACCCATTCTGGGGTATCGCCACGCTGGCAGATGAGGAAGCCGCTCGTGAGAGCGGCTTTTTTGCTGACGGGCAGAACCCAGTTCCCTGCTCTTCGATAGTTTCCTGCTCACCCAGACTTGAAACACACGTCTAACGCGAGTACAGTACTGTTTCTCGTTTTCCGGGTGTTTTAAGTCCCTTACAAACAGGAATCTTCTCGATGCGTCACGCCGTGACTGTGCTCTTTGCTGTCTGCTGCTTAACTTTATTTTCCAATTCCCAAACCGCCGACGAACTGATTGCCAAGAACATCGAGGCCCGGGGCGGAATAGAGAAAATGAAGGCCATCAAGAACATCCGCATGACAGGCAAGTTCGAGGGCGGCGGCGGCTTTACGGCGTCCGTGGGCCAGGAGAACGAGCGGCCCAACCTGATCCGGCAGACATTCACACTGCAGGGGATGATGGCGGTGCAGGCTTACGACGGCACGACCGGCTGGCAGATCCAGCCTTTTGGCGGGAAAAAGGACCCGGAACTGATGGGCGAAGATGATCTGCGCGACCTGCTGCTGGACGCCGACTTTGACGGGCCCCTGGTGGACTATAGAGAGAAAGGCAGCACGGTCGAGTATCTCGGGCACGACGTGGTGGATGGAGACGATGCACTGCGGCTGAAGGTGACGCTGAAAAACGGCGACATCATCTATGACTACCTCGATCCGGATACCTTTATCGAGATTCGCAGGGAGATCCAGCAGTTTATCCGGGGCTCGGTTCGGGATCGCGTGGTGGGACTGGGTTCCTACAAACCGGTGGCGGGAGTGATGTATCCGTTCTCGATCTCCAGCGGACCGAAGAACCATCCCGATGCGCAAACGAGTACGGTGCAGAAAATGGAAGTCAATGTGACGATCGATCCTGCAGATTTTGCGCTTCCCGCTTCGCTCAAGCCGGCAGCGGGCGCGGAGAAGAAGTAGAGTCTGGTCCGTTCGGGAAGAAGGTGGCGACTTGCTTCCCGGAACAGGAGTTCCCATGAGTCGCGCAGGTGATGGGGTGATGGGTCTACTTGCAATCTCATGCCTCAGTGTGTTTGCGTGCTCTCAAACCGCGGAAGAGCTCGTCAACAAGAACATTGAGGCTAAAGGCGGAATCGACAGGATCAGGTCTGCCAAGACCCTGCTTGCGACGGGCAAGGTTAAAAGTGGCAGAGGCCGCGTTGCGGTCTTAAGACAAATGCACATGCGTCCGGATTTGGTTCGTCAAAACCTCTCCATGCAGGGTATGACTGCGGTCCGGGCGTACGACGGCTCTGTCGGCTGGCAGATCCAGCCCTTTCGCGGACGTAAAGAACCCGAGTTGATGGTTGAGGATAACCTCCGGGACTTGCTTCTAGCCGCTGATTTTGACGGGTCTCTCGTTGACTACGCCGAAAAAGGGAACACGATCGAGTACTTGGGGGCACGACGCCGCGGATGGCGATGACGCCCTGCGGCTCAAGGTTACTCTGAAGAACGATGACATCGTTTTACTATTTCGACCCCGATACCTATCTTGAAATCCGCAAAGAGGTTCAGCAGTTTATCCGGGGATCGGTGCGGGACCGCGTGGTTGACCTGGGATCTTACAAGCCGGTGGATGGAGTCATGTATCCTTTCTCGATCTCCGAGGGGTCGAGGAACAATCCTAGCGCCCAAGTCACCACGATTGACAAGATTGAAGTGAATGTGGCTTTTCAACCTTCTGACTTTGCGCTGCCCGCTTCTTTGAAGCCGGCGCAGAGTTCAAACAGCGAGAAAAAATGAGGGTTGCGCTGGTGTAGACGAAATCCTGACCACGCGAGGACAACCACCGATGAACACCCGCTGTCGTTATTTCCAGTTCCTGCCGAAGTTAAGCTTGGCCCTTGGAATTACCTCCCTGTTTCTAGCCCCCCTGGGCTACTCCCAGACCGGGTACCGCTTCGATGCGGCGACGGTCTCAGGATTGCCGGCCCGAAACATCGGCTCGGCCACCATGAGCGGGCGTATTGCAGCGGTGGATGCGGTGGAGGAGGAAGGCCGCATCACCGTGTTCGTGGGCGCCGCGAGCGGCGGAGTGTGGAAATCGGTGAACGGCGGCACGACGTACAAGCCGGTGTTTGACCGGGAGGACGTGCAGTCGATTGGCGCGGTGGCGATTGACCCGTCGAATTCGAAGATTGTTTGGGTGGGCACCGGCGAAGCGTGGGTGCGAAACAGCGTGTCGGTAGGCGACGGCGTTTACAAGTCGACGGATGGCGGCGAGAACTGGACCAAGGTTGGCCTGAAGGACAGCGAGCACATCGCCAAGATTTTGGTGAATCCGAACGACAGCAACGACGTGCTGGTCTGCGCCACCGGACATTTGTGGGATGACAACGACGAGCGCGGAGTCTTCCAGACAACCGACGGCGGCAAGACCTGGAAGAAGGTTCTGGCGGGCATGAATGGTTCAAGCGGCTGCGCCATGATTGCGCGCAGCAAGCAGGAGCCGAAGACCATCTTTGCCGCGATGTGGGATTTCCGGCGGCAGGGCTGGACGTTTCGCTCAGGAGGCCCGGGCAGCGGGCTGTTCGAATCCACCGACGGCGGCGCTCACTGGAGCGAAGTCAGCAGCAGCAACGCCAAGGGATTGCCGCCGAAACCGTGGGGCCGCGTGGCGGTGCAGGTGGCGCCGTCAAAGCCGCAGGTGGTGTATGCCAACATCGAAGCGGAAAAAGGAAGAGGACTGTACCGGTCTGACGACGGCGGGGCCACGTGGACCAAGCTGGATGCCAGCAACTATATGGTGTGGCGTCCCTTTTATTTCGGCAACCTGATCGTTGATCCCCAGGATGAAAACAAGATTTTCAAACCCGATCTTATTCTGCTGCTGAGCAACGATGGAGGAAAAAGCTTCAATGTGGTTTCGAACGCGGCGCACGGCGACTTCCACGACGTTTGGATCAATCCCAAGAATCCGAATATCGTGATCGCCGGCGACGATGGCGGGCTGTGGCGCAGCGAAGACGGCGGCAATCGCTGGAAGCACCAGATGAACCTGCCCGTGTCGCAGTTCTATCACGTGAGCACGGATAATGCGGACCCGTATCGCGTGTATGGCGGCTTGCAGGATAACAGTTCATGGGTGGGCGATTCGTCGTATCCGGGCGGCGTCAGCAACTCGCGCTGGGAGAATATGTTCGGGGGCGATGGCTTCTGGATGTTCGAGGACACTTCCGATCCAGACTACGTTTATGCCGAGGCACAGGGTGGCGAGATTGGGCGAGTGAATCGCTATACGCATGAAACTCGCAGCCTTAAACCCTGGCCGAATTATGGCGAAAAGAAGTTGCGTTTCAACTGGAACACGCCGATACACATGAGTCCCAATGAGAAGGGGACGATTTACATCGGAGCGCAGTTCCTGTTCCGCTCGCGCGATCATGGGCAGTCGTGGGACCGCATCTCTCCCGATCTGACGACGAACGATCCCGAAAAGCAGAAGCAGGAGGAATCGGGCGGCGTCACCGTCGATAACTCTTCGGCGGAGATGTACACCACAATCTATTCGATTTCGGAGTCGCCGAAAAACGGTCAGATCATCTGGGTGGGCACCGATGACGGGAATGTGCAGATCACGCGCGACGGAGCAAAGACCTGGACGAACCTGGTGGGGAACGTCAGCGGGCTGGGGAAGAATTCCTGGGTTACGACCATCGAGGCCAGCCGCTTCGACGAAGCCACGGCGTATGCCACCTTCGACCGGCACACCTTCGACGATATGAAACCATACGTCTACAAGACGACAGACTACGGCCAGACGTGGACGGCGTTGCCAGCGCAGGAGAGCGGTGTGCGCGGGTTTGCCCATGTGATCAAGGAAGACACGGTAAACCGCAATGTGCTTTTCCTGGGTACGGAGTTCGGGCTCTGGATCTCGGTGGATGGCGGGCAGCGCTGGGCGCAATACAAAGGCACGGACTTCCCGGCGGTTCCGGTGGATGACATTGCGGTGCAGGCGCGGGAATCCGACCTGGTGCTGGCGACGCACGGGCGCGGCATCTGGATTGTGGACGATATCTCGCCGCTGCGCGCGCTCACCCCGGAAATGATGACGAAGGAGGCTACGCTGCTCCCCGGCCGGCCATCGATCCAGTATTTTGATGTGTTCGGAGGTTGGGCCGAAGGCGACGAGAGCTTCACTGGGCGGAACCGGCCTTCGGACACGCAGATCACTTATTACCAGAAAGGGCGGCACATCTTCGGCGATTTGAAAATCGAGATCTTCGACCAAGACGGCAAACTGGTGGATACGGTAGCCGGAAGCAAGCATCGGGGACTGAACCGCGCAGGTTGGGGAATGCGCGTCAAGCCACCGGCGGTTGCTCCGGCGGCGACGGCGCTGTTTGAAGCAGCGCAGGGGCCGCGCGTGCTGCCCGGCACGTACACGGTAAAGCTGACCAAAGGAGATCAAACTTATACCGAGCAACTGAATGTCGCGATAGATCCGAGGGCCAAGTACTCGGTGGAGGAGCGCAAGGCGCAATTCGATCTCTCGATGAAGGTCTACAAACTGCTGGAGCACATGACGTATGGGGTGGCGGCGATCGAAGGAGTGCGCGACGCGGCCAATACCCGGGCTGCGAAGGTGGAGGAGAAAGATCCGCTGCGCCAGCAACTGCGGAAACTAGCCATGGATTGTGACGTGTTGCGCTCGAAGATCGTGGCCACCAAGGAAGGCGGCATGATTACCGGGGAGGAACGCATCCGCGAACTGCTGGGACAACTCTATGGCGCAGTGACGGGATACGACGGCAAGCCCACGGATTATCAGGCAGCGCGGACCGAGTCGCTGGGCCATGAACTGGAAGATGTAATCGTCGATTTCCAGAAACTGACGCAGAAAGACCTGCCGGGAATTAACGAGGGCTTGAAAAAGAAGAAACTGGAGTCCATCACCGTACTAGCCGAGACAAACTGGCAGAAGAAGCAAGCGGAGTCTGCGGTTGCTGCTGGCGCAGGAGTGCGGAGGGCAGAGGGTCAGCCGCGGGAGATGGATTAGATGGGGCCTGCGCTGCTGGCTACGTCAACTCCAGTTCAATCCTCTTCCCAGCCGGATCCAGCTTCGTGATTCGGAATTTGCGAATCTGTCCAGTGCGAGCGGCTTTCATTGTGTTTCTCCCTCACTGTAGTGCCCACGCGGAATCGGAAGGCTTCCGGTAAGTCTTTGATTTGAAATGGCGGGGACGACGAGACTCGAACTCGCGACCTCTGCCGTGACAGGGCAACAATGACATGTAACTGATTGATATCAAACGGTGTCGGCGGACATCTCTTGATACCATAAGGTACTGCACGTCACTTCTTATCGTCCCCTTAACGTCCCCAGATTTTCCTCGTGGAGTCTGAACCTGAAGACATGATTCAGCAGTGCAGCGTTCTTAGTGTGGACTGGTGAGATAACCTCCGGCTAGCCGACTTCTCGTTACCTAATTGATTTGACGCCATGGAGTACGTCTAGACACCTTTACCCGCATGGCGGCGTGATCCCGTCGTGATGTGGTCTTGAGGAGTCCAAGATCGCCAAAGACGGTGGTCGGCGGTGGTAACTCGATCGCGAGTTCCTCTTTTGGGATCTCCATACGCGGTCTATGATCAGAAAGCCATGCGAAATGCCAGCTCGAACCCGCAAGCAAGCGGACGTATCGTGCTTGCGGCCACCATCCTGGGATCGAGCATGGCATTCATTGACGGAACCGTCGTTAATGTCGCGCTTCCCGCGCTGCAAAACGCTTTGCACGCCTCCATTTCAGACGTGCAATGGGTCGTTGAATCATATGCTTTGATGTTGGCGGCGCTGCTCCTTGTAGGCGGCTCCCTTGGAGATATCTTCGGCCGTCGCAAGGTGTACATTTCTGGCGTCGCCGTGTTCGCAGCCGCCTCCGCGTGGTGTGGCCTGGCTCGAGATATTGACATGCTGATCTGGGCCCGCTCGATTCAAGGCATAGGAGCAGCCCTGTTGGTACCGGGAAGTCTTGCACTGATCACGGCGTCCTTTCCCGAAGAAACTAGAGGACAGGCGATTGGCACGTGGTCCGGATTTTCCGCAATTACTGCGGCCATCGGCCCTGTCATCGGTGGCTGGCTGATCGAGCACTCCACCTGGCGCTGGGTCTTCTTCCTGAACCTCCCGCTTGCGCTGGCAGTCATCCTCCTCTCAGCCAAGGTGCCGGAGAGCCGTAACGAGAATGCCTCACATCATCTTGACTGGCTTGGTGCCCTTCTGGTGACGCTGGGACTTGGTGGCGTAACGTACGCGCTGATTGAATGGCCGGCTCGTGCTCGCCACGGCGGCTACCTAGTTGCAGCTGCAGCGGTTCTGGGCGGATTCGCTTTGACAGGATTCGTTGCCGTGGAGCATTGGTCTCATGCGCCGATGGTTTCGCTCAAGCTGTTTCGCACGCGAAACTTTGCGGGCGCGAATCTATTGACACTGTTTCTGTATGCATCCCTCGGCGGATTGATGTTCTTTTTCCCGATAGACCTGATCCAGATCCAACACTACACAGCTACTCAGGCAGGCGCGGCGTTTCTCCCTTTTATAGCCATCATGTTTGGACTATCACGTTGGGCAGGTGGTTTGGTTGCGCGCTATGGATCACGAATCCCGCTCACGTTTGGACCTCTTGTTGCTGCCTGTGGGATCGCGCTCTTCGCAATAGTGCCGCAGGCTGGGAGCTACTGGGCCAGCTTCTTCCCGGCAGTCGTGGTGATGGGTCTGGGCATGACCATCAGTGTCGCTCCCTTGACTACGACAGTGATGAACGCTGTACCTGAATCCGAATCAGGACTTGCCTCTGGAATTAATAACGCAGTTTCCCGTTTGGCTGCGCTGCTTGCAGTTGCTGTTTTCGGTGCGGTACTGGTCACGGTTTTCAATCACTCGCTGGATCGATCGCTCGATCAACTGGCGTTGACCTCCGACGTTCGTGCTGAGATCGATGCCGCCCGGCCTCAGCTCGCCGCCGCTCACAATCCCGATCTCATGGTTCAGCGTGCGATTACCGAATCATTCCTCAGGGGCTACCGCGTTGTGATCTGGATAGCGACAGGCCTTGCAACTTTGAGCGCAATTACTGCGTGGCTGCTCATTGAGTCGGCACCGATGAATCACTGACGAGAAGCCGTCTTGTCGGTACTAACCGCGGTGGATGAGTGCATTGGCGATTTGGCACTCGTCCAGACGCATCGCCGCCAAGAAGCGCGTTAGATTTGCTTGCCAAGAATCAGGGGCACATAGCTCCGGGCGTCTTGCAGCAATTGCTCGCGCGCAATACCAACCTTGGCGCGAAGCTGCAAACCCTGCAACAAGTCAACGAGCGCACGGCCTCGCACCTTGGCAGAGGGTGTGCGAGTCAGGCGCCCCGCGTTCATCTCCTTTTCGAAACGTTTCGCGAAAATGTCAGCAGTTGCGGTGAGGCCCTTCGCGACATACGAACGGATCTCCGTTACCCGCTCAGACTGTCCCAGCGCAGCGGCGGCCATCATGCAGCCGCCGCGAGCGTCGCCAGTAGCGGTGTTGACGATAGCCTCGCAAAAGGCGGTCACGGCCTTGTGGATGTCCGGCTCCGCTTGAAATGCTGCCATTTTGGGAGCTACATACGTCAGCGCATAGCGCTCGACCGCCTTGAGCAGCAGGGTGGATTTGTCTCCGAAGGCTCGGTATAGCGCAGGTTTGGTTACGTTAACGGCGCGCGCGATCCGATCCACGTCGACTCCTTCATACCCATGCTCCCAAAACATCTCAACGGCACGGTCGAGTGCTTCGTCGGGGATAAAGCCTTTTGGACGTCCTGGGGCGCGCTTTGCAATATTAGTTACCATTGCGTACGAAACTCCTTGCATTGCAGCTGTGATTATCATACTCTAGCGTATGT
>PMHI01000038.1 GCA_003156615.1 Acidobacteriaceae bacterium | reverse complement strand
GATAGTTTCGAGCGCCTGTTCAAGCTTCTCAGCCTGGATATCCGTCAAGACGCTAATCGCACCCCGTCTCGCGAGCTCAAGCGACGTCTCAAGCCCCATCCCTTGTGCGGCGCCTGTAATGATTGCAACTTTCCCTTCGAGTGGCTTCATTGCTTTTTCGAATTCCCGTATGTGCGAAAGTACGCTATGACCTCGTCGATTCGATCAGGGACCTTATGATTGAAGTGGTTGGTCACTCCGGACTGGAAACTTGCTTCCAGAAAATCCCGAGTAGCCTGGCACATCCGAGCAGTGATTCCGATCTCCTCCACCATATGTGTCACTCCCTCCATCTCTTCCCTGCGACGCCCACAATGGGCTGCGTGGGTAGTCACGAGCATCTGGCTCAGCGGACGCAACCCGTAGGACGTGACTGTCTCTTCGATAGACGATAGCACCGGTTGCGTCACCCCGAACTGATCAGCAGCCAGCAAGGTTTCGACAAATAGGCATTCCAGTCCCTTCATAAAAATACTTCGACACATCTTCAATGCTGAAGCGGCTCCGACTTCCGCCCCCACCACCGAAGCAACCAACTGGGCCCCCGAGAGGCGGGCGTGAGCTTCCGCAGCCCGCGCCCCGGCGAGAGCCAAAGGCGCGGCAGAACCCTCTCCTGCGATGGAGCCCAGTATCGAACCGTCCACATAGCTGTTGCCGGGGAAGCGAGCAGCCATGAGCCGTTTTTCATTTGGCGCAACAGAATTAAAATCGATATAAAGACTTCCGCTCCATGCAGAAGCTGCCTCTTGTGCTGCTTGCGACGTCAGTCGCGGTGTCACAAGCGAAAGAACAACGTCGCATCCGCGTACAAGCGTGGCGATGTCTGGTACCACTTCAAACACAAAACGATCGAGGCGCTTGCGAAGGTGGTCACGAAGCGGAACCTGGTTGAGAAGGGGATCGACTACTTGGATCGGCTCACTCAAACTTTGACCAATGTGAGCGGCAAAGGCTGATCCGGCTTCGCCAAAACCGATGATCCCCCAGCGCAATTTATCGACTTTCCTCTGCACGTTTTCTCCGCAAATTATATGGATCGATGGTGAGTTCGCCATCGAATCAATCACTTGACGAACGCGGGTTGCTTAGCGGATCGGGCTTGGTCCTTTCGAGCGCGTTTGCGGCAGCATCGTGTCGAACTGCCGCTGCACCGTCATAGCCAGCTAGTATCAAATTGCGGTGTCCCATCGTTAGTCGCCCATCGCTATGGATTCGTTGAAAGTGGTAGGAGCCGCTGTGCCTGGAATGGGGACGCCAACCCAAAAGACGGGGGAATGATCCTTGACGGCGCGGACCTGCCAGTCGGAAGACGCTTGACATACGGATTGATGTTCTACGAACAGGGCCGTTCTTGTCAATGATATATTATAATTTATATGAAGTTATTTATAAATGATAATGTATAGTAGGATTTTCATAACGTATGCTTGATAGCGCGACGAATTTCTTGGAAGATGATTGCATGGCAAGCATCCCGGACGTAAGCGCCGCTTCCATCACACACGCGGCTATAGCTCACTCTTACGTTCGCGACGCGCTACTAAAGTGCACGCTGCGCCCAAATGAGAGAATCCATCAGGTTAGGCTTGCTCAACAGCTCGGAATGAGCCTGGTTCCCGTGAGAGAAGCCCTTCGGAAGCTTGAGGCTGAGGGGTTCGTCCGCATCATGCCTCATCGCGGAGTCTATGTCAGCCCGATCTCTCGTGCCGAGATGGAAGATGTCTTCGCGGTCCGACTCGCGATCGAGTCTATGGCGACCAGACAAGGCGTTTTGCGAATTACCGATAAACAAGTGGAAAAGCTTGCCGACCTTATTTCAAGGATGGAAGTCGCCCTGTGCTCGCACGACCATCCTCAGCTACTTGAACTCAATCAAGAATTTCACTTTAGCCTTTACGAAGCGTCGGGACGAGAATATCTGTGTAGTTTGATTTCCCATCTGTGGCAAAAAAGTACGCGGTACCGAACCTCCTACATTCAGCTTCCTGAACGAGCCGATCAGGCACATGAAGAACATAAGGAGATCCTCGCGGCAGTTCGGGAACGCTCTGTTAAAAAAGCAATTCGCGCAGTGCGCAACAATATTCGGCAGACGATGCTTGGACTTCTCACCTCGTCCGACACGTGAGTGTCATGATCGGGGCGGACTCATGCGCGGTTGGCGGGGGAATTCAAGAAAGCATCTTTCGTTGTCCGCGGTCGATTCTCGTTCCACCGTTGAATCGATGACGTTACCGGGTCAGAGTGATCGTAAATGAACGAATTGAATCTAGTCGCAGAGTTAGGGAAATTCGGCACGCCCACGTTGGCCGAAGCTTCGCCCGAAGTCGTGGCCTTGTCTCCCACGATTGCGCCGCTATTCCGCCCGATCCAGTTAGCAGGNNTGTATCCCATCCAGCTTGGTCCCCGAGACAATTTGGCGGCCCATTTTGCGGTGGCGGAAGCTTCTTCGGGATCTGTCCTAGTGATAGCAACCGGACGGGAGACGCGAGTGGGCTTTTGGGGCGAAGTTTTGACAGAGGCTGCCCTAGCTCGAGGGATCCGCGGCTTAGTAACCGATGGGGCTGTGCGGGATGTTCGCGCCATCAGGGATCGTTCGTTCCCTGTCTTTTGCTCCGGGGTCGCCATTCCAGGCACAGCGAAAGACTCTACCGGACTTTCAAATGAACCGATAACAATGGGGGACGTGACGATCCGACCCGGTGATTTGATCCTGGGTGACGATGATGGTGTAGTAGTGG
>PMHI01000564.1 GCA_003156615.1 Acidobacteriaceae bacterium | reverse complement strand
GAGGCGGACGAGCCTGACTTTGCAGTTGATTCCTGCGGCGCATTCGGTTTTGCGGCCTGACCACGACTGCAACCGGATTCCAGAATTCCGCCTGCCACAACAACCGCTGCGGCCATCACCCACACAACGGCCGCTCTCTTGCTGATGTGAGCCTGACATTTCATTGTCTTGATTCGACCCTACCTCTCCGGTTCTCCTTGCGGATTCACGGTCCGATCAACCCTTTCGGGTTCGTGAACCACCAGTAGCGCAGCCGCTTCCGAGAACTATTCTTGCGATTCGATCCCGTTGGCATACCTGCAATGCACTCCGCGAATCCCGCGCAGAACAAAGCGATGTACCAGAGCCCTGCCAAGAGCGCTGCTGCGACGGTACAGGTTCAGTGGATCGTGATTCACTGGCCGCTCCCATAACTCCCCGGTCTAAGCGCTGCCTCATCCCGCTGTTACCACAACAGAATCGACACCCGGAAAGTTCGCGCGCTTTTTTGACGAACCGCGAGCGTTTATGCGACAACCGTGGAGCGTCGGCTGAAACAACCCTGATTGAGCCCCCCTCCGGGCTCTAGGGACTTATGCTGCTTGCTACCTCACCTATTCTGATGACTGGTTGCGGGAAGGAGAACCCTATCTCTTGGGCTGCAGCTTCATCTTTCGGACCGGGGTACCCTATCTTTTGGCTAGCTCTAGAGAATGCAGTTGGAGCTCAGGGAGTTTTCTAATCCTTCTGGGGTCTTTAGGAGTGCCAGATTTTCCGGAATTAGGTGGGTCAGAATTTCCGGAACTCACAACGCCTGCGAACAACAGTTGTTTTGAAAAGGCAGCTGCTTCCCATGAGCAGAGAGAATCTGTGGGTCGCGGCAAAGATATTCGTGGGCTTGCCCTTCGTGTTCAGCCGGCCCAACAGGGGCGCGTCGCCCGAAGAGTTTCTAGGCAACCTATTTACACGATGAACAGAACAGGTCGGCCTGGCCGAGGCCGCCNNTTGCTGGCCGATAGCCGCACTGCCCGGCTTTCCTGAAGGCTTGCACAGCTTCTTCCGGAGACATCAGCGGTGTGGTTTGGACAGCCTTGCACGCGCCACCGCCTGCAAAAGCTATGGAAATCGCTGCCGCGCTCACATTGTCGGGCAGTTCGGTAATGACGATTACGTCGTACTCTCCAAAGGCGAACCAGGCTGTTTCGATTTTGCCTCCCAGCTTCTCGATCGGGGGCCTTACTGACTCAATGCGGTTCTGGGGATGTGCCAGAAGCGCTTCCCATCCTTCGCGGGAATACGCGATCTGGTGAAGATAATGTGGCATAGAGCCTCCTTCGATTCACTTATTGGGAGCCAATGATTTCAGAGGCCGAATCTCCGGTCAAGCGGGAGTCGCCATATAACTCATTGCCCCCTGGGCGGGGGTTGAACCGGACAATCTCTCATGTTGAGGCCACTCGTTGTGGCGACAAGGCGAAGCGCTTGCCTATTCGAATGCTAAACGAAATCAGACCTCCCGCCTGGTCACCGAACCGGGTGGCAACGAACCCAGGATGAAAACATTGACAGTCACACCGGTCCCAGCGAGACGCCGGACAAGTTCGCGCGTGAATAGGAGGTTGCACAACTTCGATCGACCATAGACCTTGTAACCAGGTCCTCCGTAACGCAACCACTCCGCCAGAGTGCCGTTGCTAAAGGCCTTTCTCCTGTGCCGAATTGAATAGCTGCTTCGCAAGCGGCTGGGATAACACTTCTCCCAAGCGGACTTCTGACCATCGTCGCTGAGAGTCCGTCTAGGGGCACAACTTGCGCATAGGCCGTAATCCACCAAAATCGCTCGGATGCTTTCAGGGAACAACAGCTGATTCTCCCTAGCGGGATCGCTGCTGGAATGCTTCGAGTGCGGCGTTCAGCCGCTCCAGTCCACCGCGCACAGTCTCTGTAGCTCCGCCAAAACCAATTCGGAAGTGTTGTAGTTGCTCGAAAAATTCTCCTGGCACTACACTGGTCTCAAACTGCTCCCGCAGAATCTCCACAAATTCTTCGGTACGTCCCAATTTTAGCCGCGGAAACACTGTAGTGCCAAAGCGGCTGGGCTCACAATCGAGGTCCGGATGGCTAGCCAGGAATTCGTTAACCAGCACGCGATTCATTTCCAGCAGCGCGCGGGCGCGATTGCGCACGCGATCGAGATTGTCGAGGACAGTCACTGCGAGGAGTTCGGCGGGATGCACTGGGCTTCCGTAGGTGAAATCAACGACCTGCCACATGCGCTGCACCACGTCCGGCTGAGCCAGAATCCATCCACAGCGAATGCCGCTCAGCCCATACGCCTTGGTCAGGCTACTGGTCACAACGAAATTCGCTCCCAGATGAAACGCAGAACGCCAGGGCTGGTCGAACAGGCTCTCAAGGTACACCTCGTCCACCAGGACGCGCGCTCCAACCCTGGCCGCCATCGCGCCCGCCTGCCGCATAGTGCCCTCATCGGTAAAGGCGCTGCTTGGGTTGTGAAGGTTGCAGAGAATCACCAGACGCGTTTGGGGCGTGAGTTTACGCTCGAGTTCTCCCAGTCCTAGTTTGAATCCCTTTTCCGCGAGACGTTCGAAGCGGCATACCTTGGCCCCAATGTGATCGAGAATAGTCAGCAGCGGGTCGTACGTCGGCCGCTCAATCAGTACCTCGTCTCCTCGGTGGACGAGTGCCGTGAGTGCCACGAAGTTGGCCATGGATGTACCGAGGGTGTAGACGACGCTTTCCTGAGGTATGCCCGCCTTTGCGGCCAACCGGTCCATCAGCGGTGGATAACCGTAGGGTCCTGTCCCGCCAATCTCGAAGTCCTCGATGTGGACCGGCAATTCAGCCAGCGGATAGTCAAAGACCCCACTGGACGCCAGGTTGAAGCGCGCACTGGAGTGCAGCTTGGCCCACGCCAGATAGCGCGAAACTGCATCCGGCCGCAAATCATTCATCTCTTGCTCCACTCCTGCAGAAAATGATTTTAAAGAGTGATCGCAGAAAAACCCGATTACGAATCCGCAGATCGCGACTGTGCCCGCAGGCTCCAAAAAAAGTACACGGGAATGCCCGCCAGCAGTAGAACGAAACCGATGAGGCTGTTCCGAGGATAGCGGTAGATCGTATTCGCAACGACCCACCAGCATATCGCGACAAATATCACGGTGCTCACCGGGTGCCCCGGCATACGATAACCGTGACTCGCATTCATCTCGCCGCGCGCGGCCCGCCGACGGAACACGAAGATCGTTGTAGCAGTCAGCCCGAAAAATAGAAAATCCATGGCAATGACGTAATTCAAAATTTGCTCATAGCGGCCCGAGAGCGCGATTACAATCGTCCACACGCTTTGCAGGACAATAGCAACTACGGGTACGCGTGTGCGTGGACTCAGCCACGCGATGGCGCGGAAGAACAGGCCGTCATCGGCCATGGCGAAGTACACGCGAGGTCCAGTCAAGATCGACTGGCTTAGAAACCCTAGAGTCGAGATGGCGATCGCCGCCGCAATGAACGTCGCACCCCGCTGGCCCAATGCCATCCGCATCACGGCGGTGGCTGGGGTGGTAGTCGCAGCCAGCGCCAGCGGTCCGAGCGAGCGCAGGCACACCCAGTTCACACCGATGTACAACACCACTACGCCCAGAACGCCGAGCAGTAGGCCTCGGGGCAGGTTTTTCTCTGGCTCCTTCACTTCTGCCGCGAGGAAGTTCGCCGTCTGCCATCCTCCGTAGGCGAATAGCACCGGCACCATAGCTGCGCCGAACGATGTCAGCGACCACTCCCGCTCAGCTGCGGTCGTTATGGTCACATGCTTGCCGGTCAAGGTCAGCCCGGCGGTCACCAGGGCAGAAATGGCGACGATTTTCATTACCATAAGCGCGCTCTGCGTCCGTCCGCCGGTTCTTACGCCGAGGCAGTTGATGAGCGTCAGGGTAGCAAGCGCTGCCGTCGCCACGATCCAGTCCGGCGCGTGTGCGCCGGTAAGCTCGAGAAAGTAGCGCGCGAAGGTGATCGATACAGCCGCCATGCCTCCGGTCTGGATCACAAGCAGCAACACCCATCCATACAGAAATGCTACCGCTGGGTGATAGGCTTCGCGCAGGTAAGCGTACTGACCTCCCACTTCGGGCAGCGTGGCCGCCAGTTCGGCCCATATAAAGGCGCCGCCCACTCCAACAACCCCGCCAAAAATCCAGGCTCCAAGGATCAACGCTGGGGTATGAACCTGTTGCGCCACCACGTAGGGGTTTATGAATATGCCGGAACCGACGATGCCGCCCATGACCAGCATGGTGGCGTCGAACAGCCCAAGCTGACGCGCCAGGTTTGGCTTAGGAGCGGATACATGGTTGGCGCTCGGAAAGTCAATCACGTTGTCGGCTTTATGGTCTTTGCTTACGGACATGCTGGAAGCTGCTTGAATCGCCCTTGCCCTCTACTGTGCCCAAAGTCACGATGATAAGGATGCGGTATCCGCTGGTCAACGAATGACGGACTGTCTCGCACTGCCAAAAGCAACCTAAAATGGAGCGGTGCGTTGCGGATTTTATTGGAGTTCGTTGTTAGTTGCTCCCTTTTGCATGGCCTGCCGACCTCCATTCTCGTAACCCCAAAGGGTCGGTGGTTAAAATCCACCACCCGCAACCAACCTCAAGCGGTCCATAACTCACATAGAACTAGGGTAATTGCGAGTAGCACGTTGTACCATTTACGGCCGCGTACGCATGTGCCGTCAAGCCGGTAAAATCCCCCCGGATCTTCGGCGCTTGCAACGAGTGCCCCCCCTACACTCCGAAAATGACCCAGGTAGTCTGATAGCTGAGCCATAATATTGCTTGTCAGCTCCCGCAAAAAGCGGAAGAGCCAGGTTGTCCATTACAGTATTGATTTTGTTATGAACGCCTGAGGCTGTGGCGTGCGAAGATGGCGCACCCTTAGAATGGCCGTGAAAAGGCCCAGACTGCTCATCTACGCACCGCTGTGAAAGACCCTCTGTCCATTTACGCGTCGGCGAACCGCATTAGGCTGATTGTCCTTGCCGGTGTCTTGATTGCAGCGATCGCGGTGGCGGACTGGGCGACCAAGCCCTATATCTCGTTGGGGTTCCTTTACCTGTTTCCCATCATGATTCTCGGCGGGTTCCTGTCGAGAACTCAAATCTTCGGGGTTGCGCTGGTTTGTGCAGTTTTGCAGGAAGCGTTCAGCAATTTACCGGAGAATGAAGCTGTAATCCGCTTGCTGTTCAGCTCGGCAGGGTTTGTTGGTACCGGACTGTTCATTTCAGAGTTGATCCGCAATCGTCAGATTACGATGAAGCACGTCGAAGAACTGGAAGGCCAGATCAAGCTACGCGAGGACGCCGAGGAGCAATTGCGTTCGCTCATCGAAAGCAGTCCAGCTGCGATCGTCACCATTGATTCCGTCGGCAAGGTTCTACTGGCAAATGAGGCCGCTCAGCACTTGCTCGCTCCTGCAGGCGAGCCTTTGCCAGGCCAGCAAATCAATTCTTATCTCCCAGCCTTACGAACAGTTCTCAAAACCCAACAGCCGCGAGTATTTCGGACGACTCTGCAGTGCACGGGACAAAGGAGCGACGGAGAAATCTTCCTGGCCGGTGTTTGGTTTTCGACCTACGCCACAATCTCCGGCCCTCGCCTGGCGGCCATCATTGTGGATCTTTCTGAGGACCTGCGCAATCGCGAGGACCTCAGCCTAGACTATCTCTTGAAAAACACGAGAATTCTGATGAGCGCCGTGGCCCACGAAATTCGGAACCTTTGCGGGGCAGTACTGGTCGTGCATAAGAACCTCTCCCGAGTGAAGGAGATCGAGTCTAACGAGGACTTCAAGGGCTTGGGGAGCTTGATCCAGAGCCTCGAAAGAGTATCAGCTCTCGAACTGGGTTCGACCACGGCTCAGAATGGCGAGGTGGTTGAGCTTACGTCTGTGCTGGACGAATTCCGGGTACTGATTGAAACCGCCTATCACGAATCAGAGATCGAGATGCAGTGGGATATTCAGGAATCCTTGCCTTTGGTTTGGGCTGACCGATATGGGCTCATTCAGGTTTTTCTAAATCTGGCCAAGAACAGTCTGAGGGCCATGGCGTCCAGCGGGGTGAAGCGGCTTCGAATTGCAGCGCGACAGCAGGAAAGGACGGTCGCGATCCGATTTGAAGACACAGGAACTGGCGTCGCTTCGCCGGAAAACCTCTTCCGACCATTTCAGCGTGGCGCGGAGTCCAGCGGTCTGGGACTCTATGTTTCGAAGGCAATCATGCGCAGCTTTGGAGGAGAACTTTCTTACGAGCCGAGAACGGAAGGCTGCTGCTTCGCCGTGGTCTTACCCCTGGGTGTGGCACAGGACGAGGTGGCAAATGGCTGAAACTGCGGCGGGCGCAGTTCACATTCTGTTGTTAGACGATCACACCTTGTTTCGAGAGAGTGCGAGCCGGCTCCTGGCTGCGGAGCCCGGATTCGAGGTCACTGCCCACTGCGGCACCATTGGAGAGGGTCTCGAGATTCTGCGGCGTAAGGCGATCGACGTCGTGCTGCTTGATTTCGACCTGGGCGAGAGCGATGGCCGGCAGTTTCTCCGGTTGGCAAAGGAGCAGGGGTTCCAGGGAAAAGTTCTCGTTGTGACAGCAGGTGTGGATACAGGGGTAGCCGCGGAATTGATCCGGTCTGGGATTTCTGGAGTGTTTCGAAAACACGACTCTGCCGCATTGCTGGCCCAAGCCATTCGTGACGTGATGGCGGGCAAGGTGTGGCTTGACCAGGAGCAACTGCAAACCGCCCTCAGGACTAAGGTCGGAAACCAACAGGACAATCGAACCCGGCCATTTACGCAGCGGGAACAGCAGGTGCTGTCCTGTGTGTTCGAGGGGCTTGCGAATAAAGAGATTGCGGTGCGAATCGGCGTGTCGGAGAGCTCGGTCAAAGCTACCCTTCAGCAACTGTTTTCAAAGACCGGCGTGCGGACGCGCAGTCAATTAGTGCGTATCGTCCTCGAACAGCATCGAGATCAGATCTGATGGCCTGTCGCCAGGAAGTCCGTTAGCATCGTGCTGCGGCGGTTTTCGGGCCGCTCAAGGCGCCTCCCACAATTGGACAGTTGCTGTGGTCGGACTGCTTCCCACTCGTCCTCCGTCGCAAGTAGCGGTGTATCAGGACAACGTGCAGTCCTAGAGCACCACGGAGCCGGCAATCGACCTCACATCGACGTCGTTCCCTATGCGGTCCTGGAGATTAGCCGAGCACCCCAGATTCTGACAAAACTCAAACGCTCGAGTTGGGAGGACAGCAGTGATCGGTTCGTCCGAGGTGACTCCCACGCAAACCATCGCTCATTGCGCGCGCTTCTGGTCAGGCTATAATTGTGCGCGCCCATGGCACTCAACTCTGGCACGAAACTCGGTCCCTATGAGATTCAATCTCCCCTTGGCGCCGGCGGCATGGGAGAAGTGTATCGAGCGAAGGATACTCGTCTTGACCGCACGGTCGCGGTCAAAATCCTGCCCAGTCATCTTTCTGACAATCCCGAGGCCAAGCAACGTTTCGACCGCGAAGCCCGAGCCATATCTTCTCTGAACCATCCCAACATCTGCACTCTGCACGATGTCGGCCATCAGGACGGCATCGATTTCCTGGTCATGGAGTTTCTGGAGGGGGAGACGCTGGCCGACCGCTTGCGGAAGGGTCCGTTAACCACCGAGCAGGTGCTGAAATACGGGATTGAGATTTGTGAGGGCCTCGAACGTGCGCACAAGAGCGGCGTGGTGCATCGCGACTTGAAGCCGGCAAACGTGATGCTCACCAAGACCGCGACGAAGCTGATGGACTTCGGCCTTGCCAAGACCGCGACGGCGGGTGCGTCCCTGGCTTCCAGTCTGACCATGACGATTTCAGGCCCGTCGGCCGATCAGCCGCTTACGGCGCACGGCATGATCGTGGGCACGTTCCAGTACATGTCTCCGGAGCAGACGGAAGGGAAAGAAGCTGACGCGCGCTCCGACATTTTCGCGCTGGGAGCGGTGCTTTACGAAATGGCGACCGGCAAGCGAGCCTTCGCCGGAAAAAGCCAGGCCAGCCTGGTCGCGGCAATTCTAGCTTCGGAGCCACCGCCAATTTCAGTGGTGCAACCCATGTCGCCGCCCGCGCTCGAACAGGTCATAAAGTCCTGCCTGGCTAAGGATCCAGAAGAGCGCTTCCAGACGGTACACGACCTTAAGCTGCAATTGCGATGGATCGCGGAGGCCTCCTCCAGTCACCTGGCTGCCCCTGCCCAGATACGCGCTCGCCGCGTTTTGCAGAAGCGCACGTTGCTGAGTGCCGCTGCCGTGGGTTGGATTCTGGCTGCCGCAGCTCTCATTATTTTCCTGTTAAGCCATGCCCAGCTTGAAGACGCGCGACGGCCGNNNGTTGTGGGTGCGCGACGTAACCACCGGCGCGGTCCACCAGGTGGAAGTCGAGCGGCCAACATTCCCCTTCTGGTCGCCCGATGGCAAATACATTGGTTTTTTTCTGCGGGAAAGTTGAAGAAAGTAGCCCTGGCCGGGGGACCGGTGCAGGTGCTCTGCGATGCCCCCGAAGGCCGCGGCGCATCGTGGAGCCCGCACGGTGTCATCATCTTCACTCCCAACGTTCGCGAGCCCTTGTACAAGGTGCCCGAGGGCGGCGGCGTAGCCGAGAAGATCACCGAGGCCGAACCAGGTTGGACTCATCGCAACCCCTACTTTCTACCCGACGGCGATCACTTCCTCTTTACCTATCGCGAGGCAGTGGGAGCGCCAACCGTAACCACCGGCACGGGTGCGTTATACGGTGCGTCGCTCTCTGGGGAGAAGCCGCGCCAGATATTGGCGAGCGCCTCGAATGTGCAGTATTCCGAGGGATACCTCCTATACCTGCGCGAGACCGTGCTGGTCGCGCAGCGCTTCGATCCCAAGTCGCTCAAGTTGAGCGGCAACCCCACGCCAGTCGCTGAAAAACTCGACTACTGGAACGCTCGCGACCTTGCCGCCTTTACCGCCGCCCACGGTACGCTCGTCTACCGTCATGGCTCCTTGCAGAAAACTCAGCCCATGTGGGTCGACCGCACCGGCAAAGAAGTGGGACGCTTTGGCGAGCCCGGGCTTTATGCGGAGCCGCGATCCTCACCCGACGGTGCGCTCGTCGGCTTAGTGCGTCCCGACCCGGACACGGGCAAGGGAGACGTTTGGATTGTTGACACCAGCCGCAACACCATGTCGCGCAGCACCTTCGCGGATGCGGCCAACATTACATTCGCATTTTCTCCCGACTCCAAAAGAATTGCGGTCGGCACCATTGCCGGTACGGCCGCCGCGGCAGCCTGGATCCAGCCCGCCAATGGCTCGGGCACCCAGGAAAGATTGGAAACGCCCAAGACCTTTGGGATCGTTGGCAGTTGGTCCCCCGATGGCCGCTATATTTTCTTCATGGTGCAGAACAATGCGACGCGCGAGGACGTCTACTCCATCGATCTGAACGGCGACAAGAAGCTGACTCCGGTCATCCAATCGCCGGCCAATGAAGTCGGCGCCGCTCTTTCGCCGAACGGAAAGTGGCTCGCCTACCAGTCCGATGAATCAGGAAGATATGAAGTCTATGTGACCGCATTCCCCGGTCCCGCAGGGAAATGGCAGATCTCGAACGGCGGCGGCGGGTCCCCTTCCTGGAGCACGGATGGCAAGCAGCTCTACTACGTCATTGGGGATAAGCTCATGCTGGTGGCCATTCAGAACCTCGAAACCTTCGAGTTCGGAGCGCCGACCGCGCTACCCATCCACGTCAATGAATTCGCCTCTCTCGGCCCGGTCGCCCCCGGCGAGCGCTTCCCGGCTCTGAAGGCGCTAAGCGGAGGCCAGTCGCACCCTCAGGAAGTCATCCTCAACTGGACCGGGACACTGAAGCAGTAGGCATCGAAGAAGTAAGTGCCGCACCCCTTCACGACTGGCGGCAACTCTCGTTTTCTGCTGTCGTCGGTCCAGATCGCAGCTCCTTCTAAAAAGTTCCGCCCGTCCGCGTACACTCATGGGGACGGAAGCGAACGTCGAGTGTCAGGAATGCCTCCGACGCTCAACACGAGGGCCGACGCATGACACCAGTGCATGAAGAACTTCTCCGGGAATTTCAGAACTTCGCTCGGACCGCTCCCACGGCCCAGTCCGTGATGGAGCGTATCTCCCAGCGTCTGCACGAAAAGATGACACGCTACAACTGGGTAGGCTTTTATCTCGTAGACCCGGCGGACCCCGGCATTCTGCTGGTCGGACCTTTCGTCGGCAGCTTTACCCCTAATGTTCGCATCCCCCTCGACACCGGACTCTGCGGGGCCGCGGCCACCAGCGGGCAGACCGTAGTCGTTGATGATGTCTCTACCGATCCGCGGTATCTTGCGGGATCGCCCATGGTGAATAGTGAAATTGTTGTCCCCATCCTGGTGAAGAACAAGCTTGCAGCTGAGCTCGATATCGAGAGCTACTTTGCCAGCACCTTCAATAAAGCGGAACAGGACTTTGTCGAAGCCTGCGCCACCGTAGTCGGAAAATATTTGGG
>PMHI01000453.1 GCA_003156615.1 Acidobacteriaceae bacterium | reverse complement strand
GCTAGGATCAGCTAGCGCAAAGCGACGCGGAGAGGCTGCGCATGGCCATATCCACGATATGGAAGACTAATTTTATCGGATCTTCTTCGACGCACGAGCGACTAACTCGTCGACTCTTGAAAGCAAAAGCTTGAGGATTGGAGACTGGTTGTACTTTCTGTAGCCGAGGACCAGATCGACAGTTGGCACATCTCCCTTGAGAGGGCGGCTCGTTACAGACGCGGGTAGAAAGTTCTGCGCGTAGGCGGGTAACAGTCCCACGCCGCGGGTCGACATTATTAGGGAAATTCCCATGGTGACGTGGTCCGCCTCGTGAGCTGGCGTGATATTGATTCGCGATCGCTTCAGGTAATTATCGATGACCGCACGCAGTACGGGAGCCGTATGGGACACAATCACGAATGTTTCACCTGCTAGATCCTTTGGGCTGATCGCTTTGAGCGCGGTGAGGCGATGGTCACTCGGCAAAATCACAACCAAAGGCTCCTTTACAAGAAGGCGGAACGCCAGGTCTGGCAGCGCTCGTTCCTTTCGAAGAAAAGCCGCATCGATTTTTCCTTTCGAGAGGCCTTCCGCAAGTAGCGGGGAATATTGACTCGATATCATCACGTCAATGTTCGGCAACTCGTCGCGCAATATCCGCAAGGCTTCGGGCATCCAGGTCAATTCGTGTCCGGTCAGAAAGCCCATCGAGAAGCAAGGCTTGACGGGATGAACTGCCCGGCGTGCAGCTTCGGCCGCGGCGTCAACCTGCAATAGAACTCCGCGCGCGTGATCGAGAAAGGCTCGACCCGCCAGTGTCAGAGCGACGCCACGAGCTGTGCGCGTCAGGAGTTGGGCGCCAATTTCCTCCTCAAGGTCTCGAAGCTGGCGGCTGAGTGAAGGCTGCGAGGTGTGCAACTTGGATTTTGCCGCCAGGCTCAGACTCTCGGTTTCAGCGACCGCAACGAAATAACGCAGGTGTCGTAATTCCATTTCCAGTACCCATGCTTGTGAAGCATTGCCACCAAGCCTAACAAAGTATGCCTCAAGTGCGCTACTACTGGCGACTTGGGTAATCCAATGAGGTGATTGGATGCCTTGGGCGAGCGACAAGAGTTGACTCATGCCTGATAAGCATATGTCTAATTCGAGGAGATGGATTATGTCAAAGAAATTAGAAGGAAAGATTGCACTCATCACAGGCGGCTCGCGCGGCATTGGAGCTGCAATCGCTAAGCGTCTGGCTGCGGACGGAGCGAAGGTCGCCATTACATACACGAAAGGTGCCGACGCGGCTTCGGCCGTCGTCAAAGCGATTGAACGCGCGGGCGGAAAGGCGATCGCGATTCAGGCCGACGCTGCGGACGCCGACGCCGGCAAAGCCGCAGTCGAAAGAACCGTTGCGACATTTGGTCGGCTCGATGTCCTGGTCAACAATGCTGGTACGGCCATCCCCAAACCGTTCGTGGAGTCCACCCTGGAAGAGATGGATCGCGTGCTCGACATCAACATCCGCGGCGTATTCGTTGCGACGCAGGCGGCGCTGAAGCACATGACTGAGGGTGGTCGCATCATCATGATCGGCTCGGCGGTGGGCGAGCGTGCCGTTGCGCCGGGACTTGTGCCCTACGCGGCCACGAAGGGGGCCGTCAAGATGTTCACGCAGGCATTATCCAGAGAAGTTGGGAGCCGGGGCATCACGGTGAACAACATCCAGCCGGGTCCGATCGACACGGAGTTAAATCCTGCCTCGGGTGATTGGGCGGTACCGCAGAAGGCCGCCACCGCGCTCGACCGCTATGGGCATGTTGAGGAGATCGCCGCAATGGCAGCGTTTCTCGCGGGTTCGGAATCCTCCTACATCACGGGGGCGAATCTTACCGTGGATGGCGGAATGAACGCCTGAATCGGTGCATGCATGCCAGAATCGTCTTATCCGTCAACTGACAGGTACGGGAGGGGCAATGTTCACGCTTCAAGACAAAACAGCACTGGTCACAGGGGCCTCACGCGGCATCGGGCGCGCAACGGCAGCGGCACTAGCTATAGCTAGGGCCGGGGCTCACGTCCTGGTTCACTATGGCCGCTCCGCGCAGGAAGCGGAATCTCTCGTTTCCGAGATCCAAGCGAAAGGCGGGCGCGCAGAGGCGATCTCGGCGGATTTAGGAACCCCGAACGGTGCTGCGCTGCTGGCAAAACAGGCGCGCGCAATCGTCGGCGATCGATTGGATGTGCTTGTGCTCAACGCCGGAATCAGCAAGGCGGCACGCCTTGCGGATTATGCGGTAGAGGATTTTGACAACCTCTTCGCGACAAATGTCCGAAGTCCGTTCTTTCTGGTGCAGCAACTGTTGCCCATTTTAGGCGACGGCTCGAACTTAGTTGTGATCTCTTCGATCGGGGCCCACGCCGTCGTTGGCAAGCCAGGCGTGGACAGCCCCTCGATCCTTGCCTATGCCTCGACCAAAGGAGCACTAGAGACTTTGGTCAAGAACTGGGCTGCCATTCTTGGGCCGCAAGGCATTCGCGTCAATGCAGTCGCGCCCGGTGTGATTGACACGGACATGTCGAACTTTACGAAGACTGAAGCGGGTCGCGAGGTCACGTTGGGGATGCAGGCATTGAAGCGAATTGGCAAACCTGAAGATGTCGCCGACGTAGTCGCTTTTGTAGCGTCCGATGGGGCGCGCTGGATCACAGGTGCGAGCATTCCAGTGGACGGCGGCTCGAAGCTGTAATTAACAACGTGAGGAGCGCAATGGAGACAAAGACGAGCAAAGGCTAAGGAGATCAGAATCCCCGGGCCTGACCATCCCATCACGATTTCTCCGGCTGTGGGCAAGGTGCGTGTAACGGTCGCCGGGAGGATAGTCGCTCAATCGACGCAAGCGCTTCGATTGGAGGAGAAGGGATATCCGCCTGTTTATTAC
This sequence comes from Acidobacteriaceae bacterium, assembly GCA_003156615.1. The sequence continues at coordinate 315 of PMHI01000453.1, read as the reverse complement.
TTGCCGCGCAACGACGCAGACATGTCGTTGCTCGTTCGGACCGCGTATTACACTTATTGTCCGTACAAGGGTGATTGCACGTACTACAGCATCCCCATCGGAGGATCAAAATCGGAATACGCCGTTTGGACTTACGAACAACCTTATGAGGCAGTTGCCAGCATTAAAGAGTACCTGGCGTTTTATCCCTCACGGATTGACGCAATCGAAGTGATCTCCTAGGCGGAAAAGGAATCAACATGCCGAAGACTACACCCGAACAAAACAAGGCCCTCGTCCTGGAAGCGTTCGACACACTCTTCAACAAGCGTGACT
>PMHI01000546.1:12186-14831 GCA_003156615.1 Acidobacteriaceae bacterium | reverse complement strand
CTTTGCCACGGAGCAGAAAGAAGAGCACTAAAGTTGTCTAGTTATTTCGCGGACGCTACACTAGAAAGAATGGAACAAGTGCGGAACGGACCCACACGCCATCGCTTTACGACTGCGCCGTAAAAGCGCTCTCCTTCAGGCTTGGGTTTCACCACCGCGTGAGCTATGGTTGGGAAAGACAGCTCGTTGATCGAACCCGTGGGAGGCATTTGCGGGTCCCTGAAATGTCTATTGCATTCCTCCCGTTGCTGTTCAAGGTTCTTTCAAGCGCTTCGTCTCAACGCCAATGAGGTTAAGAAAAGACTGAACAAAACCGGGGAAATGAAATTTTAAAATTGAGGGGCGAAAGAGCTGGCCCGAAGGTAGCTATTCCAATTGCGTGGCAATTTAAAGATAAAGATGAAGAAGGCACTGATCACTTCCTTACTCTTGTGGGCTCCTCCNNTTGAACTCGTCAGCCAGGGCAACGAATATCGCCAGAAATTCGCCACGAACGATCAGGGCAACCTGGACGCCAAGCGCCTGCCTTATGGAATCTACCAGCTCCAGATCCAGGTGCAAGGCTTTGCCCAGGTTTCCCAGCCGGTTGAAATACGCTCCGCGCTTCCCTTGGATCGCACGATTCGGCTGAAGCCGGCCTCCGCTACCGAATCGGTGACGGTCAGCGCGTCCGGCACATTGGTCGATCCCTATCGCGCAGGTTCGGTCAATGAGTTGGGTCTCGAGACGATTGAGAATCGATTGACCGCGCTCCCCGGCCGCTCCATGCAGGACTTGGTGAATTCCGAACCCGGCTGGCTCTACGAAGGCAACGCTGTCCTCCATCCCCGCGGATCGGAATATCAGACGCAATTTGTCGTGGATGGCATTCCCCTCACCGACAACCGTTCGCCAAGCTTCGGCCCGGAAGTCGAAGCCGATGACGTCGAATCTCTCGGGATTTACACCGCCGGCATTCCCGCTGAATATGGCAGGAAGATGGGTGGCGTCGTCGAGGTCAACACTCTCAAGAACGAGGATCCGGGGTTTCACGGACAGCTCACCCTTTTCGGCGGCACCTACGATACGGCCGGCATCAATACTCAGGATCAATATAGCTGGAAGGCGAATACTTTCGGCCTGAGCGCCTCCGGCAACATGACCGGTCACTATCTCAACCCCGTGGTTCCGGAGAATTACACCAACGACGGCACCACCGGCAGCTTTTCGCTGAGCTATGAGCGTGATCTAACCCAGAAAGACCGTCTCACCCTGATTGTCCGCCATGAACTCGCGCGCTATGAGATCCCCAACGAATTTGTACAGGAGAACGGAGCGTGGGTCCCGAATGCGGTCAACACCGTCGGCTGTCCACCCGTTCCCGCCGCAGACGAGCCGAGCGACTGTGTCTACGTTCCCGGAGGCCAGCTGCAGAATGGCGACAACTTTGAAACCATGGGCAGCGTTTCCTACCAGCACATTTTTTCCTCCGATACGATAGGCTGGCTGCGCGGCATGGCGCGCGATAACTCCAACGATTTTTATTCCAACCCGTCGTCCTGGCCCATCAACGCAACCCAGCACAACGACTTCAAGGAGATATACTTCAACGGCAGCATCGCCGTTCACCATGGCAGGCAGGAATGGAAGGCGGGCGTCGAATCCGACGCCATCTTCCTGCACGAAAACTTCAGTGACTATATCCCCGACTGCGCCGGCCCGCTGGGTACGCTGGCCGCTCAATGCCCTATCCAGCTGGGATTATTCGACCCGGGCAGCGCGACCACGTTCGCCTTTGCCGACAGCCGCCCGGACCTTGAGCAGTCGGCTTACGTTCAGGATTTAATCCGCCTCGGCAAGTGGACGGTCAACGCCGGCCTCCGCTGGGACCATTACCAGTTGCTGGTAAACCAGAATGCCGTGAGTCCTCGTCTTGCCGGCTCGCGCTATTTTCCCTCTGCCGGCCTGAACCTCCATATCTCCTATGATCGGATCTTCCAGACGCCGTCTTTCGAGAACATTCTTCTATCCAGTTCTACGGCTGTGCTGGATTTCGATCCCATTTCTTTGCGCCAGAACGTTCTGCCCTCTCACGGAAACTATTATGAAGCGGGATTGACCAAGGCATTCCTCGGGAAACTGCGCCTGGACGCGAACCTGTTCCGCCGCGACGTGAACAACTACGCCGACGACGACGCCATTCTGAACACCGCCATCAGCTTCCCCATCGCGTTCCGGAAGGCCGTTCTCTACGGCGCGGAAGCCAAGCTCGAAGTTCTACACTGGGGGCGATTCTCCGGCTTCGGCAGTTACTCCTACATCGTCGGGAACTCCTGGCTCCCCGTAGTAGGTGGCCTCCTTCTCGGGTCGGAAAGCGGCGTCGCCGTTGGCCCGGGAGGCACGTTAATGAACACACAGCTAACCGGACACCTGCCCGATTCGCAAGACCAGCGGCAAACCATTCGCGCCCGCGTCCGCTATCAGGTAGTGCCGCGCCTGTGGATTTCCGTGGGCAGCGATTACAACAGCGGACTGCCGTTTGAACCGGATGAATCCCCACAACTGTTTGCCACCGAATACGGCCAAGTGGTGATTCGTCACCTCAATTTTAACCGCGACCGCATCAGTCCTTACCTCACGGAGAATGCTTCGGTCGGAGCCGATCT
>PMHI01000546.1:0-12126 GCA_003156615.1 Acidobacteriaceae bacterium | reverse complement strand
AAAGGCACCGCGAGCACAAGAGTCCGGCCCTCGCGTTTCCAATGGTGAGCGCCCTCGTAAACAGTGGATCGGACAGTGATTTGCCCGATTGTCCGAATCCGCTCAAGCCACTTCCTTCGTCTCAAGCCCTGGTTCGTAACCAGCACCCGGTAGGGACCGGGACTTAGGGGGATGTTCTCGGGCTTTTGCGCGTCGGTCTGTGGCCACTTTGGCGGTGAGCAGGAGAGCTGACAAGCTTGCAAGGATTACCACGATTGCCTTCCATCCTCGTATTATCGGGTCGTTCCCCATGATGGTGAGTGCGCAGAAGACACACAACAGGTGCACGCAAAACACCGGCAGCGAGGCCTGGCCCAGCATCACCAGGAGCCTGATCGCAAAGGGCTTGAGAACAGATCGAAATCTGATCGCCAAGACTGCGATGGCGGTGAAATCGATGAGCCGGCCTATGCCAAAATCCCACTTATCGAACAGCAAACCGAACCTCCCAAACGTGACGACCCCGCCTATTTGCGCGTAGCGCAGCACCAGAAAAACAACCGCGACGATCGCTGCCGGAATCGTCATTGGTTTCACCCAGTCTAGACGCAAATTGTCCTTGGCCCAACGCACGCCCAGCCACAGCCCGACTAACCACCATAGCTGCCATGCCCAGAGATCGAACGCGCCCATCTCGTTCAAAGGGATTTGCAGGCCGAAAGCGCGAGTCTGCAGGTGATATGCGAAACTCCGCAATCCGAACTGTGCGAGCAGCCAGAGCGTGAATCCTCCGGTCAGGGCGTACTTCCACCCAAATCGCGCGCCCAGCACGATTGCGAAAGGAGTGAACGCAAGGAGGATGATGTAAATCGGCAGGATATCCAGCAGCGGCGGCCTGTAGACCATCAATGCAGCGTCGATAAAAGCACGTGTGCGACCCGCGGAAAAGTAGAAGTCGAGAAGATTATGCACTGCGGGCCTGTTGCCGTGCGCCGCAATCGGCGCTTCTACCACGAAAGCAAACGCCAACAGCAACAGTTGGTAGCAGTACAGCTTTCCGGTCCGCAACCATAACTTCCGCCACATCGCGTTGTAGCCGTCGCGCTCCGCGATGCGGAAATAAATGCGGCCTGTAAACAGAGCGGAAAGAAAGATGAAGCCTTCGGTTGCGGCGAAAAACCCAAATGGCTGATTGACGTATGTGCTCAGGATCGTAGGCAAGTGAGTGCATGTGATCCACACCAGCATCAGGCCGCGCAGGGCATCGAGTTCTTCTATTCGCTGTGGCATTCGTTGCCCGCCATCACTTGTTTGCAAACCGCGCAATGTCTCCGCTGTACTCCTGCAAACCATGGGACTCTATGTATTGCCTGGCCTTCGGATCTTGCCTCAGATACGCATCCCAGAACGCCAGCGTTTCGAGTTTCGCGCACTGAAATACCTCAACACGATGGCCGCCACCCGAAAAAGGGGCGGCGAATCCCATGTGCGTTCCGCCCTCGAGTTCCACCTCATATTTGTTGCCGGCGGGCGCCTTTGCGAATGCCTCACTTCGCCAAACTGGCTCCTGGCCAAATGGCCCGAAATCGTGCGAACCGAACATAAGCAGCATTGGCAGACGAAGCGTGTCCCAGGAGTTCGCGCTCAGACCCATCATGCCTTCGCCTTGAGGCGATAACATCACCACGGCAGAGACCCTCTTGTCGGCAAAACTCTGCGGCCCGGCCTTTCCCGGTAGCAGAATCGTCGTGCCCCCGATCAGACCAGCCGTATAAGCACCAAACGAGTGTCCACCGACGCCGATATGCCGTAGATCGAGTTTACCGCTCAGTTGCGGAGCGAATTCTTCGACATGCGCAAGCGAATCGATGATGAAAGAAAGGTCTTGGGGGCGGTTCTGCCATCCGCGGGGATCGCTGATCGCCTCGCGCAAGGTGCCGCGAAAACCGAAATCGGCAACAGAGTCGGCGTGAGAAGGATGGATGCTTACATATCCGTAGCTGGCCCAGAATTGACCAAAGGCCGAGTAGTTATCTTTCGATGCCAACGCACCGTGGGAGAAGATGATGACGGGAAATGGGCCTGCACCATCGGGATAATAAATCTTGATTGGAATGTCTTTATTGCGCGCAGAATCATGCAGTGCAATATTGTCGACCGTAAGTACTTTATACGGCCCGGAAGCGGGGGAGTATTGGCACCAAGCAGCGCACGACCATAGACAAACTAAAATGACGGAAATAACTACGATCCAATTCGGTTGCTTCTGCCCCAAGCTGAGATTCCCTCCAAACTTCTCGCACTTCTTTAGTAGATGCTTAGATCTGTTCGACGCAGTGTTGGTTTCGTAGAAAACTGTAAATAGATCTCCGGTCCATGAAATGGGGCTTTGTTCGAGACTCTGGGATCCGGAGCGGCGCACAAGCTCGGCAGTTGCTTTGGGGATAGGGCCGCAGTGGAAAGTGCGGTTGCCGAACAGAGACCCCTGTCGGCAAACCGCACGACTGCACTTGCGCGAGAAATCCGCGGGTAAAAGTGCAAAACTTTGCGTCTGGACAATGGCTCCGGCCGACCCGATGGCTTTCTCCGATTTCGACCACGTCGGGTCGTTCTGGTAGGGATACGTGTTTTGGTTCGCAGATGGGCTGCTCATGTTCCGATCCTCCGCGGCTGCATTCTATGCCTTGCACGAATGCCTTTTCTAGAGCTTCGCTGGCCCCGTCCGCCGGGACAGTTTCTATAGGTTTCGCCTGCTGCTGCCCACTTCGTTCTGAAGTCGAAAAGGCCGTTCCCTCGATGCCCGGGATTCTGTTTGCAGCCGAGATAACGTAGGGGATCGGATGGCGCATAATGGAGCGGATGCGCATATGGCAGACAATTCGCGCCTCTTCCCTCTCTCGTCATGTCCACGGGAGAGCGTATGCGGCTCTCGTGCTTTCCGGTGGCTACGAAGAGGCAGGAGATTACGGGCGCTTCCAGGTGAACGCCGGCGATGTAATCTTCCATGAACAATTTGAAGCGCACCTGGATCGTTTCTCCGAAACCGGTGCCGCCGTACTGAATCTGCCGGTGCATACCGGTTATTCCTGCACGGTCAGAATTGCCAGGGTGGCCGATGTCGACGCGGTTGCACGCGTGGCGGAAAGAAGTTGCCGAGACGCCATGGAATTACTGTTCTCCCTTGCTATTGCCGGGACGCCGCAGCCCGCCGACTGGCCGGACGAGTTGGCTGCGGCACTGGTGCGGAATCCGTCCCTCAAACTATCGCAATGGGGAGAAAAAAACGGAATTGCGCCGTGGACGGTGTCGCGGGGTTTCGAGTTGGTGTTTGGTGTTTCGCCGGAGGCCTTCCGTGCGCGCACCCGGGCTCGCCACGCTTTACGCTCGATTCGGAATACTCAGGCATCCCTGGCAAACATCGCGGTCGAGCTGGGCTTCGCCGACCAATCGCACATGACCCGGAGCGTTAAGCAACTCACCGGAATTGGACCGCGAGCATGGAGATCCGCTGCAAATAGATTCAAGACAGGAAGGAACTTCGGCGCGTAGAAGAAGACGATGCGCCAGATTCTTTATCAGCTCTGTCTTCTCATCTTCTGTACTGCCCAGATTACGCACGCGCATCGCCTCACGGCAGAGATGGTCGCCATTCACGGCCACACCGACTGGCAGCTCAGGCCCTCCCTCAAATATGACACCCTCTGCCTGCTGAATGCGCTTAGCGGCGACCCTTATTATCTGCACTACTACCGAGCTGAGTACGAGTACTTCCATTCTCTTTTCACGTCGGAAGAGCAGGCCGCCTTCGGGCAGTTGAAGCACGTGATCAAGGACGAGGGACATGGGATCATCTCTGCCAAACTGGCCCTCTACTATTCGGCAGTCGATGATGAAGCGTTACCCGAGATGATCCGCACAGCACATGACAGCGCTGTGATGGAAGCGGCCCTAAGAAGGACCTCATACTGGAGCGCAGAGGGGTGGCAGAACTACGAGGCGGCGAGGCCGGCGCTCGAGGCGGCGCTGAGGGCTTTGGATCGAGTCGGATTTCCGGCCTATTGGGAGGCAAATGCTAAGCCAAAGATCGAGAAGCGAATTGGGGAACTCTCTTCCGAACTTCCGAAGTACAACATCATCCCCGTAATCGAGGGCTGTCTTGGCTTTCCGCTGCCTTCGCAGACGATCACTGTGTATTTGCTGTCCTATTCCGAGCCTCACGGAATCCGCATCACCGGGCTGCGTTTCCTGACCCATGTGTCCTATCCGTTCAGCATCGTCCTGCATAATGCAATCCACGAACCCATGCACCCGCCTTACCACGTGGACGATCCAAAAGTGCGCGACGCGATTGACCTCCTGGGGCGCGACCCGCTTGTGATCGACAAGGTTCAGCACCACGACCCATCCTTTGGATACAACACGACAGCCGGGTATATTGAAGAAGACTCCGTACAGGCGTTAGAAGAACTTGTGGGCGAGAAATTCGGTGTCGGCCGCAACCCTTGCGAATATTGGAAGGAGCAGGATGGCGGCATGCATGTTCTCGCCGCGGCTATCTATACGGATTACAAACAAGCGTCATCTGCGAATCCCGACTCCTACTACGCTCAGTGGTTCGTACGCGCGGTCCAGGATGGGCAGCTCGGGGGAAGCAACCTGCAGAAAACCGTTCAAACCTTCTTTTCCCCAACCCACTGCCATTAACCTGAGACATCCAGGATTGATGATCGTGAGTCGCGGCATTGCGTGAATGCGGAATGTCGGGAAGTTATTCCGGGGCCAGAAGTCGCTTCCGGGAGAAGCGCAACTGATCGGCTTGAGGCCCATTTCCGGACAGTTTCCGGATGCCGGCCATCCGGACGCAATCGGCCGTAATGGGATCAGTAGCGATCGGGCACCCATCGCCGCTGAGTTGAACCAACCAATTCAGACCACCGCCAGGTCGAGCTCCAACCCAACTCGATGCCCATTCGCTTTGAACCAGTTGGTTAAGTTCCGCGCCTACCTAAAATAGCAACTCGGCGTGATTCCTAAGGCCTTCCTGAACATGGAAATGAAAGCGCTCGGCGTACTGTAACCAGACTCCAGAGCGGCATGCGTGACTTTTGCGCCCTCGGCCAAAAGCCGCATCCCTGCATAAGCCGAACTTGCTGCCGCCATTTCCCAAAGGTCATTCCGATTTCTTGTTGAAACAGCCTTTCGACAGACCGCTTCCCGGCTCCAGTCACCCTGCAAAGCTCAGTGAGCGTCCGACAGTCGCCAGGATCCCTCATGAGCATTTCTGCGATCCGAACCAGCCTGGGATCGGACAAATGCGGAAGTTGCAATGGGATCGTCGGCGCCGCTTCCAGCTGATAGAGGATCACGGCGACCAGGTGCGCTTGCCATTTCACTGTTCTCGTCAACGCATGCACAGTACAGGCGTGAAGAATGAGTTCCTTAAGCAGAGTTGAGACATTCATCACACAACAATCTCGTGGCAGCCCTTTTGCCAGCATTGCTTTCAGATATAGCGTTCGCATCGCCACCACCCCTGACATCGTGATGGTGTGCGGAATCCCGGCCGGAATCCACACGGCACGATGTGGAGGAACAACCCAAGTGCCATCTCGGGTGCGGACCGTCATCACCCCGCGCGAGGCATAGACAAGTTGATCTCGATGATGGAAGTGCAAAGCGATGAGGTGGCCGGCTGGATAGTCGTGGGTGAGCGTTGTGATTGCCGACTTAGAACCGCCCGACCGATCGAAAATTCCACTTTGGCGCTTTTGCGACATCGATTGTCACTTTATCGGAAGCGCGCACCACTGGGCAATCGATACGCTGTAAATCAACTTTCACCATTTCGTGAGGAACATGAACCGCCTTCATCAATGGCTATGCCGTTCTGACCGCTGGCGCAGCACCGTCGCACAGAGACTCCCCTGGGTGGTCGGCAATACCGATCTAGCTAGCCCAAACGTTCTAGAAATTGGTCCTGGCCCCGGCTTAACGACGGACCTTCTGCGAACCTCAGTGCCCCGCCTCGTCGCACTGGAGATTGATCCGACATTGGCGGGTTCACTGAGCTCGCGCCTAAAAGGAAGTAACGTCCAGGTCATCGAAGGGGATGCGACGAGAATGCCCTTTGGAGATTCGGAATTCTCGGGTGCAGTTTCATTTACCATGTTGCATCACGTTCCTTCTCGAGAACTGCAAAAAAGGTCCTCGTGGAAGTGCTCCGCGTTTTGCAGCCCGGCGGTTTTTTTGTGGGCTGCGACAGTCTTCAGAACTGGTTTCTAAGGATCATTCATATCGGCGACACTCTTGTTCCCGTAAGTCCCGATACTTTCGGCGCGCGATTGGAGAGTGCGGGTTTTGAAATGTTGGAGGTGCAGAAGAACTCGCAAGCGTTCCGATTCCGTACTCGACGACCGACTGCGTCGCCGGTCAAAACACAAATCGGGTGAACGAAACCAGCTGTGATGATCCGATCTGGGGAGGAGTTATATTAACAAAAATCAGTCCTGATTCACAAGCCATATCACTTCGCAGAGCACAAAGTACGAGTCGAGCAGTCCTTGGTACGATCCAGGGACAGAAAGGTGCTTCCTAGACTAACCGTCATGAAGATCAAAAGCTTGCTATTCATTCTCGTCGTCCTATGGCTGAGAGCACGCGGTCTCGATGCACAAACTGCTCCCGACGGTGCTCTGCTAATTCTTGCCAAAGAAGACAACACACTTCTTATCGTCAACCCTGCTAGCCTGAAAGTAACCGCCAAATTGCCCGTCGGTCCTGATCCGCACGAAGTGATTGCCTCGCCCGACGGAACGACTGCATACATCTCTAACTACGGCGGCGGCGCATACAACACGCTCACCGTGGTTGATCTCGCNNGCCAAGGCGATCGGCAGCTACGATCCCGGAACAAAGAGGGTCGATTGGATCATGGGCACCGGGCAAAATCGCACCCACATGATCTACGTTTCCTCCGACCTTAACCAGATTGTCACCACGAACGTCAGTTCCGCCAGCGTCAGCATCATTGAAAAGATCGGCGGCGGTGCGGCGACGGGGCCGTCGAGTGGAGACTGGAAGGAAACCGTCGTTCCTGTCGGTCGCGGGTCGGAGGGATTTGATGTATCTCCTGATGGCAAGGAAATCTGGGTCGCCAACGCCGACGACGGAACGGTCTCTATCATTGATGTGGCGAGCAAGAAGGTCACGGACACTCTCGCCGCCAACGTCAAGGGAGCGAATCGGCTGACGTTTACCCCAAATGGCAAGCTGGCGTTTATTTCGAGCCTTAGCAAGCCTGATATCGCCGTTCTCGACAGAGTCACCCGAAAAGAGGTGAAGCGTATCAAAGTGGGAGATGGCGCTGCCGGAATTCTTATGCAACCCGACGGGTCGCGCGTCTACGTGGCCTGCTCGCCTGACGGCTACGTCGCCGTAATCGATTTGCATTCGCTCGAAGTTGTGGGACGCGTCGAAGCCGGGCAGGGGCCCGACGGCCTCGCTTGGGTCGGCCACTAATTCGTTGCGCATGGTCGACCATCCGGGAGCTGCGATCCCAGGCAGAGCATCGCCAGCCGGGCACACGGCCGAGGATTGCCACGTCTGTTTATTTCATTCCTTGCTGTCGGAGACGAACAGGCTAGATCCCTGATAATAGGCGGTGTACGCGTACGAGCGCAGGTCGTCGGTGACGAAGATTTCTCTTAGGGAAAGCAGTCCGGTACGGTCCGCCGGGGCGAACTCTTTGAAGAGCGTGCGATGGCCAGTTGTAATGTCAGCGTACTCGAGGCGGCAGGGCAGTTCGGCGCGGCGATATACCAGCACCGACTGTCCATCTGCAGTCCAGCGGGCGAGGATGTCGGCCGAGAGGAGCCCGGGAACGGGCCGTGGGTCTCCCCCGGCTATCGGATATATGAAGTAATTTCCGTCCATCCCGCGCGCCAGAATGAGCTTCCCGTCGGCAGAGAGCAAACCATCGCTGGTGCCTTCCGGAGTCACGGGCGTCGGTGTTCCGCCGAGTTCCTGTACGTAGAAGCGCGTGCTCTTCCCGGCTTCATTGCCCGAGATCAGCACTCTCGTGCCGTCGTGAAACCATTGGGCGGTCGCGTAGTGCTCGAGATTGCCCCGTTCGAGTTGCCGCGTCTCGCTGGCGCCGGTCGGGTAGATAAGGAGTTTAGGCGGCACCGATTGCAACAGGGCAAGGACCCACTTGCCATCGGCCGACAGGTCTGCGGCCCATCCTTCGCCGAGGCGCAGCACCGGTGAACCATCGGTTTTGCGCAGGCAGACGGTGTAATTGGTTCCAAGCGCCGTCTCAGAGAATAAGAGCGTCTGAGCGTCCTCGGACAGCGCCCGTGCATGCGAGGTATTGAGCCACGAAAGGTCGCGATCTCCATCCATGCTCGGGGTGTGAACCATGGCCGCGTAGCGGAAATCCAACCGCGTTGCCAGCCAACGTCCGTCGGGGGCCACGTCCTGCATGACGAATCCACCGGGCGGCTGGTAGGCAGTTCGTCTCTTACCGGCCATAGTCACGCCATAAACCGTATAGCTGCCCCCACTCTGGCTCGCGGAAAAAAGAATCTCTTTTCCCTCTGGTGCCCAGGAAAGTCCGCGCAGGCTCCAATAGCCGCTGGAAAGTACAGTGTCGTTTCCGGAGAGATCCACGGTATTGACTGAGTCGTCGAGCTTGCGGGGATGTTCGAAGAAGGCGATGCGATCGCCGTTTGGAGAGAAGCGCACATCGCTCAGCGAGCCGCTGACCTCACGTAGCACGTGACCGATAGGATATTCGAGGCGATCCTTGCCGCCCACCTCGCGGATGATGGCGAGTTGCGACCCGTCAGGCGACCAATCCGCCTGCCGAACGCCCTCTTGGATCTCGCGCGGCACACCGCCACTCAGAGTCATGCGTGCTAACGTTCCAGTAAACAGCCGATACCACACATAGTGAGCATCCAGAAGAACCGCGAGTTCGCCCTTGGAGGAGACGGCGAGTAGGGTCATGCCGCGCGGGCCGATGGGCTGCGGCTCGGGATAATCGGGGCGCACGGCGAAAACCTGCGGGGTGTTGGGGAGGTGGCCGCGCTGTAGACGATCGAGTCGCCCGCGAAGGCGGCCTGAAAAATCGCCTCGCGCCGGAAGTTCAATTGGTGGAACGCCAGCGGTTTGGGGGAGCCCCGGGAAAGGAATGCAATGATGATCATGGCCGCCACGATGATGGCGAAAAGCCCCGCCACGATCCATGCCGTTTTCGTGCGACCGGCACGCCGCAACGTGGGTAAAATCCTGACTCCGGGCTGAGAGCCGGGGTGCAGGGCGGACATCGAGCCGGACTGGGAACCGCCTTCGGAGATCCATCGCAGTTCGTTCCACAGATCGCTGGCCGACTGCCATCGTTCGTCGGGATCCTTCGCCAGACAGACCCGGATGGTCCGCTCAAGGGCGGGCGGCGTGAGCGGCTGGAGCGTACTTATCGGTGCCGGGTCTTTGTGCAAGATGTCAGAAGCCACGCTGAACTCGCTGTTGCCCTGGAAGGCGCGGTTCCCGGTCACCATCTCGTAGAGGACGGCGCCGAGCGAGAAAATATCGCTGCGCGCATCCACTTTTTTCCCCTCCAGCTGCTCGGGAGACATGTATGGAACGGTGCCGATAATCGTGCCCAGCTTGGTCATCGGGACGGAGTGCGGAGTCGCATCCGTCAGCGTCTGCGCCAGAGACTGCGCGGGTTCTGCTTTCGCCAGCCCGAAGTCGAGCAGCTTGGCGCCGGATTTCGTAAGAATGATGTTGCCGGGTTTCAAGTCGCGATGGGTCACGCCGTTGCGGTGCGCCTTGTCGAGCGCGCTGGCAATCTGCGTCCCATATTGCAGTACCTGGACCGCTTCGAGAGGTCCCTTTTCCAGTCGCTCGGCCAGCGACTCGCCGTCCAGGTATTCCATGACAATGAAATCAACTCCGTCCTGGTGGCCGATGTCGTGCAGCGTGCAGATGTTCGGATGATTCAGGCTGGAAACAACTTTGGCCTCGCGCTCGAAGCGCTGGCGGCGTGTCGCATCGTCGGCAAAATGCGAAGGAAGAAACTTGATAGCGACGGTGCGGTCCAGGCGCAATGTCTCGGGCACGATAAACTTCCCCCATTCCACCAGCGCCCAAGGGCGCAACGATCTCATAGGGACCCAGTTTTGTGCCATTCGCCAAGGCCATCGATGCAGCGGATTATAGGCCTTCCAGGAGGACTGACAAAGTGCATCCGGTTGCTCGGACACAGACCTGTGGAGACCAGTGGATGATCCGACTGTCGCTCATCTCACCGCGGATCGGTCCTTTTCCGCCTAGTCACTGGTTCTTGTCGAAGAGGTGTTCCGTATACCGGGTGCGCGTTTCAAGTTGTCCCGAGTCACGGGCGACTCGCAACTTCTGCCATTTGGGACATCGAACCTTGCCCCCACACATCAGTTGCGCGATCATAGCCGAGGCCTCAGCGGCGCGGCCGCAAGTCCTTTGTTCTCTGGATTTTGCGTAATTATGCCTTTGACAAACCCGAAGGCAACCAGCGTTTGAATCGAAGGCGATGAAAAGTTAGGGCAAAGCAGGCTAGGGCGACAGCACGGCAAACAAGAAGGAGAGCATCGAGAGCGCAAAATCAGCTCCGGCGTCATGCTCGAAAGCCTCATCTCCGTGTAGAGCTACCTGCACCGACACCACGATCAGAAAAGTACCCGAGAAGGCTAGCACTGAAACCACAAAGGAAACCAGAAGTGAAAGATTGTCTTCACGAGGCGAAACTCCGGGCTATTTTAATTTCTGATGTTTAGGTTTTCGCTTTGCTTCCTTCTCCGGTGGCTTCACCTTGAGAACATCCGCTTTCCTAAACTGAGGAGCAGTCGAGCCCAATCATGCTGATAGCGAGCGAGAGCAGAGGGTTGAGAACTGGGAACTGAGAGCTGCTTCACGAACTCCCGATCAGCACGCCGGTGATGAACACCAGCACTCCGCCCAATCCGATCTGCAGCGCAGCCGCAACCCACGGGCTATCCATATAACGGTGACGGACCCAGGTGATCACACCTAACTCGGCGATTACGACAGCTCCCGCAGCCCACAGTGCCGCGCGGAAGTCGCGCAGCAGAAACGGCAGCGTGTGGCCGATGCCTCCGAGCGCAGTCATCGCCCCGCAGATCAGCCCACGCACCCAGGGATGCCCGCGCCCGGTCAGGCTTCCGTCATCGGAAAGCGCCTCGGCAAATCCCATGCTGATGCCCGCACCGGCCGAGGCCGCCAAACCTACGCGGAAAGCATCCCAGCTGTTGGTGGTGGCAAACGCTGCGGCGAAGACCGGCGCCAGGGTTGACACCGAACCATCCATTAGGCCAGTCAGCCCGGGCTGCACAATCTGCAGGACGAAGAGCCGGCGCTGCGCCCGCTCTTCGTCGGCCTTCACGTTCGCTGGAAGTTTTTCCTTGTCCAGTTCCTGAGCGCGTTCTTCGTGCTCACGCTCTTCATTGATGAGATCGTCGAGCAACTGACGGATGCTGGCGTCCTGAGTGCGAGCCGCAGCCTTTTCGTAAAACCGCCGCGTCTCCACTTCCATGGTGGAGGCTTCCTTGCGAACCGCGTCGATGCGCAGCGGACGAATCAGCCAAAGCGCCGGACGCTCCACGAATCCGCGCACGTCCTGGCGGCGGATCAAAGGAATGTGCTCGCCAAACTTCTGGCGGTACGTCTCAATCAGCCGTCTGCGGTGCCCGGATTCTTCTTCGCGCATCGCTTCGAACATCGCCGCAGATGCTGGATAGTCCTGCCGCAACCCTTCGGCAAAATCGGAGTAGACACGCTCGTCTTCTTCTTCCAGAGAAATGGCCAGAGCCAACACCTCGCGTTCGCTGAGTTCCTGAAACTTCTTCATGGCGACCTAGCTTACCTGTCCGAGCCGGGCTTAGACAAATCGCAAACAGGGTTGAGAAGACGACCCGTCTTCGGTGCTACTATCCATTTCATGCCCCTTCGGAAATCGTCCGGGTCCCACAAGCGCTTGAAACCGGCGCGCCCACGGAAGAAAGCGCCGCAGGCCATCGTGCATGACGCACCGCATGCTCCGGAACTGGTCATCGTCACGGGGATGAGCGGATCGGGCAAGGCGTCCGTGCT
>PMHI01000060.1 GCA_003156615.1 Acidobacteriaceae bacterium | reverse complement strand
GGGGAAGACGATTCTCGTAGGATGGGATGGTGAACAAGCGCTTTCGAGTTTGTAGCTACGACCAGCCTTTTTTACTTCCTCCCTCACTCCAGGACTGGCTGCCTGAGAATCACTTGGCACGATTCATAGCTGAAGTAATGAACGAGTTAGACCTGTCTTCCATTTATGCCAGCTATGAGCGGAGTGATGGGCGAGGTTTGGCGGCGTACCATCCTACGCTGATGGCGCGGTTGTTGCTCTACGGTTACTGCATTGGGATTACGAGCTCCCGCAAGATCGAGCAGGCAACCTACGACAACGTGGCCTTTCGCTATTTGTCTGCCGATCAGCATCCTGACCACGATACCCTGGCGGCCTTTCGTCAGCGACATCATCAAGCCCTGGCAGACTTATTCGTGCAAGCGCTGCGGCTATGTCAAAAGGCGGGCTTAGTGAAGTTGGGCAACGTGTCCATCGATGGCACCAAGATCAAGGCCAATGCCAACGCATGGCGTTCGATGAATTATGAAAAGCTCAGCGAACGAGAGCAACACTGGCGCGCGGAAGTTGCGCGGTTGCTGAGCCAGGCACAGCAAATGGACCGTGAAGAAGATCAACGCCTGGGCTCAGCTCAACCGGGCGACCGATTGCCTGATGAATTAGCCGATGCCCAAAAGCGGCTCGAGCGGCTGCAACAAGCCAAGGCAGAGCTAGAACGGGAAGCGCAGGCCCAGTTGCAGGAGATCTCAACCAATCTCCCCCCATGCAAACCCGGCCCTCCCAAAAAAGGGGAGCAGACCAGCCAACCATCAGACAGCCGCAAACAGCGGGAGACGAACAAGAAGCGCCGTCTGCGAGCGAGAAAAAACGCCACTGCACCTAGCCGTCGCTATAACTTCGTCGACCCAGACTCGCGACTGATGAAAGGTAGTGGTCAAGCAGGCCTGATGCAGGCTTACAACGCGCAGATCGCAGTCGACTCGCACGCTCAAATCATCGTGGCCGCAGAGCTGACACAGCAGGCATTTGATTGCCAGCAACTGTTACCCATGGTAAAGAGCCTATGCAGCACGGTCCAAGGGGTACCGACCACGATCACTGCAGATGCAGGTTATTGGGACACACAGAGCTTACTGGATCCGTCCTTGGGCGGCATNNCCCACCGCGCCTCGCCACGAAGTGGCCTTTCGCATGAGGCAGGTTCTGGCCACCGAACAGGGGAAAGCTCGCTATGCACTTCGACAATCCACCGTTGAACCCGTATTCGGCCAGATCAAAGAAGCGCGCGGCATTCGCAGATTCCGCTTACGAGGCTTGCTGAAAACGACCTCGGAGTGGAAGCTGATATGCGCCACGCATAATCTTCTGAAGCTATTTCGGCATCGCACAACTCTGGTATCGCGCTTAACGCATTTAGCAGGGTCGATTCCGTCGGCGCTACGCTTACTGCTCTCGCTTCCCAACCGCTTTTTCGCTCCACCCAACCGTCCAGCTCAGATCCAACGGTCTGCCGCGATAATGAGGCAGTTTCTCTCCGACACACTGGTATCATGTCCCCTTATCTCCCCCACGGCCGCTGGCTGAACTTAATAAACCGGACATTTCATGTGCTAAGAAAACCGGATGTTAATTCGCTCCGAACAGTGAAGCTTTTTGGAGCCGCTCAAGAGGCTGGGCGAGGAAAAGCGGCGCACGGACAGCATACGTATTGCATCACTCCAGGGATAAGTATGCTGTCCCCGCATCTCTTCCGCAAAAGGCAGCCTGCTACGGAATCGGAACTCCAACCGCAGCCGAGCTGACCTGCGTCAACAACCACTTCCCGTCGATCTTTTTCGCTACACCGTCAAGGTCTACGTGGCTCTTCGCCGTCCAGAAGGGAAGGCCGGTGGCCGGATTCAAGGACACATCGAAGTAGTGGCACTCAAAATACACCGATGATTTCCACTGCCCGTCTTCTTCCCGCACAGGGACATACTTCGTCTTATATTCAGGGGAGAGCGAGACCAACTTGTTCGCCGGCTGAAGCCCTCCGGCGACATACTTAAAGAATGTGCACAGTGTGCCCTGTTTTCCCCCGGCAGAGGTATCGCCCGAGGGTTCGGGGCACGTCGCGGGATCGTCCGGATCACCGTTGCCGGCATAGTTCCCGGCCGTAGCCGTGGTGTTCACTACAGTGAGCACCCCATCTTCCGCCCAGATTGCAAGTACGTCCCGAATTCGTTGTGTGATCTCGGCCGGCGAATCGCCATTGACAGGATCGTGCACGCTGACGGCCGCGTGAAAGGTTGCGTGGAGATGTTGCAGCTCGGCCATTTGGGCCAGTTGTTCCTGGTCGTGCTCCCAATCGCCCGCATAGGCAGTTCCCATACAGGCGGCGGCCACTGCGGTGAGCAATGCCGCGAAGCGTGTGTAAGTCGCAAGAGTCGTGGTGCGCATGAGTATCCTCCTAGGTCTCGGTGAAATTTTTTTGAATGGCGAAGATCTACTTAGGGACCACAGGCCCATGAGGCAAATCGTTCGCGTCCACATACCAGCCGGTGATCACTACCCCTTGGTTCAGTTTTGTTGGAATGGTCCCGTTTTCGGCGCTTGCCGTCGTGCCTGCAATATAGAAACCCGAAGTTACCCTGGATCGTTTGCCGGCATCGGGCACTTCGAAGGTCGTGAATTTGCCCTCAGGTCTGCGCAGGAACACGTGGAACGCATTGTTGGCGTCCTGGTAGGATCCCGTGATCGCTCCCCAGGCATTGGAGTATGTCCCGTTGTGGTCTCCCGGCTTGGCGTCCGCACCAGGAGCGTCAAACGTGAACATGCGAGACTGCTGCGCGTTGATCATTGGACCCAACTGCAGTGCGCACAGAAGGACATATAGGGCAGGGGTGGCTTTGGAAAACCGTCGAAAACGATTCCGAAGGGCGCCCCTGTTTTTTGTCGTTGTTGTTCCTCCTTTTCGTTTTAGTGATTGCCTGAAGATCCGGCTTTACTTATGAACGCGCCATCTGCAGAAAAAAGGGATCATTAAGAAGTGAGGAAGTGCAAAGATCGTGAGTTGCAGGTAGAATCCTGACCACCAGGGTTGCAATAACTGCTGTTTTTTGAACCGGGTACGGTTGGAGGGTGGCCACTTGGTCCAGGAACCAGACGTGACGGCCCTGCTGGTCGAAGTAGCGAACGGGAACCAGGCCGCTCAGGAAAAGCTTGTTCCTTTGGTCTATGACCAGCTNNGGAACACAGGTGATCCTGCCCTTGGAAGAAGCATTGGCTTTTACCCCGGAACACTCTGAAGATCTCTTGAAATTGGACGAAGCTCTCGACCGTCTATCGAAGCTCGATCCGCGCCAAGGCCGCATCGTCGAATTGCGCTTCTTTGGAGGCCTGAGCGTGGAGGAAACCTCCAGGTTTCTGAACGTCTCCCCGATCACGGTCAAGCGGGATTGGGCTGTGGCGAGGGTCTGGCTGTACGGCGAATTGAGGCCTGACAATGGGGATGACGGCAAAACAGTGGGAACTCGTTAAAGACCTGTA
>PMHI01000114.1 GCA_003156615.1 Acidobacteriaceae bacterium | reverse complement strand
CCTAGCGGGGCACAGTATCAAACCTATGCGGCGGACGAGATCCACACGTTCAGTCCAAACATTATCAACGAGTTCGAGGCTTCCTACTCGCGTCCGGAAGGATTACCTTTCACCACGGAAAACGGTCAGTCCCCGTCGCAACTCGGCATCAATTCCAACGGCTTCACCCCATATCCTCAAACCCCGGACATCAGCGTGAGTGGCGCTTTTTCGGCCGGTTCCGGTTGGTTCGTGGATGAACCTTCTTATTTCCGCGAATTTGAGGACAAGGTCTCGTGGATACACGAGAAGCACGACATTGTGGCCGGTATGAATTTCAATGCCGAGTCAAATGGAGATCTTGCATATCCACCGATGAGCTGGTCATTCACCGGGCAGTATACCGGGAATGGATTAGCGGACTACATGATCGGCCGTCCCAATAACTTCAACGTGACGACCACCATCATCGACCATGGCCGCTCCAAACTGTTTCAACCGTTCTTTCAGGACAATTTCAAGGTAACCAAGCAATTGACACTGGACCTTGGTCTTCGCTACGACTACCAGACGCCTTGGACACAAAGTTCGCCTGGTGGCGCCTCGACCTACTTGCCCGGCGCACAATCAACGGTATATCCAACGGCGCCTCCCGGATTGGTGGTTCCAGGAGACAAGGGAGTTCCCCCGGGGCTTTATTTTCCCTGGAAGCTCGGCTTCGAACCCCGGATCGGTGTTGCCTGGGACGTCACGGGCAACGGAACAACTTCCGTGCGGGCGGCATGGGGAGTGTTTCACCCTGTAGTTGACGAGGAAGTCGAGGCAATCGAGACAAACAATGAGCCCTACCTGGTCGGGTTTAGCAGCGCACCGCCCGACACTGAAGACCCCTGGGCAGGTACAGGCGATCCGTTGCCTTACAATCCGAAGAACCCGAGCTTTGGCCCATTCCCGGGTATCACCCAATCGTACGTCGACCCGCACTTCAGGCCGGCGGAAGTTCAACAATTCAATCTCAACGTCCAGCATCGGTTCGGCAACGACCTGTTTGCCGATATCGCTTACGTGGGGACTATTTCACAACACTTGTACAGTGCTACCGACCTGAACCCTGCCGTCTACGGGCCGGGCGCCACCGAAGCCAACGCTCAATCGCGGCGGCCGATCTTCCCGCAGTACTACGGCAGCATGCCTGCTATGTTCCCCAACGCCGACGCCAGCTACCACTCGCTCCAGGCTGAGGTACAAAAGAGAATCTCACACAGCTATTCCGTGCAAGCGGCCTACACCTGGGCGAAATCGATGGATAACCACTCTGCTTCATTGCTCGGCAACGGGCCCCAAAATCCAAGCAATCTGAAGGCTGAATGGGGGCTTTCCGATTTCAATGTCGGCCAGATTTTCGTCGTTAACGCGCTTTGGGATCTGCCCGCTTTGACGGGGAAGGGAGTTTTGACCGCTGTTGCTGGAGGTTGGAAGTTGACTACTATCGTCGGCTGGAGCGGCGGCAATCCTTCAACCGTATTTTCGGGCCAAGACAATGCTTTGATCGGATACTGCCGCGCTAATTCCGGCGAAGAGAGAGCGGACCTTATCGGAAATCCAAACCTGGCTGGAGGCCGCTCGCGCGCTGCGCGGGAAGCCGAGTACTTCAACACTGCGGCGTTTGGGGAACCGGGCCCAGGTCAGTTCGGCACCCTGAGACGGAACACCATTATTAACCCAGGAAGTCTCCAAAACGACGTCTCTGTCATGAAGAAACTCGTCATCCTGCCGCACGAGTTTGGAGGGTTCCAATTTCGCGTCGACTTCTTCAACGTGCTGAATCGGACGAATCTTAGTGGGCCGCAGACCACAATGACTTCTTCGGCGTTTGGTCAAATTCTGAGTGCCAATCCTCAAAGAATTGGCCAATTTGCGTTGAGGTACGATTTCTGAGCCCTCGACAGCCAACAGCAGCCCCACCTACATCCCGCCGCGCACGATGGCGGAGCGATGCAGGTGGGGCTGCGCCTTTCTCGCGACGATGGTATCTATAATAATGAGCGTGCTGCGTTCGTGTCTGGGGATATGCTTGATTGCTACAGTCGCGGCCAATTGTGTTCCGCTTCTGGCCGATGCGCAGGTTTCGGCTACAACGGCCGAGAACGGCGCTTTGCGGCGCGCGGCGGAACTGGAAGAGCGTGGCCAGTTTACTCAGGCTGAGCAAATCTATCTTGCACAGGAAGAGCATTTCCCCAAAAACCCGGAGATCCTCTTTCATTTGGGCACGCTGCGCATGCGCCAGAACGACTGGCCGAAGGCCATTGAGTATCTAGAGAAATGCAGGGCGCTCGAGCCGAGGAATACCGATGTTCTCTTCTATCTTGCGCAAGCCCAATACCTGAAGGGCGAGCTTGTCCCGGCACAGGAAACAATTCTCATCGCGGCGCGGCTGGCCCCAAAGGATGCCGCTGTGCTTCAGAAGGCCGGCGAGTACCTTTGCGAAGGCAACGATTGCGGGCCGGGATTGGACGATCTTCTGAAAGCCCGCAAACTTGATCCCACGCTTGAGAATATCGACATGGACCTTGGGATGGCCTATTACAAGCTGTTCAAGCAGGAGGAAGCGCAACCGATTCTGGAAGCCGTCTTTCGCAAGGATCCCAACAATCTGGTTGCAGCACTTATTCTGGGAGAGATAGCGGCATATCAGCAGAACTGGGAAAAGGCGCGTCGGCTCGACGAGTATGTGCTCATGCGGAAACCGAGGAACGCGAGCGCGCTGAGAGACCTAGGGACCGCTCTGGTCGCTTTGGGAAAGGATGAAGAGGCGCTCTCTCCATTGCACGAAGCTTTAGACATCGATCCGAGTCTGTCGGACGTTCACTTTCAACTAGGGAGAGCGTTACGCAGCCTGGGGCGTTCCCAAGAGGCGCTTCATGAAATGGATTTATACCAGTCGATCCGCGACCGGGCACACATAGTTCAAACACTCGTGAGCCCCGATAAGGCGTCTCAGAACGAGCATTGGAAAGAATGCGAAAAGCTGCTGAAGGAGAATGGTGAATCGGCTGCAATCGCATATGTAAACTCGATCGACGCGGAAACACATTCGCAATTGAATGCATACTACATGGTCGGAATGCTTTATTGTACGCTGCAGCGGAACCAAGATGCGATTCGACTACTGAATAAGGCCGCACAAGTCTCGCCGAACAACGCGGACATAGTTGCGTTTCTGGGGCGTGTCTATTTAAGAGATCATAATTACGAGCAAAGCGAAGTGGATCTTAAACGGGCGCTCGAGATGAGCCCCATGAATCAAATCGCGCTTGTGGGCATGGGCGAATTGCAATACGTGAGGGGACAATGGCAAGAGGCGGC
>PMHI01000089.1 GCA_003156615.1 Acidobacteriaceae bacterium | reverse complement strand
CTAGGGTTTGCCAACAGTTGGACCAACTGGAATGGGACTTTATTCAGAAAAGGGCGGGAAGCCGGGACATAGATTCGTTGGGAAGGAAGCCGCTGGCGTTTGCGGCGGACGCGGAGGGCTATATAAATATTAAGGTATGGGGATTCAATGGCCGTTTCGCCATCTCATCGCCCTCAGGCCACGCTAACTGCCAATTCTGTTGAAACGTGAGTTCATGCACAGGCGCATATTATCACCTGCAGTGGAGCTCTTGCATCATCCCACACAAACTGCCAATCCTCGAACACGCGGTAGCGTCCGCCGCGCCAGCGGCTTCGTCCAAATCCCCGTTCCACCAACCCACCGCTTGCGCTCGCCTGCGCCGTCAAAGCCCCGGCCCCGACGCGGGCTGTTTTGAAATTGGACAGTCCTGACGGCTCGCACCCTCGATCAGGACAGGGTAGCGGGTTTGCTTCGACGCTTACTTTGTTGCACCTGACGTTGGAGCCACCACTCCCCGGCTCCTACTTGGCGGCAGTCACCGACTCGGCGGTAGTCACCGACTCTACCGAAATGCTATCTCCGTTGGCTGAGCTCGTAACTTTGGCATCCTCCCAAGCCAGCTTGTTGAGTTTGTCCAGCGTGGCTTGATCCGAGGTGTCAAGGGTATAAACCTTGCCGCCGACTACCAAAGCGTACTTAGCGCCTTTCTGCACGCAGGCACGAACGCAATCTGCGGGGGCGATCCCTCCCTCCGTGTGCTTAGCGCCGCACATGGCATCGCTAACCTTTCCGGTAAAGGTGCTGCCCGCAGCCACGCCCGGCACAACACCCAATCCGGTGCTCAGCGCCACCGTCGCCATCCAAACTTGCAACATCCGCAAACGAGACATAAATCCTCCTCGATACTGGATGCGTCCGTATGGAAACACGGATTTCTTTCTTGACCTTCGAAAACGCCCAGCATTGTGCTTGCGCTACTCGACCAGCGAATGACGGAACAAGCCTCCTGATCAACCGTCCGACTGTCGCGAAGAGAGCAGATCGTTGAGGAGTTCGGCTGAGCGTGCCGCAAAGGGAGTAAGCTCTAAATATGTCCGATTAGAACTGGTCGGGGGTGATGAGTTTGGCAGAAGTTCGGCTGCAAGAAGGCGAGTCAATAGAAAACGCCCTCCGTCGATTCAAGCGCAAGGTTCAGACGGAAGACATCATTAAGGAAGTGAAGCGCCACTCCTTCTACCTGAAGCCGGGCGCGAAGCGCCGAGTCAAGCAAGCCTTGGCGCGAAAGCGTGCCCGAAAAAAGATTCGCAGAGAGCCGGATTAGCTTGCAATCATCGGGCCGATGTTGCCAAGCAGCCACCTTCTAATTCGCGGACGATGCTTTTTCGTGTCCGCTGTCGTGTTCGACGTTTGGCAGAATCGTATCTTTATGAAGTTCGATCCCTATTGGGGTGGAGAGCACTTGCTGGCATGCCATCGAGGTCACCTTCTCCGACGAGCACAGCATTGCCCTGAGATTCCCCAGTAACAAGCCGCGAATCATCGCCACCGTTCGTTGCGGCTAGAGCCTTGTATCCGTTTCCGTGCAGCAAGATCATTGGGGAGAATATATCCATAGTGCNNGAGCTTCGGATTTCGGCGGGTCAGTGGGTCATGGTGAAATGCCTGATTTCGTCAACAATGTACCAAGGGCCATACAGAGAAGATTCAGATATCTTGAGACTTAAAGGCGTATCACCTCGACTGAATCGCTTGGGGGGATGCTCCATGAGCGACGAATGGATTAAAACGCTCGCAGATCGTAGAAGAGTAAAATTCAGCACCCAAGAACTGGACGAGAAAGCGTTTCTCACCGCTCAGATCGAAGGCAACAAAGTGGTGTATTCCATCATATTGACCAACGCGAAAAACCCGCTTAGTCGTGAAGAAGTTGAAACTCATTTCGAGGGTGAACTTTCAAAGCGGTCGCCGAAACTGAATTGAGCCTATCCATACTTCCTCCACAGAGGCCAAACCCCCTAAACCTGCGCTGCTTCATCTGCTGCGATCAATCGGCGGTCGCGATGGGACTCCGTGCGCGGTTGGCCTGTGCTAAGCTCGCACTTCTTTCCCGGAGCAGCACCGCAAGTTGGACAGGGGACAGCGAGGACTTGTTTTGGGCTGAGTTCTTTTTTCATTGCGAGAGATAGTGCCTCAAAACCAATGCACAAGAATGGTCAATCTTGGACACTTTATGTTTTGACGGGGCATCCGAAGAGTACGTCGATGGCGAATTGATGGCGAGCTTTTCTGCGATTGTGAGCAGAATGGAGCAGCGATCACCATCATTTGTCGAGCACAATTGAAATTTGCGGCGTCTCTCGCATCAGAATGGTCGTTTGCTTATGAAGCCTTCCCACGGAACTATGGGTAAAAAGAAAGCCAAGAGCCTATCGGACAAAGCGACACTCGCCGAAGTCATCAAGGAAATGGCGAAGCCAAGAGTGGCTAGCTCTGCAAGAGAGCAGAGTCCGTTTTTTCGGAACGAGGTTCTAGTCGTGGAGAACGATGTTGAGGAGTGAACTGTGAACCTGTAATTCATCGCCAGCGTGATAATCAATGAACCCCAATTTCCTGAACCTGTTCATGAAAAAACTGACCCGCGACCGCGTTGTGCCGATCATTTCCGCCAGCATCTCCTGACTGATCTTGGGGATTACAGTCTCGGGCNNGGTCAACCAAATCCTCTTCGTACCGGATGTTCCGTGTCAGCAAATATGCTACAAACATATCCGAAAACGCGTGTTCGCGGTGCAGCACTTCCATCATGGACTTCTTATCAATCCGCATCACAGAGCAATCGGTCATTGCGATTGCGGAGCACAGGCGGAGAGGCTGCCCTGTAAGGCAACCTTCTCCCAAGAAATCGCCCTCGTTCAGAATGCCTATTGTGGCTTCCTTCCCGAGCTGCGACACAACGGTGAGTTTTACCTTTCCTTCCTTTATATAAAAAACAGCATCGGACGAATCGCCCTGAGCAAAGACCGTCTGCTTCTTGGGAAAAGCCTCGATCTTCCTACCGCCGTTGATGGTCGAAAGGAATGTCTTGGGATCGAACTTGCTGAGTTTCTTGGACGCCGCCAAGATTGGCATGATTGACCCCCCTCTCAGGGTTTCCGAATGCGCAGAAGGCAACCTACTATGATGAAGGAAGAATGCGCAAGAAGGGCGAGAACAGCGTCAAGTGTGCGGGCAAATCTGCTATTCCGCCTGACGAAACAATGATTTCACCCTTGGTGGCGAAAGTCAATCCGTCCCCACCTCGCGGTAGCGGGCTACTTGGAGCAGGCGACTCTCGGCGCGTCATCGTTCGAGGGGATTGGGATACTGCACAGCCGTTCCTCAACTCGCGCCCTACGTCCAGTCCGGCTGGTGTTGATTTAGGCAATGACGCCGTGACGAGTATTTCATCGACGCGCCGCCTGAGTTCGTCGGTCAGCTTCCTTCTTTCGCAAGTTCTCTCAGTCGAATGAGCGTGTCTACGCCCTTCTCGACCCCTCATCGTCTCCTATCTAAAGACCGATGCGGCATG
Source organism: Acidobacteriaceae bacterium (assembly GCA_003156615.1). The sequence goes on along the minus strand of PMHI01000089.1, from coordinate 442 downwards.
CCGCGACATCGATTTAAACCCGGAAGTTGCAGAGTACCTGAGAGTGTTCATATGCGGCAAGGATGGCTTGCTGTTCAAGACCCGGAACGGCGCGCCGCACCTGCACAACAACATTGAAAACCGTTGGCTTACAGAATGCCTCAAAGCCATGCAGCTTGACGAACCGGGGATGGGCTGGCATGCCTTTCGCCGTTTCCGGAACACCTGGTTGCGAGGGAGGAGATGCCAGGAGGACATCAAGAATTTCTGGATGGGCCACAAACCGCGGACCATGTCCGAAGTGTATTCGCACCTGTTCGAGGAGGTGAGCTTCGACTTGCGAAAGCGCGCAAGTGGGCGTTGGATTCGACATTCCTGCTTATATTGCTCCAAACTGCTCCAAAGGATCTGTGCTATCAGACGTTCAGGTCAATATGTAAGTGGTTGTGAAATAATGGAGTTG
>PMHI01000647.1 GCA_003156615.1 Acidobacteriaceae bacterium | reverse complement strand
GCTGGGGCAGCGCTCCCACCCGGGCCCTTACGAAGAAACGGAGGTCTTTATGTTTCTTGCCGCGGAGGTAGGCATTAAAAAATTCTGGATGCGCCGCATTGTAGACTGCAGCCAGAACGTCGGCATCCACGTTGTCCATGGTTTCGCCCTGCAACAGATACTGCGTAAAACCCACAACTTGCTCGCGGCGCTGCCGCATCCGTTCCCTCCAGTGGCTGAGGGCAGCGGCCGCCTCCGAGGATGGTTCGGTTCGATCCCCCAATCCGGGAAGGAACCTCAAGCGAGCTTCCCCGGTGAATCGGAAGACCGCCTCGGTAAAGTCTTCGTTGACCTCGGCTGCTCCGGTACGCCGGCCTAGTTCGGCGGCATCGAGAGCAATCACAGGCTTTAGATTGAAATGTCCTTCCCCGATGAAGATCGCACCGGTTACAACTCCATTCACCGGACTCAATATCGTCAGTGTCCCTTTCTGAAACTGGAAGGTTGCGGTGTCCCAAATCAAAGTGAAATTGTCGAAGCGAAATGTTTGGCCCAGGCCGATGTCGCGGAGTTGCCGGTAGATAGGGTCGGAATTGGCAAACGCTAGACTCTTTCCGGGAACTGAGATGATCGCCTGCTGTTTGGCAATGCTGAGCGTCAGTTGCAGTGGGACAGTTCCCGGCAAATTCACTACCTTGACCAGCGGCTCGAAACCCTCCCGTGTCACCCGCAGCGAATACGTTCCGGGTTTCAGATCGGGAGACGCGAATCTGCCCAGCCCGTCCGACGAGAGCAAGATTGGCTGCACCAAGTCTCCCCCGGTAATCTCAATCCGCGCCCCGGCAATGACAGCGCCCGATGGATCCTGGATCGTTCCCGAAATGGTCTCTGAATGCAGCCAGGTCGGCCCCATCAACCAAAGGAGAAATAGCGCTATCTTCAGCAAAGAAGGGAATCGCCATGGGCGCGCTTCCGAAGGGCGATGCATGATGCGGCAACTATAGCAACCTTTAAGAACGCTTGCTGCACGGACTCTTGCCCGCCCGCTGTCCGCGGAAATGTTGACGGACAACGTCGCCATGCGGATCATTTTCAGGCGCAATGGCTTTCGTATTCGCGCCGACAAGGATCTGACTTCGGTGCGGGCCTTCCTGGATCTTTGACGATTTAGACCGGATCACAGAGTGTCGTATCCCGTCGCGAGTTGTCATCCCGACCAGAGCTTACCCCTCCGATCGGAGCGTCAAGCGGAGTGGAGAGACCTGCTGTTCTCCGTCGTGATGATCAAGCGCAGTTGCCTGTTGTACTCTCGTAACCTCGAGACCCGTGCGGCCGCTTCCCGCCGTGTGTATATTTGAAACTAAGTTGTGCTTCTGCTCGAAAACATTCCGCTCGCGCCGCTCACCACCATCAAAATCGGAGGCCCCGCGAAGTATTTCGTCGAGGCCAAAAATGCCGGGGAAGTGCAGGAGGCCGTGGCATTCGCGTGCTCGCGCGATCTGCCTCTTTTCGTTCTAGGCGGCGGCAGCAACCTGGTGGTCGCCGATACCGGTTGGCCGGGCCTGGTGCTGAAAATCGCGATTCACGGCATTAACCAAGTCCAGCGCAGCGGGCACGATGACGGCAAAATACTTTTCGACGCGGGCGCCGGCGAGTCCTGGGACAAGTTCGTCTCTCACACGGTGATGGCTCGCTGCGCGGGAGTCGAGTGCCTCAGCGGAATTCCGGGAAGCGTAGGCGGGACGCCCGTGCAGAACGTCGGCGCCTACGGACAGGAAGTGGCCGAAACCATTGTCTCGGTACAGGTTCTCGACTTGCGAGACAAAGATGGTCAGGTGCGAGAACTTTGCCCTGAAGCCTGCGGGTTCAGCTACCGGGCTAGCATCTTCAACACCAGCGAGCGCGGACGATTCATCGTGCTCCGCGTCACCTACGCCCTCACTCCCGGGGGCAGTCCGCGCATCGCCTATGCCGACCTCAAGCGGCACTTCGAGGGCCGCGAAACGCCGCCGGATCTGGCCGAGACACGCGAGGCTGTGCGCCATATCCGCGCGTGCAAAGGCATGCTCCTCACTCCGGGAGACCCGGATTGCTTGAGCGCAGGCTCCTTCTTCAAGAATCCTGTGCTCTCCGAAGAACGTCACGAAGATCTGCAGCGGCGGGCCGCCGCACGAGGATTAACTCTGCCCAGCTATCCCGCACTCGAAACCCGCAAGAAAGTTTCGGCAGCCTGGCTGGTCGAGCGGTCTGGCTTCTCCAAAGGATTTGGCTTTGGGCGCGTTGGCATTTCCACCAAACACGCGCTCGCGATCGTCAATCGCGGCGGAGCCACAGCCGCCGATGTTCTCACTCTGAAAGAACAGATCCAGCATCGCGTGGAAGAAATCTGGGGCGTCCGCCTGGAACCGGAACCGGTCGTGGTTGGCTTCTAGAGCGGCTCGCTCACAACTGCTCGAAACCCATTCCACCCTGTCACTCCGAACAGAGTGGAGGAACCTGCTGTTCCTTCATACCCTGCAAGCGACATCTCTCCAAGCGGTTGAAGTAGCATCTCGGCGCGGGCGAGTCGTGCGCGCGGGCGACCCGCTCGCGCAACGCGCCACCGAAAACCGGGGCTCAGTTCACTCCCTGGATTTTTTCTTCTCTTCTTTTAACTCATCCTTCATTATTTTCCGCAGCGCCCGATTGATCCGCGTCTGGTAGCCGCGTCCTGATTCCTTGAACCAGGCAATCCCATCGGCGTCCAGACGCAACGTGACCGGCTTTTTGATCGGCCGGTACCACTCCATATTCTCCAGAACCGAAAAGCGCCGCTTCGGCTCTGCGGCCGAAGCATCCTTACGCGATTGCCGGCACAAAGGTTCCAATCGGAACATTCAACTCACATGCTCCGGTGGGAACAGTTCCGGATTGCACGTTGGAGTTTTAGCGCTGTAGGAGCGAGGGCGACTTGCCCACCACAAGTCAACCAGCCGCACAAACGGTGCCGCCCCGGTTCGTGTGTTTCTCGATCGTGACCCATGCGATGGGACAGGGTNNCCGCCTGGCGGCGCCTCAACTTACGCACCGGCAAGTCTTCGTGCCTCCTTAAATATCTGCATAAACATGTCTCGCGTGAGCTTTCCGGTTTGCGTATTCTGATTCGAAGGATGGTAGGACGCCAGTAACACCTTACCGTCGGGTAACCGGTAACTGGCGCCATGTTTGAAGAGGTAGCGCTGTCTGTTGAGCAGTAAGCCTGCGCGTTTTAGGTAATTCAGATAAGCATCAAAGCCAATCTTGCCCAGCGCGACCACGACTTTTACTTTCTCTAGTCCTGCCATTTCGCGGTCGAGAAAATATGAACACTCCGCGAGTTCCTGCGGTGTGGGCTTGTTGTCGGGTGGAGCGCAGCGGACCGCGGCAGTGATGTACAGATCATTCAGTTGGAGCCCATCGTTCCTATCGGTAGCCTCGGGCTGGCTGGCGAATCCGGTTTCGAACAGCACTGGGAACATGAACCTGCCGGAAGCATCGCCGGTGAAGGGGCGTCCGGTGCGGTTGGAGCCGTGCGCGCCGGGAGCCAGTCCCATGATCAGCACCCGCGCCTCGGGATCGCCGAACCCGGGCACAGGCTTGCCCCAGTAGTCGCAGTCCCGGTAAGCCCGGCGCTTCTCGCGGGCCACTTGTTCGCGATAGGCGACCAGCCGCGGGCAGCGAGCGCAGACAATCACATCGCGGTTGAGAACGGTTAGCCAGTGAGGATGGTGAGTGTTCACATGTTTACTTGAAATTATTGATCACAGGGAAAGGCGGGGCCTTCCTGTTTCCCCTTGCTTGTTCTTGGTGAGGATGGTTGGACCTGGGGTTGGAGTTTCTTGGGACTTGCCCGGAAGCGCGCTTTCGCGTCTTCTGATGGCGCGTGTCATGTCGACCTCGATGATTGCGTCTCTTAGACGCTAGGTCTGGCAGGCGTCTACCATCATTGTATTAGACTTCGAGTTCCAGTCTCCCAAGGGTTTCGGTAAGGGCGAAGACGATCCTAGCAGAGCATCCCAAGATTCTGAGCTAAGTTGCGCTTCGCTCATTTAGTCTTTGAGTGGGGGACGGTACCAGCAATTGCGCCATCTTGAGGCGGCAGCGCACAGCACCGGAGGCTTTGAATGAGCACCAGGCAAAACATATTGGGGCTTATTTTCTTAGTGTTTGTGCTGGCAGTTGCGGTGTTCGTGTTGAAGCGACTGCACTCTCCGACCGGCCCTGCGGGAGGGGGTGTCGCGCTGTGGCATCCGGACGCAAGTAGACGGGTTACGGCGCCGTTGGCCGCAAAACCCAGTGCCGCCGTGCCAGCACCGTCGCCGAAAGGGAAAGAACAAGAATCGACTCCGGGATCGGGCGCGCTAGCCGGCTCGGAGAGTGGGGATAAACCAGTTCCTGCAGGGAGCAGTGCTGCACCAGCCCCCGCGGCACCGACCCCTGCTCCGACCCCCGTTCCATCGACCCCCGCGGCACCGACCCCCGCTCCAAGGGCCCCCGCTCCACCGACCCCCGCTCCGTCGACCCCCGCTCCACCGACCTCCGCTCCACGGGCCCCAGCTCCGTCGACCCCCGCTCCATCGAGCCCCGCGGCGCCGGCCCCCGCGGCGAAGGTCGCTGCACCAGCCGCCGAACAACATTCTCCTCGACTCTCTCCTCAACTCGAGTTTGAGGCTGGAGTCCGATTGTGGATTCGCGTGACCGCCATCAGCCGCAAGCCAGATGGGAGCTTTACGTTCCGCGGATCTCTGTTGCAGGCGGTTACCCTTGCGCACACGAACCAGCTTGATCAGGGTACAGAGCTGGCTGGATCTGGGACAGTGAACAACGGACACGTCACGGTTTTGCTGACGGGATTCACGGTCGGGGGAGCAAACTACGCGCTCGAGCGTGCAAGTGGATCAAATAGACGGCCCGGAACCGGACCCGCGGTTGAACTCGATCCCGGCAAACTGTTTGAAGTGTGGTTTCGATCCTCGTCGGTTTATCGGAAAGCACCTTAGGCAGGCGATTGGGA
>PMHI01000141.1 GCA_003156615.1 Acidobacteriaceae bacterium | reverse complement strand
CTAGGGAAGCTCTGCGCAGGTGAACACGTGAGCTGATGTTGAGATGAAAGAACAGACAAAAGTCACTGAATTTCCGGCGATTGAGCATAGAGCCAGCCGTTTGCGCCGCTTTTCCCGCGGTATTCTCGCTCTAGCGCGATCAACAGGCGCACCTTCCCTGCGGCGGCAGCAAGCGGCGTCTCAGCAGATACAAATTCGCCAGCGCGAAGGCCGTGAACAGGCGCGCCGTGTTCTTCGCCAACCCGCGGTAGCGAACTTTGTTGAAGCCCCACAGGCGCTTAACCACGTGGAACACATGCTCGACACGGGCTCGAGCGGCAGAGCGGCGACGGTTGATGAACCTCTGGTGCTCACTCAAGTGGCGGGAACGACGGTTGACCCGGTAGCGGATCCCCTTCGCCAAGGCGGCCTTGCGATGCGCTTCGCTCCAGTACGCTTGGTCGCCGAACACCTCGCGCTCCTCGCCATGCAGCAGCTCGGGCATTTGCGTAATGTCACTCACGTTCGCCGCCGTCGTGCTCAGGCTGTGCACAATGCCGCGCCGGTCGGTACCGATGTGCGCCTTCATGCCAAAGTGCCAGTCTTTACCCTTCCTGGTCTGGTGCATCTCGGGGTCGCGCGCCTTCTCTTCGTTCTTCGTCGAAGGCGGGGCTGCGATGATCGTCGCATCGACAATCGTGCCGCTCTTCAGCAGCAACCGTTTGTCCTCCAGCAGCGAGCGAATCTCGGCAAAGATCCGCTCGGTCAGTTGGTGCCGCTCAAGCAGGTGGCGAAAGCGCAGAATCGTCGTCTCATCGGGAATATCGTGCCCCATCAACTCAATCCCGGCAAAGCGGCGCATCGACTCGATGTCGTACAAAGAGTCCTCGGCTTGCGGGTCCGACAGATTGAACCAGTTCTGCATGAAATAGATGCGCAGCATCTGCTCCATCGGCTTGGGCTGCGTACCGTTACCGGCCTTGGGATAGTGCGGCTCGATCAGCGCCAAAAGCCCGGACCAGGGAATCACCGCGTCCATCTCAGCCAGAAATCGCTCCCGGCGCGTTACCTTGCCCTTCTTCTCCCAAGCAACCGAGGCAAACGTCGTCTGTTGCATCGTTTAATCAACTCCACCGCTGCTGCTCATCGCACACATTATCGGTTATTTCATGACACCTGTGCAGAGCTTCCCTAGGCGAACGACGACTACATACGCGCGCAGCGCTCGGCGGCCGTCCGCTTATGAGCACGTGAGATCCGACATAGGCGCCTTGAAAACTCCCCAATTTGAACCTGAAACAAAACTCCATCTGCTCACTCTGGCAACCCGGCGTGGCGCCACGCGGGTAACACTCTCGTGTCCCACCAGCTTTTGTAGACCGGCGTTGAAGTTGGCATCAGCATCTCTAGGTGCGCAAATGTCTTGAGGGTGAACTGCGGCTGTTGGTTTCGCAGCTCCGCGACTGCCGTGCGCGCCGCTGCTTCGTCACCCTTCGAGAAGTTCGCCATCGCCAGATAAGCGTAGACGGTACCACTGGATGGGCTGACTACGCGCGCTCGTTGCAGAGCGGCGATCGCTTCCGCGTCATCTTTGAGTAGGAAGTAGGTCTTCCCAAGTAGAAGGAGTTCTCCCCACTCAGGGGGACTTCGGTCCATGGCAATGGCCTGTTGCACCAGTGCTAGAGCATTTTGGAGGTCGCCGCCGTAGAGACTTGCGTTCGCAACATAGATGAGCGGGACCAAATCATTCGGACTTGCCTGTTGCCAAGCGTTGCTGTTTTCCAACCAACCAGGCTGATCGTCATGGAACTTCGCATACTCTGCCGGAACCTCATAGATCCACGGGTGTTTGGCGCCCAGTGCCCTGGCCTTCAAGGCAAGCTCGCGTCCCTCCTCGAAGTCCCGGTCGATTGAATTCTGGTCCAGTCCAACCTTATAAGAAGCCGCCGCCAGATCCGTCAAAGCACTGGCGACGCAAATCATCGCCTTGGGACTATTTGGCTCGAGGGCGAGCATTTGCCGGTACAGGCCTAGCTCCTGCCGCTTAGTTTCTACCGATGCGTTTACGAACTCCAACGCGAAGCCGCGCACATAATAATCAGTCGCTGTTAGTTTGCCGGCTTTCGCTTCAATGTTGCGCGCGGCGGCTATGTACATTTGGGTTTCAAATTTTTCGTTTTTCCTGACTTTATCGGGGCGGGGGGCGTGATAAATGCGTCCTCACTCATCGTCAGATTGCTCGTGACTGTAGAGGATAAGCTGGCTGTCAATCCCTCCGCGATATACATTAACTTCGGGTCTCCGGTTGCGTTCCTCAAAGGCAGTATCGCAAGAGACAGTGGATTCGACGCCGATTGCACCCCTAAAGTGTTAATTGGCTTAGATGCGATCGCATGGAAAATCCAGAAGATCGTTGAACCGCCGACAAGAAAGACGCCCGCGGCAATCACGACCAAACCCCCTGTTGCTCGCTTACGTGCCGCGGGTGGTTTCGAAATTTGCGACGTGCCGGTGCCGTCCATTCCACTTTCCGGCACCGCCAACGCCGGCGTCACGGCTGAATGCGCAACGAGAGTCGAGTACGAAGACGATTGCGCAGGATAGTCGTGTAGTAATTGACACACGCGTGCGACCAATGCCGCCGGAGTCTCGCTCGAGACAAATCGCAACCATTGCCGCTCGCGAAATCGATCCGGAACACGCGCTGCGGACTCAGAAAGCTCGTCAACTAGCACAGGCAGCAGAAATGTCTGATCATCCGCCTTAAGGTGCGATCGATCGACCGCGAGTTTCCATTCCAAGCGGAAGTAACCCTCACTTCGCGCATTCGTATTGGCAGAAATGAGCGCAATGAATAAAGCGCATTCCCTAATCTGCACTCAGATAGACGCATCCCAAGCGTCACCCCCGCGCAACTCGCTCTGATCGAACCAGACTTCGACGCGAGCAGCGCGCAGAACGTCGCAAATTCGGCGTGCCACCTCAGCGTCTTGTGAGGCGTAACTCAAAAATACGGCTT
>PMHI01000459.1 GCA_003156615.1 Acidobacteriaceae bacterium | reverse complement strand
GTAATAATTTGGCTGAGATTATCCAGCTGCTGTAGACGTCTATCTTTCCTAATCAGCTTGAAAAGATTGGAGACGACCGTGAGCCGCGCGGTCTCGGACGGCGCGCGCACCTATTCATAGCGCAGGGCCACGAGCGGGTCTACGCGGGTGGCGCGCCTCGCGGGGATGTAGCAGGCGGCCAGTGCAACCACGAGTAAGAGCGCGGTCACGCCCACAAGCGTCATCGGATCGTTGGGCTTTACGTCGTAGAGCATGCTGCGCAGGAAGCGCGTAACGCCAAGTGACGCCACCGTCCCAATGGCGGCGCCCATCAGGGCCAGTACAATGCCATGGCCCACAACGCTGCGAAGCACGTCACCCGACTGCGCGCCCAACGCCATGCGTATGCCGATCTCGTGCGTGCGGCGTGCGACCTCATTGGAGAGCAGACCATAGAGGCCGATACACGCAAGCAGAAGCGCCAGCAATCCAAAGACGCTTGAAAGCCGTGCGATCAGCCGCTCCTGAAAGAGCAATTCGTCTATCTGCTGCGATTCGGTCTTGATGTCGAAAAGCGGAAGATCGAATCCGGAGCGCCGCAAAACGTCCCGAACCGCCGAGACCACCATCTTCGGATCGCCCGCGGTGCGCAATTCGAACGTGCCGTCTTCTGCGCTGGGGAGATAAAACGTGGGATGAACCTCTCGGCGCAAGTTGTTGTACTTGGCGTCATGAACAAGGCCGACGATTTGCCAACCCGGGTCCTTGCACTGATTCGGATTGTCATCCTCCGAGTCGTCGCCGCCTCCAAAACGCTGGCCGATGGGATTCCTTTTGGGAAAATAGGTTCGCACGAAGGACTCATTTACGACGGCCGCAACGGGCACTTCTGATATGGAGGCATTCGAGCACCGCGAGCCCGCCTCGGAGGCAGCCATCGTATATTCCGCCGGCATAAAATTGCGTCCCAGAGTGATGGGCATCCTCATCGTCTCGAAAAAGCCTGGGCCGACATTCAGACAGTCAGCGTCCGACTGCTGCTCGTCCGGCTTGCCATGCAGATGGAACCCGCTGACCATGAGACTGCCGCTCAGTAAAGGCGAATCGGAGTAACTGACAGACAACACTCCGGGGATCTCGCTGAAGCGATCGCGCAGCTCGCGAAACAGTTGGCCAAGTCGGTCTCCCTTGTACCCAGACAGAATGGGATCAACATGGAAGTTCAGGACGTTGTTTGAATCAAATCCAGGATCAATGCCTTGCAGGTTTTTGAGCGTATGCACAAGTAAGCCAGCACCTACTAGCACCACTACGGTCAGTGCCACTTGCGCGACGACCAGCGCATTCCCGGAATTGACCGAGGCCCAGCCTGCGTGGCCCGAGTTCGAAGACCTGCCACCTTCCTTGAGGGCCGGCGTCGGTTCCACGCGCATCGAGCGCAAGGCCGGCACCAAGCCAAACAGAATGCCGGTCAGAATAGAAGCTCCGGCCGTGAAAGTGAGCACGCGAAAATCAATATCGGCTGAGAATCCGGTGGGACGCGACGAAGTACTGGTAAGAAAGGCGAGCAGGGCGCGGGCGCTCCAGAATGCCATCGCAACGCCCAGCAACCCGCCGGCCGCCGAGATTGTGAGGCTTTCCGTGAGAATTTGGCGGGCGATCCGGCCACGGCTGGCGCCGATTGCAAGCCGGACCGCGATTTCCTTCTGCCGCGCGGTCGCGCGCGCAAGCATTAAGCCCGCAACATTGGCGCACGCAATCAAGAGCACAATTCCCACTGCCAGCATCAGCACGTAGAGCGGATTGGAAAATTGTGGCCGCGATCCGGTCAGTCCCGTTTCCGCGGGCAGCAGCTTGATGGCGGGCGCATCCTCCGCTTTTGAAAGCGGCTTGTCGCCGTGCACCAGAGCATTGAAGAAGAGCAGGCTCACGGCGCTTTCGGCTTGTGCGCGGGAAACTCCGGGTTTCAAGCGGGCGACCACGACCATCCACCAGGAGCCCGCGTCGTCCATACGCGGCATCCATCCAGATCGAAGCCGCGGCTCTTGCGCGAGGGGGATCCAGAGATCGAAAGTGTTGCCCGGCGTCAGATTGACGAACCTGGACTCAGCGACGCCCACGATCGTGAAGGGCAGGTTCTGCAGACGGATTGTCTTACCAATGGCGGAGGGATCGCCGCCAAACGTTCTTTGCCAGTAGCCGTAGTTGAGGACAGCGACGGCTGGAGCGGTCACTGTGTCGTCGGCAGCTTGGATCGTCCGTCCGACGGCAGCGCGGACACCGAGCGTCGCGAAATAATCGCCAGAAACATATTGCGTGCTCGCCTGGGTCGCGGGTCCGTTCCCGCTCAGATTAAGCGGTCTGGCGCTCGCGAATGCGGCAAGCCCTGAAAACACGTTCGTCTTCGACCGCACATCCTCGACAAACGGCTTGGACAACGAACAGCCGGTCGAGTCGGCGGCTCCGAAATCCGTTCGACAATCTCCATAGGAACCGGTGCTGTGGGTTTTCGGTTCGTGATGCGCGCTCCACTGCAACACGACCAGCCGTTGTGGATCGCGAACCGGCAGTGACCGCAGCATAACGGCATCAATCAGGCTGAAAATCGCNNGGGCTTTTCGCGAGCACGCGGAAGGCATAGAGAGCGTCCCGGCGGAGATCGGTAAGCAGAGAGAAGTGACCGTGCTTGGCGACGTCCGAATCCTCGGCTTGATGTTCGAGAATCGTCATGGCGGATTCCCTTCCCCGCTGCGAACGCTCCAATTCCTTCGCAAGCGCTGCCCAATCGACGACGTGCTGCATGGCGGTGGTCTCCGCTTGTTGGCTCGTAAGTCCGCGCTGGAGTGCCTCTTCATAGGCCTCGTCCAATTGTTCGGCTAGATCTTCCACTATTTCTGCTTCGCGCTCCGGCCGCAGTAGGGAAAGCTGCAAGTTCTGGCGGACGTACTTCGACCAATCAGGCATGGTCAGGCCTCGCGATGTGATTGATGGTTAGCACAAACTCATCCCACATGCTGCGTTGCGCTGCAAGAAACTTCCGGCCCGCCGCGGTCAGCCGGTAATACCTGCGCCGCCGCTGCCCTTCCTTTTCGACCCAGCGACCGGAGATAATACCTCTGTCCTCTAAGCGGCAAAGGATCGGATAAAGCGAGCCAATGCGGAATTGAATGCGTCCCTCTGAGCGCGCTTCGATCAGCTTGCCGATCTCGTAGCCGTGCCGCGGGCGGGCTTCAAGCAAGGACAACACGAGAAACTCGACACTGCCCTTTTTCAATTCACGGTTGAACATACTTAACAACAATATACTTTAGAGAAGTCTATGGTCAAAACGAAATCGCCTGTCAGGAATCTTGGGAAATTAAGACGCCTCACGGGCTCGGAGGAAGGTGCTGCCGTAAGCAAGAAAATCGCTTGCTCAGCAGTTCTGTTCCTTCACTACCGGTCCATTTCCTATTTGCTTCCCGTTCCTGAAAGCGGAACGTCGTGCGGGCTGCCCTCACTGACGTTGTCCGTGACCGTCAGGGTGGCGGTGCGTGAACCCGTGGCGCTGGGCGTGAACGTGACCGCGATGGTGCAACTGTCGCTCGGCGCTAGCGAACTCGGGCAATGACTGGCTGGCTTAAAGTTGCTCCCGTCCGCACCGGTTACACCTATTTTGGAGATGTCCGACGCCGTTGTCCCGGTCGTGACGGTCACATCCGCCGTGACCTCATGGCCGACCGCCACCGTCCCAAAATCCACCCTGTACGGGCTAAAGCTGGCCTCAGGATGGATGCTTACGTCCTTGATGTTTTTCCAATGGGCTTTCTTCGCGACCTTAAACCAAGTGCCTGACGGCACAACCCAATTCCCGGACCCCAGTCAAAATCCCCTGAGGTATCGGCTCCTTTCATGGAGAACACAAGGCGAACCTGTTCGCGACGGCGGTATAATGAGGTCAGTTACGCATGATGGTTACCCCTACGATCGGCAGCAATTTTCGCGGGAGTCGGAGCGCGTGGCAATCGGAGCGCAGCGACGCTGGCAACCACACCCGCTGACCTCGCGTTGGATTGGCACATTTTCAACGAGAGCGACTGGCGTTCTTCTCTGAGCGCATGCTGTGGTGTGCGCGAAAGTGCTTGCGATTCCGGTCCTAAGATTTCAACCCAATGATCGGCCAGACCATCTCGCACTACCGCATCATCGAGAAGCTGGGTGGCGGCGGGATGGGTGTGGTGTACAAGGCGGAGGACAATGAGCTTGGCCGCTTCGTCGCTCTGAAATTCCTGCCGGATGACCTTGCGAAAGACCCACAGGCGCTAGAGCGATTCCGTCGCGAGGCGCGAGCTGCCTCTGCGCTGAACCATCCCAACATCTGCACCATCTACGAAATTGGCAGGCACGAGGAACACTCTTTCATTGCGATGGAGTTTCTCGAGGGCGTGACGCTGCGCAATCGGATCGGCGGGAAGGCACTCGACCTCGAAACCGTGCTGTCGCTGGGGATCGAGATTGCGGACGCACTCGATGCCGCACACNNGCCAAAGTTCTGGATTTCGGGTTGGCCAAGGTGGGGGCCGCGAGCCCGAGTTCTGGAGCCATCAGTGGTGAGGCGCAAACCCAGACGCTGGGCGAGGCGTACCTGACCAGTCCGGGAACGGTAGTAGGCACGGTGGCTTACATGTCGCCCGAGCAGGCGAAAGCGCGAGAGGTGGACGCGCGCAGCGATCTGTTTTCNNGCTTACATGTCGCCCGAGCAGATCCGGGCGAAAGATCTTGATCGGCGCACGGATCTTTTTTCTCTAGGCACGGTGTTCTATGAGATGGCGACGGGAATACTGCCGTTTCGCGGCGAGAGCTCGGGGGTGATCGTCAATTCAATTTTGGAGCGCGACCCCGTTCCGGTGGTGCGGCTGAACCCCGACTTGCCGGCGGAGTTGGAGCGCATCATTCATAAGGCGTTGGAGAAAGACCGCGATTTGCGTTATCAGAGTGCGGTGGAACTAGGCGCGGATTTGAAGCGGTTGAACCGCGATACAAGTTCGGGGCTCGTACGAAGAGCCGCCCAGACGGCTGAGGTGGCGGCCGGGGAAAGTTCCGCGATTTCTTCAACACCGGTGGCTGCCAGTGGGCCCATGCCGGCGGCGCCAGCCAAGACGCGCCGCCTCTGGATCGGTGCGACAGCCGCGTTGCTCGCGATTACTGCCCTGGCGCTTTTGCTGCTTCAAAGAAAGTCGGCTGCTCCGTTCCAGCCGATGCCCATGGAGCGTTTTACGGAAATCGGCAACGTGCAAAGGGCAGCCATCTCTCCAGATGGCAAATACCTGGCTTACGCCTCCGGAAGTCGGGAGCGGCAGACCCTGTGGTTACGTCAGATGGCAACCCACACCGATATTCGAATCTCCCAGCCGGAAGGCGGACTGCTCCTCGGCCTTACCTTCTCCCACGACAGCAACTACGTTTACTACGTTCGACGGCAAATCTCGTTGTCCAGCAACGTCTATCGCGTGCCCAGTTTGGGCGGAGAGCCGCAAAAGCTGGCAGAGAACGTGTTCTACAGTGGCGTAGCTCTTTCTCCCGACGACAAGCAAATGGCATTCGTACACACTGGTGCGGGGGGAGAGAGCTCGGTAGTGATTATCGACTCTGACGGCAGCGCTGAACGGAAGTTGGCCACGCGACGCCCACCCGCGTTTTATACCGGGAACGTAGCCTGGTCTCCCAATGGCCAGCTCCTGGCTTTAAACGTCGCTGACACCAAGACGAACCAATTCGGGGTGGTTGTACTGCCCGTCGCGGGAGGGTCGGAGGCGCCTGTACCGATGAAGGGGGCCGGGGCGCAATTCGTCGCCGAAGTCACTTGGCTGCCAGATTCGAGCGGGCTGCTTCTGGTGGCGGGCGCTACGCCGAGTTCCACTCCTCAGCTTTGGCAACTCTCCTATCCAGGCGGTCAGCTGAATAAGATCACAAATGATTTGGACGCTTATTCCAGTCTGAGCTTGACCGCCGATGGGCACACGCTAGCTGTCGTACAGAATGACTTGCTCTCGAACCTCTGCGTTCTGCCCCGCGGCCAAACGAGCGAGTCGCAGCAGATCACTTCCGGACGAGGCAAACAGGAAGGATATGCCGGCCTCACGTGGCTCTCGAACGACCACCTGGCCTATTCGTCCTTAGCCGGCAGCAGCCCGCAGGTCTGGGCCGTGGATGCCGACGGCAGCCATCCGAAACAAATCACTCAAGCCGGAGACTTCGGAGGGTTCACCGACATTCGAGCTTGTGCCAGTGGTCGATATTTGTTAACCGTGACGAATCGTCCCGGTATCTGGCGGTTTGATGCCGACGGCAATCATGCAAAACAGCTGACCACACACGATGAGGACTTTTACCCCTCTTGTTCGCCGGATGGGAATTGGGTCGTTTTTGCATCGCTGCGATTAGGTAGTGTCCCTACGCTCTGGAAGGTGCCGGTCGACGGTGGTGAAACGGAAGCGCTCAAAGATCATCCGCCGGGGTTGCCGGACGTTTCGCCCGACGGCAAATGGATCGCAACCAGCGACGAAGCTGAGCCGGGCAAGCCGAGACTGCTCATCATTCCGTTCCAAGGCGGCTCGCCGGTCAAGACTTTCAATGTTGCCAGCGCCACGCCGGCCGGAGACTACCGTCAAGTCTTGTGGACCAGAGACGGACGGGAGTTGACCTACGTCGATACCCGTAACGGCGTCTCAAACCTGTGGAGCCAGCCCGTTGATGGCGGTCCTCCTCGGCAACTGACAGATTTGAAGTCTGGCCAGATCTTTCGATTTGCCTGGTCCCCGGACGGCAAGCGCGCGGCCCTGGCCTGCGGGAATCAAACCAGCGACGTTGTGCTGCTCAAGGATCAGGGTAAGTAGATTCAGACCCAACACAGGGTTAACAGATTGAATCCGCAGCCAGCTTGACTTCGCCACTCACCACTTTACCGGTAACTTTTGAGGCCGCGGAACCCTGATTTCATCAATTATCCACGTCGAGCGTTGGCAAAATGGTAAAACCAGCTTCCGTTCTGGGGGGCGGATTACCCCCTGTTTGTCACTCGGGACTTAGGATGTCCTTAGACTCTGTTGTGGAGTTTGGTGCAGGAATCGGCTAACTGAAAAAATACGCGGTTTGGAATTCATGATGGGAAATCAGAAGGGTTGGCCCGGTTAGGCTGGCTTATGTGCCGCTTGATTTTCAGAGTATGATTTCCATCAAATTTGTGACCCCTTTATCTTCGCAATCGGAGGGTCCCATGCAACGCTCTCTCGCGGCCGGCGCGGTCTTGTCGCTCGCTTTCTTGACGTTCGCCCTCACGCAAAATAGCGCGACGCCGGCAGCGGACGTGCTTGTCCTCGAGCAGAATGGCGACACTCTCCGCTGGCAGCAATGTGGCCGCGGATAGCAAAGATGTTCGACATGGACATCGCCGACCCGGTTCCCTTCTTGCTTACGACCTACATGGCGGACAAGCGAGGGATGTGGGACGCCATCGTGAAGAGGGAAAACCTGCGGCCCATCCCCTATGGACAGATCGTCGCCTGGAGCTATGGAGACTTCGCCTTCCGTCAGGACTTCGACAACGTGTCGAGCACGATTAAAGTACGGCAGGCGGGTTTTCACGACCGCATCGACAGCGAAACGATGTTTTCCGAAATCTACGAAAACCTCCGGGAGATGAGAATACTGCCGAGATTACCCGGCAGCGTCTCACCAGCCATCCCCGCCCGCGAAGTGAGCACTTTTGATTCGCAGAGGAAAGTCTCTTGGGCGGAGGCACGAAGACTTGTCATCGCTCGTATGGCAGTAACGCAACCGAACTCGATTCAAGCCGTCGGAGTGCCGAGTAGTCCAGGCCAACCCACCTCACCTGAGTAGGCACCTAATAGCCGATTGGTTCGCTCGACGCCTGAACTAGAAGGCAGTCAAGAAAAGCCCGGAAGAACCCGGCGGAGTAAATTAGTTTTCGGGTGATTCGAAATCCACATCGAGAACATCTATAGATAGAAGATTATGTCCGCCATTATCCAAGCCAGTCCTCTCGAGAAGTTGTCGCAGGAACCACTGCCAACCGGAGATTCCTGTGTCCTGGTTATTTTTGGAGCTTCGGGCGATCTGACGAAGCGGAAGCTGATCCCGGGCCTCTACAACCTGTCCTGTGAGGGCTGCATGAACCCTGAGTTCGAAGTTCTCGGGATCGGCCGGACGCCCGTGAGTTCTGAGGAGTTTCGCAAGAAGACAGGCGAAGCAGCGGCCAAGTCAAAAGACACACGCGACTACAGCGAGTCGGGCTGGACAGCCTTTGAAACGCACCTGCACTACATGGAGGGCGACATCAACAATCCGAATTTCTATCCTCAGTTGCGCAATCGGCTGGAGGAGATGGAGAAGAGTGGATCGAGCCCAAACCATTTGTTCTATGTATCGACGCCCGCTTCAGTAGCGGGACCAATCATTGAAGGTTTGGGAGCAGCAGGACTGAACCGCCGGGAACATGGGTGGACGAGAATTATTCTGGAAAAGCCCTTTGGGCGGGACTTGGAATCGGCGAACGTGCTAAATGACGTGGTGCGCGGAGTATTCGACGAGAGAGCGGTCTACCGGATTGACCACTATCTTGGAAAAGAGACGGTCCAAAACATCCTTGTCTTCCGCTTCAGCAACTCGCTCTTCGAACCGGTGTGGAACCGGAACTACATCGACTATGTGGAGATCACAGCGGCGGAAACGGTGGGAGTCGAAAACCGTGCGGCCTTCTACGAGGAGACCGGCGCCCTGCGCGATATGGTCGCGAACCATCTACTTCAGTTGCTGGCGCTGACTGCGATGGAGCCACCGCTAGCGTTTGATGCGGATTCGGTGCGTGAACAGAAGGTGCAGGTATTTCGATCCATTCGGCCCATGAGTGTCGAGGACGTAGCACGATACACGGTGCGAGGGCAATATGGTTCCGGCGTGATTGACGGGAGGCAGGTACCGGGTTATCGGCAAGAGCCGGGCGTGAATCCCAACTCCACAACCGAAACCTACGCAGCGGTAAGGTTTCAGATTGAGAACTGGCGTTGGGCTGGAGTTCCTTTCTACATCCGGACGGGGAAGCACCTTGCAAAAAATCTGACGGAGATCCGCGTGCACCTCAAACCGACGCCCTTGGCTTTGTTTGCGAGCGCGTTGTCGGTAGTTAACCCGAATGTCATCACGATCAGCATTCAGCCGGACGAGGGAATCTCGATCGCATTCGGCGCGAAGCGACCGGGAACACAGATGCGGACGGTGACGGTTCAGGCCAACTTCTCTTATCAGGCGAGCTTCAGGTCGAAGGGGCCGGTTGCTTACGAAACTCTGCTACTGGATTCCATGCGTGGCGATGCAACGCTATTTACGCGTCGAGACGAAGTAGAGGCGGAGTGGCGCATCATTACGCCGATTGAAGAAGCGTGGGCACATTTGCCGCCGCCAGACTTTCCCAACTACGCCGCGGGCAGCGAGGGACCAAGCTCGTGGCATGAACTGCTCGAAAT
>PMHI01000257.1 GCA_003156615.1 Acidobacteriaceae bacterium | reverse complement strand
CCTGAAGGACCGGGGCTTTACGGCCCGACTGGTAAGTTATTTCTTACGACGCCGGATTTGCAAGTCGAAGCTGACGACGCCGTTCTGGTCGCGGGTGCCGACGAGGGAAACGCTGCGATTGACATAGTACTCCCCCTGGATGATCTGCTGCGAACTCTGAGAAACATTGGTGGAGTAGGTGAGGGACAGGTTGTTGGCGAACTGTTGCTCAATGGTGATCTGGGGGCCGTTGCTGAGGGGATTGGTTTCGGTGGTGAGTCCCTGAGGATCGATTTTGATATTGCTGGCGCCGAACAGGCGCTGGAAGCGGCTGGTGGCTGTGTCATTGAGCGCCTGATTGAGGATGAGGGCGCTGGCCTGGTCGGAAAAGAAGCCCTGGCCGGACTGCTCCTGGAGTTGAGCAGATTCTTCGTTGGTGCGGCCCAGTGCGAGGAGAGCGATGATGTCGGATTGAGGCAAGGGAGGCTCGGAACGGTAGTTAATATGGAGGCGGTCGGGTGTGCCAATCACCGTGATGTTGAGATCGTAGTTGCGGACATGGCTGGAGGCCTGCAGATTGAGTTGGGGCTCGATGGCAACCGGATTGGCGAAAGTGATGTCGCCGCGCTCAAGCGTAAAGCGGATGCCGTGGAAAGTGGCTTTCCCTTCGAGGATATCGACACGGCCGAGGACGGCGGGACGAGCGACGGAGCCGCGGAGGCGAAGGTCGGCGTCGCCGGAAAGGCGCGCAATTGCGGTACGCATCTGGAGTTCCGGCGCGGTTTGGACGTGGATGTCGAGTTTGACGTTATTGAGCGGTGAGTTGGCGGCCGCCGTGGAGAATTGACGGCTGCGCTCGAGATAAGCACTGAAATCGAATCCGGGAGTGACCGCAATCTTGGTAATGCTGATATCGCCGGAAACAGTGGAAGCAGAGCGGCTGCCGATCCAATGCAATTCGGTGTTGGCCGTGGAGCTGACACCGGGTGGATAGCGCAGGCGAACATCTTTGCCGGTGGCCGTGAGATTGAAGTTGAGCTGCTGCTTAAAGTAATTGGCGTCGCCCTTGAGGTCCAGCGTGCCGCCCCCGGTGCGGGCCGTAAGGGTCTCGATGTGGATGCGATCGCGAGTGAAAAGAAGCGAGCCATTCAGTTCGCTGAAGCCACTGGGGAGTCCGGCATAGGAAAGCGCGCCGTGGGTCACCTGAAAAGTGCCCTGAGGCAAAGGCTCGGCAAGACTTCCACCGACGGTCATGTCCATAGTGACGAGGCCGGAGGACGTGAAGTCAGGATCGAAGCTGGAGAGCAGTTTGAGGTCGAGCCGACCATCGGCCGTGAGATCCAGTGTGCGTGCGCCGGAGAGCGCGATCGAGCCGTGCACGCCGAGGTCAGTACCCTCCCCCACGAGGTGGAGTTGCTGGATGTTGACCGACTGATTGGCGAGGGCGAATCGAATGGGATCTTGATTATGGAGCTTTATATTTTCGACATCGATCGCAACTGCACTCAAGTTGCCGGCGAGGATCCATTGCCCGGGCCGGCCGAGTGGGCCACGCAGGTCGAGAGAACCGGTAACGGCAGAATGTCCCGTGAGTTGGCCGCGGAAATAGGAGATCCAGAGAGCGTCGAGATCGACCTGGTCCGTTTGAAAGGACAGGTCGGCGGGATAGTCATCGCGCAACCGAACCTTGCCGCTGACCAGCAAAGAGCCGTGCTGGAACTTCGAATTGCCGGTGAGATGCAGTTCGCTACCCTGCGTGACGCCATGCAGGTCGAGATCACCGGCAAGTTCATTATCGACCGTGAGGCCGAGGATGTGGACGTCCGCATTGATGGAGGGCGCGTCGGGAGTACCCGAGGCTTTGAGAACGAAGCCGGCGCGCCCGTCGACAGAGATACGATCCGAATGGATCTGTCGGACCTGGGCGAGGTCGAAATTGTTCCCCACGAGGTCGAGCTGAAAGGCACGGGAGGAAGGATTATAAGCGGCGCTCCCGGTCACGACTGAATCGTCGTGGAAAAGATGGATGTTATCGAAAGCATACTCGCCCTGGGCGACATGGAACGCGGAGTCGAATTGTCGAATGGTCTCACCGTAGGCGGTGGCATTCATGAGATGGATCTGTCCTTCACCGTGAGGATCGTAGAAGGTGCCGGCGGCCTCGACGGAAAGATCGGCGTTGCCGAAGATGGGATAGTTNNTGTCGCCGGTGAAATGGCCGTGTTGGAGCCCGGAGGAGGCGTCGAATTCAGCCGAAGTGTCACCCCGGCGCAACGTGGCGTTGTGGAGAGAGATGGCCTGGAAGGAAAGCTGGACGGAGGTGGAAAGAGAGTTCCATTGCGTGTCGAGCTTATGGGTGTTGGCCGTGGCGGGCAGGGTGATCTCGAAATCGTCGACCTGGAGGCTGCCGGTGAGCTGAGGTGAAGAGATTGCGCCGCTCATGCCACCGGTGAAGGTGGCGCTGCCGTTCAGCTCGACTGCAAATTGCGCGGGACCGCGAACGATGGCGATAAAAGGCAGCCAGTCAGCAAGACTGGAGGTGGAAACGGAGAGGCGGACCGCGGACGCGGCAGATACGGTGCCGGAGGCCTGGATGCGGGACGTGGGCGTGGTCAGGGTGAACTGAGGTAGATCCAGAGTTTCATTGGCGACGAAATAAACACCGTTGGCGTGGGCGCTGATTCGCAGGTGCGCGGGGATGTGGTGCTCGGGAGGAGTGAGATCGAAAGCGAATTGGACTTCCGCATCGCGGGGAGTTCCTTTCCAGCGAGTTTCGAGCGTGCCCGAGGCGGATGCGGCGGGATGGTAGCGGGGGAATCGGTGAGCAGGAGCATCGAGCGCTTCGCTGAGATCTTCCGCAGAGAGATCGCGCAGACGAAGAACAATGACCGCAGTTTGGATTGCCGGTGGCTTTGGCCTGGGTGTTTTGACGCCGGACTTGTTCGGGGGCGGAGCGGCGGAAATGATGGCGGTTTCAAGGTTCTTTTTAACTGCTGGAGACAGGTGCTGCCAGGGCGCGAGCCACTGATCGATTTCGGCATCGCCAGTAACGCCGCCCCCGAAAATCTTGCCTTGTAGTTTGGAGAGTTTGAGTTGCTGGTCGGTGACCGAGTAGCCCGCGCTGAGAGAGGCTCTGGAGAATGAGATCTGATCGTTCTGCCAGCCGAGATCGTGGAGGGTCACGAGGCCGCTGCTGGCGAACTGGTCTAGGGACCAGTCGCCGTGTCCCCTGAGTTCGAGCCCACCGACGCGCAGATCGTGGCGGCGCGCGATGGACGCGGCTTCGGTGAGGTCGAACTGGGCATCGTAGGAACCCAGAAGATGTGGACGGCGGAAGTCTGTGACCTGGCCGCTGGCTGAGAAATGAGAGTGGCCGGAGCTCCACCGGAGTGAGGAAACGACCGCAGAGTCGGATGCCAGGCTGAACTCCGCGGTGGTCATCCAGGCGAAGGGGCGGCAGTCCAGCAGCTTGGTGTCGACCAAGCCGAGCAGAAGGCGGCCGTCATAGCGATTATGAAGAAAGGAATAGTCCATCTGGAGCGAACTATCGCGAGCGGCGAAATCAATGGGGATGGTCTGATCGTCCCAGAGGATCTGGCCATGGCGGATTTCGAAGCGATTGATGGAAAGAGCAAAAAGTCGCTCGACGGCAGTCTCGCGGGCAACGACCCCGGCCTTTCGCTGGGGATAATTAGTAGAGCCATCAGGATAGAAAGCGACGTGGACGACGGGGCGATCGAGGATGACCTCGTGGAAGCCGAACTCGGAGCGGAGAAGAGAGGTGATCTTCAGGCGAGCCACGATGCGGTCCACGTGCGCGAGGGGAACCTCGGTGGCGGACTCGCGACCATGGACAGTAATTCCGCGCACGTCGACCTGGAGGCGAAAAGGAGTGGTATGGATGCTGCCGATTTCGACCCGGCCTCCGGTGATGCGCTCCACTTCGGCGATGAGGCGGCGGCGGACCAGCGACTGGAATGAGTCTGTGTTGACGTAGACGAGCAGGCCGAGAGCGCCGACGAAGCCGGCCGCGGTCATAATCAAGAGATATTTCCACCAGCGGCGGGTGCGATTGGAAGGGAGTTCCGTCACCGCGATTGGACTCCCGGGTCGTTGGCAGAAGGCGTGACGCCGGGGATACGGACCTGCCCTTCGGATCGCAAATTTTGCAACCAGGATACGAGCAACTCGCTCACCTTCTGCTCGGTCAGCACCTCGCGAATCTTGGCGGAGACTTCAGCGAGCGGAACTTCGGATGCCCCGGACTGCTTCAACTTGGGGACAAACTGGTCGCGGTAGTAGGCCTCGATGGACTTGGAGTCGATCTCGACGGCGGGACGAAGGCGGGCGTCGACGAGCCGCATCACGTCGACCTGCTCCCGGACGTGAGCAAGAAGATCCTTTTCCGTGAGGTGGTAGTGGGCGAGGAGAGCCTGCCAGGCCTCACTGGATGCGGCCTGCGGAGATTGCTTGCGGGCCTCGGCGACGCGGGCGGCGGCCTCGGCGTCGGTGGCGTGGGGAAAGTCGGCCGACTTCATTTGTTCGCGAAGAAGTTCCTGATCGATCAGGCGGTCTAACACTGCCCGGCGATCGTCGTCGGTGAACTGGGCTGGGGTGCGATTGGTGAGCAGAGCTTCGTAACAGAGGGCTTCGTCCCAGTCGCTTTGTAGGATCACGCGGCCGTTGACAGTGGCGATGATACGGTCGATAACTTCGGCGGAGGCGGGTGGGGGTGCGAATGACGGTGCCGACAGCAGAACCGCCAACGCGAGAGCGGTAATGGTTGTTTTGGTTGTCATTCGGTAGTTCTCATTAGAATGGCTGACCTATGCTGAAGAAGAAGTTAAAGGGGCGCAGACGCTGCGTCTCGAAGTCGCCGGTCAACGCTCCAGAGGAGTTGACCAAGCCCTGAAAATAGTATGTTGGATTCAGATTGTACCCGAAATCGAAGCGTAAGGGGCCGATGGGCGTTTTGTAACGCAATCCGATCCCCACGGCGTGAGAGGTGTAGTCATAGCCGCTATTGTTAAAGTATGTCTCGCAGGCTGGAATGATCACACCTTCGGATTGCAAACATTGCGCCGGATCGGGCTGGTGCCAGCGCAGGAGTCCTTTGAGCATATCGTGACCCGCGGTGAAAACATTGCCCATATCGTGAAAGACGGCGAAACCGAAACCTTCTCCGAGATAAGGCAGGCTGACTTGGGGAAAGCGTAGTTCTTCGCTGTTGACGAACTCCGCCGTGCCGCCAACGGGAAAGCCGGAATCGGGATCGCGGGGTCCTGCTTGATTCAACCCAAAACCGCGGTGGGAGTTGCCGCCGCCAGCAAAAAAAACTTCGGGCAGAGGGATCACCGAAATACCCTCGGGGCAAGACGTACTTAAACTACTGATTTGACAGGCTCCCGGCGGAAGAACCACGGTACCCCGATAGACCTGCTCCAATCCGAGTGTAGTGGAGCGAGCAATGACAAATTTGTGATTGGGCCGCCCAAAGGAGTAGTAGGTGGAATCCTGAGCGAGAGCGCGAGCGAAATTAGCCTGAGAAGCGAAGTACCTGGATGCGGCGAAAGCATCCAGCGTAAAGTATTGGCCTTTCGTGCTTTCCAGAGGATTGTCCCGTTTGTCGCGGATGAAGGTAAGACCGGGACCGCCGACGCGTGCGGGCAGGGAAAGCAAACTAAACTCGGCGGGCGAAAAATCTGAAGCCAAGTGGCTGGCCTTCACGTAGCGGTAATCGAAGCGGTAGGTGATCGAGGTGGAGTGATTGACTTGCTGTTTGCCGATTTGCTGGCGGAGATCGATCTTGCCTTCCTCGCGTTGCGACGTGAAGGTGGAGACGTCCAGGCTGTTGTCGTAAAAGATGGTGTAGAAGATCTTGAAGCGCTCCTGATTGAAGAGCTTGGGGATCTCGTAACTAATGAGGCCGCGCTGCTGGAGTCGTCCGACGTGGGACTGGAAGGTCACGGTCTGGTCCCGGCCGTCGACGTTGAGGCGAGTGATATCGAATTCGACCCGAGGACTTACGCCGGTGGCTCCGGCTGGAGCGCTGGTCCCGGCGGGCAGGCCGGTTTCGAATTCCATGCCGAGGCCATAGGTGAAGGTATAACGCTTGGCTTCCTGCACCTGGACGAGAACGTTTTTTTGCGGCTCGGAGCCCTCGGGATTCTGGACGGCAGTATCGACTTGGCTGAAAATGCCGAGGTCATAGAGCTTGCTCTGCGTATTGAGAAGGTCCTGCTGACTTAGAGGCTGGCCGGCAACTTCTTGAATCTCGCGCTGCGCGACGTAGTCTCGGGTGTGATCGAGCCCAGCAAGTGTCACTTGGTGGATGAAAAACTGTTCGCCCTCCTCGATGGTGTAGTCAACGTCTTCGCGGTGGGGCTGGCCGGGTGAAGGTTTGGTGGTGATGTCGAGAGTAGCCTTGGAAAAACCGTGATTGAAGTAGTAGTTGAGGATGGACTCGCGATCATTGGCGAGATTCTGTTCGGAGTAGGGTTGGCCTTCGGTGGTATTGAGGTCGGGAAAAGCCTTGGCGTCGATCTTCTGGTTGCCAGTAATATGGAATGCGCCGACGAGAGTCTGCGGGCCCTCCTGAATCTGAATGTGAACCGCGATGTGGTTCTTGGCGCCGTGATAGTTGTCTTCAACCCTGCTTTGAATCTTGGCCTCGCGGAATCCGTTCGAAACATACAGGGCCTGGATATTGGCGACGTCGTTTTTGAGCAAGGCGCCACTATAGCGTCCGCGGGAAAGGAACTTGCCAGAGGTTTGCATCTGAAAGCGCGCGCGAAGCATTTGCCGCGAGAAATACTTGTTTCCCGTGATCTCGATGAGGTCGAACTTGTGCGCAGGACCGGGATCGATGCGGTAGATGATGCGCACCGAGTCGGGATGGGTCTCTTTCTGCACCTCGACCGTGGCGCTAAAGTAGCCGCGACTCTGAAGATAGTCCAGGAGATTGCGTTGGCCCTCGTTCAGGAGGTCGTCGTCGAGAGCATTTTCCTCATAGATTGGGACTTCTCTTTTCAAGACGCCGTGCCCGACGTGAAAACCTTGGGTGTAGAGGACAACGACGGGTCCAGGGTCGATCAGATAGACGAAGTCGACGGCGTTCGATTCGGGGCGATATTTCTGCTCGGCTATGGAAACCTGAGCGAGCACACGTTGCTGTTTCTGCAGTTTCTTGCGCAGGCGCTGAAGAGAATTGGTGATGCGGGCGGCGGCAACGCGATCGCCAGGGTGCATTTTGGCTATGTCCTGAAGCTGGCCTTCAGAAAAAGTTGAGTGACCGGTGAGTTTGACCTCGCCGACGTGGGCAGGCACTCCAGCAGTGATGCGGAAGAGGATATTCGCCTGCTGGGTAGAGGCATCGGAACTGCTTTCTGCGGTGACGCGTGCGCGGTAATATCCGTTCTCCTGCATGAGTTGCCGGACGTTCTGCTGGGCGCGGTTGAGTTTATTGGCAGTATAGAGTTCCCCGAGCTGCAACTTGGTGGCATTGAGAATCTGGTTCGGGTTGGGGTGACTGGGAGCGCCTTCCGCGTCGACGGCGCCGACAAAGAAATTGAGTGAAGTCGTGAAGGCGAGCAGCACATCCGGACCTGAAGAACTGGCTTCGGCCTGGATGTCGGCAAAGCGGCCGGTGGCGAAGAGAATGCGGATGCTTTCGCGGACTTGATCGCGGTCGAGCGGCTGGCCAGTTTTCTGCGGGAGCATTTCGAGCAGGTGGTCGGGGTCCGGCACGCCGGGCAGTTCGATGGATCGGACGGTGCGGCCGACGTAAGCCGACATGGCGGCAAGAGCTGAAGCGGGTTGCGCGGTCTGCGGTTCTTGAGCTGGGTGCAAAGAGGCGGATACGCAAGATCCGGCCAGGGCGGCCGGGCCGAGCGAAACCAAGATCAAGATGCAAAATGACGCGTACCGTCTAAGCAAATAACGTCCTTGGGCCTGTTGCTACCTTCGATGAAGCGCGGAAGGCCTGTGTTGTCTGCCTCCGGGCGGCGGAAGCAGTCCAGACACTTATAATAAAGGTTTTGCGGGGCAAAGCTGGTGATCTCCTTGAGGCAGGGCGTGGAGCAACAAAAGTTCGAGGAACGGTACTCGCGGCAAATTTTGTTTCGCGGAATCGGAGCGGAGGGCCAGCGGCGGCTGGCGGCGGGTCGAGTGGCGATTGTGGGATGCGGCGCGACCGGGTCGGCGCTGGCGTCCTTGCTGGGGCGCGCGGGTGTGGGAAGGCTGCGGATTATTGATCGCGATTATGTGGAGGCAAGCAATCTGCAACGCCAGTCGCTGTTCGACGAGAAGGATGCGGCCGAGTCCGTGCCCAAGGCGATTGCCGCCGCGCGAAAGATCGCGGGCTTCAATGCGGAGATTGTCGTCGAGCCTCGAGTCGAGGATGTGGTTCCGGGAAATATTAATGTGTTACTTGAGGAGATGGATGTAATCATCGACGGCACAGACAATTTTGAGACTCGGTATCTGTTGAATGATTATGCCGTGAAAAATTCTGTGCCCTGGATCTACTCGGCAGCAGTCGGCAGTTATGCCATAACGCTGAATGTGCTGCCCGGAAAAACCGCATGCCTGGCATGCATTTTCCCCGATACGCCGCGGGGGATGGTGGAGACCTGCGAGACCTCGGGAATATTGAACACGGCGGTCAACCTTGTGGCATCGATTGCGGCGACGGAAGCGGTGAAGTTGCTGGTGGGAGGCGCGGCGGGGGAGCAACTGCGCAGGACGCTGTGGTCATTTGATGTGTGGAAGAACCAGCATGCCGAGATTGCGGCGGCGAATCCGCGGCCGGGATGCCGGGCCTGTGGAGAGAGAGATTTTGTGCATCTGGCGGGCGAAGGGCGTCCCCACATCACCATGTGCGGACGCAACTCAGTGCAGATTCATGAGCGCGCTCGGCCCATTGATTTTGCCGAGATGCAGCAGCGGCTGGAAGCGCACGGCATAGTACGGCACAACGAATTCGTGCTGAAGTTCTGGCGCGAGCCCTATGAGATGACACTGTTTCCCGATGGACGGGCCATCATCAAGGGGACAACCGACACCGGGGTTGCGCGCAGCCTGTATGCGCGCTTTGTCGGGAACTGAATAGCGTCTGGCCGACCTCCAGAATTGATGATCGATGATTGCTGATGGTGAATTGAGAACCAAAACTCAGTCGGATGCCGATTTGTCAATCATCCATCGACTATCAATCCTAGGCTTCGCGAGGACGAGGGCAAAGAAGTGGCGTGACCGAGAGGCCTCGCCACTTCTATATTCCGCAGCTAAGTGCCCGTTTTCATGGCTTGCGCCGGTGCGCCCAACGCGACCGCCACTTGCACTCCGATCGGCGATCCCAGCCCGGTACATGGATTCCACCCCGGACCTGCCGAGTAAGCTCCGTTGTTGCCAGAAGTGATGCTATTGAAATCACCGTTGGGGTTTTGATAAAGCAATGGGTTAATAAAGCCCACGGGCTTTCCAATGCTCTCATTGATGAGCGCGATCAATCCAGCCCAGAGCGGAGCCACGGCACTGGTGCCTCCGATCACGTCAGGTTGCCCATCGACCAGAGTAACGTAGCCGGTGTTGGGATCGGCATCTCCGGCCACATCCGGAACGCCTCGACCAATATTGTGATTTGGATTGGCGGAAGGTGGAACGTTTGCCCCATTCTGCCACGTGGGAAGCGGGAAAACGTCGCTGATGCCGCCTCCGGTTGCGCCTTCGTTATTGGCGAGTTCGTTCCACACGGTTTCGCTGGTAATGGTAGTGCCCGAAGCCACCAACTCCGTGCCTCCACACCCCAGCACATTCGGGCTCGAGGCCGGGAAATCGACGTGATTCAGTCCATCGGTGACCCCGTCGGTTGAGCCATCATCTCCGGCAGCAACACAAATGGTTACTCCGATCGCTGCAGCGGCCTGGCACGCCTCATCCATCGACGTCAGAGCCTGCTGCGTCCAGGAGGATTCGGGACCACCCCAACTAATCGAGATTACAGACGGGTTATTCGTGCTGTCGTGCACGGCGGTTGTGATCGCGTTCAGAAAGCCGGCGTCCGTGTTCTCCGCAAAATAGACGACGATCTTGGCCCCGGGCGCGATCGACCCGGACACTTCGATATCTAACATCACCTCGCCATCCGGCCCGTTCGGGTCTCCGGTTGGATTGTTGCTGCCGTTGCCGACCGAGACTGCCGACACAGTTGGCGTCTCGGTCAGGTTGAGCTGACTCCAGTAATTGCTTAGGTCCGTTGGGTTGTATCCGCCGCCCAACTCGATCAGCCCGATACATTCTCCGGAACCATCTACGCCCGTCGGAAAGTTGTAAAGCGTGGCAACTTGTATGGGTGTGTAGGACAGGCTTACGGCCGCGGCACGGGCACCTCGAAGCCCACGCCGCCTACGAAAATGTGGCTTCGCCTGTGGACGATTATCCAGGCCAAAGACGCCCTCGACCACACCCTGCAGTGCGGTAGGAAGCTGGACCGCCCCGGTGCGTCCGCGATAGTTGCCATTCGGATGTTCATATTGCTTCAGTTCGACGCCAAACGCCTGGTTCATTGCCGTCACCGTCCCGGAAAGAATGACGGTCCGGCGTGCCGGGCTCTTTTCCTTTACCGTGAGTTTGTGTTCGCGGGCAAAGGACTCGACGCGGGCAATGCTGTCGGGATCCGCGCCGTGAAGCCGCTCGAATTCTTTACGGCTCAAAATGGTGCGTTCTTTAATCGGTTTCGTAAATTCATTGGCGTCGACAATCGGCTTCTTGCCGGCGCGGGATCGCAAACGAATGGTCACGTCTACTATTTCGCTGGGGTTCGCCGGGCCTATCTCTCGTGCTCCTTTTAGCGGAGCGCGCTCACTACCGGGAAGTGAAAAACGTTTCTTCGGAGCAGACATAATTCTCCTTTTCTGTCGGGCCAGCCGAGCCTAAAGAGAAACAGAGGGGCGCTACTACCGGTGTGCTTTCGTAAAACCCTACCCTATCACAGGAAGGAGCTCAGCCTTCGGTAATCCAGGAATCGGTGCTGGCCCGTTGGACGCTGGAGAACTTAGCACAGCCCGGCAAAAAAACAAGATATCGTTAGGGCCTGTTACGAAACACGAACAGCGCGGAGAGCGGCGTCCGCACGTCACCATGCGGCGATCTCCTTGGCTTTAGAGAGGCTCTCGGTTGATCCTGGCGCACATCGATCGCCATATCGCATTGACCTTTAGATTTCCGAGGGTGAGCATTATGAAACAGTCTCCTGGTCCCATGCCCCCTAAGCTCGGGGAAGGAGATAAAAGTATGTCTTTGTCCGAAAACGCACGCCCCTGCTTCGAGCTCGGGCGGCTGCCGATCCTAATGCCGCAAGGCTGCTGGAAGTGTTCACAAAAGCCGCTGAGACTTTGAGCGAGCGTTCGCTAGAGCAGATGAGGATGTCGAAATTCGAGAGACTCGCGCGATTGCCCTCGGGATTGTCGTCGTAATATCGCCATTGCATTCATTGATCACCTCGCATATTTCACCGCACCCTTCCGATAAGCGAGGCGGGCGAAGTCAAAACCGAAGCACGCTGTCGTTCGGCTGCGTGCGGCCTCGGCCAGCGACGATTGAGCCCCGAAAAAACGTTCTTTCACACTAACGTCAACATCATTCCGCTCGACGGAATACGAACCGAAGGTTCCGGCTTGAACCCATTCAAATTTGGGCAAGAGTGAAGTTGCGACCGGCACGTGCCGAATGGTGATCGATAGGCGGTTGGTTGGCGGGGAGATCCTTTCCCGTTCGATCCACCGTTCGTGCACGGGTGAGAAAAATTGACGGTGGCAGGCAAAACGAACTTCGGCGCGCACATGAAACCCAGGTCAACGATTGCCACTACGGAACGGCCTGTGTTGCTTTGGAAAGCGTGCGTTCCAGTCGGGACACGGATGACGTTCCGTTGGGAGCAGGTAGTGAATGGCTGGCGCGGAAAGAGCAGTTTCGCGTTAAGTCGTCTCCGCTACGTCGCCACCGCTATCGCCACGGCGATCCTGCTGGGTTCATTCGGGGCGAAGGCGAATTCTCAAGAGCGTGGCGAGCCGCGGCCCTTAACCATCCTCACCACGGCCCACGCAGCCCATAGTCTTACCACGGAGGAGGCCGCGCGGAAGCACCCCGTGCATCTACGCGCCGTGATTACGGACTACAACTCAATCATCGACCCGAGGCACGCCCTGAGCTTCGTTTGCGACTCTTCCGGATGCATCTTTGTTGCTCTTGCCTCTACTCCCGCGATCCCTCTGGAGGCCGGCGAACTGGTGGAAGTCACCGGGGTCAGCGCCTCGGGGGATTTTGCTCCCATCGTCGACAGTGGCGTGATGCGCGTGATCGGGACCTCCCACGTGCCTTCGAGCGCACCGAGCGCCTCTATGACCGAGATGTTGACGGGCGTGGACGATGGCCAGTGGGTGGAGATCGAAGGCGTGGTGCATGCGGTTCGGGAGTCGGGCGGGAATATTTCCCTTGATCTCGTTCTCAGCGACGGCGTTATCACCGCACTGACGATGAAGGAACCGGGAGCGGATTACGCCAGTCTGGTGGACGCCAAGGTAAGNNAATCCTTTTGCACTCCCGGTCGAATCCGTTCGCCGGCTGCTGCGCTACGAGCCCAGTCCCAGTTTGCATCACCGGGTCCACATTCGCGGGATCGTCACGTTGCTTTGGCCAGGCCGATTGCTCTGCCTTCAGGACGGTACCCAGGGTCTTTGCGCCCAGACCGATCAGACCACCGCCCTCAAGACCGGAGAGTGGGCCGACGTAGTCGGTTTTCCCATCATCGGGGAGTTTACGCCAACCCTGACCCAAGCGATCTACAAGACATCCGGTGCCCTCGAGCCGACTCCTGCCGCAGTGGTCACCGCGGACCAGGTTCTGCGAGGGGATTTCGACGCAGAGTTGGTTCAACTGGAGGGCCAACTCATCGGAAGAGACAGCACCGCCACCGACCCAACCATCGTAGTGTCTTCCGGTGGGTTTGTCTTTTCCGTTGTCCTGCCAACGCAATCCGGAGGGCGCCTCCTCACCCCCTGGAAAGATGGAAGCAAGATCAGAATAACTGGAATCTGCTCGGTTAAGTCCGATGCCCAGGCGATACCGGTTGAGGGTTTCTTGGTCCCCAAGTCTTTTCGAGTTCTGCTCCGCTCATCCGAAGATCTGATCGTAATGGAAAGTCCTTCCTGGTGGACTCCCGCTCATGCTCTCTCCGTGCTGGGCGTGGCGATGGCGATCACGGCGGTGGTTCTGGCCTGGGTATTCGTGCTGCGGGGCCGGATTCGCCGGCAGACCCAAACCATCCGCCTGCAACTGAAGGAGGCGGGCAAACTCAGGCATGCGGCGGAAGATGCCAACCGCGCCAAGAGTGAATTTCTGGCGAATATGAGCCACGAAATCCGCACCCCCATGAACGGCATCCTGGGTATGACCGAGCTGACGTTGGAGACCAGTCTGACCGCGGAACAACGCGGTTACCAGGAAATGGTGAAGGCTTCCGGGACTACGCTGCTCACCCTGATCAACGACATCCTGGATTATTCCAAGATTGAGGCGAGAAAGATTGTGCTCGATCCCCAACCTTTCAACCTCGAAGAGTTGGTCGGTGAGGCGGTGAACAGCGTGGCAATTCTGGCGCACAACAAGGGCCTCGAGTTAGTGTTCAGCTTTGAGCCCGAGGTGCCGCGCCAGATCGTGGGCGATTCCCTTCGCCTGCGCCGGGTGTTGCTGAACCTGATTGGCAATGCGATCAAGTTCACCAAACAAGGGGAAGTGGTGGTAAACGTCAGCCTGCGGCGGAGCGGCCATAACACGAATGAAACCCACAAAGATCCGATGCTGCACTTCGCCGTTCGCGATACGGGGCTCGGAATTCCACCCGAGATTCAGGCCAAGCTGTTTCGCGCCTTTGAGCAGGGAGACTCTTCGACCACACGCCAGTTCGGGGGCACGGGACTGGGGCTGGCGATCTCGAGGCAGATTGTGCAGTTGATGGGCGGCGAAATCTGGATGGAAAGCGTTGCCGGTGAGGGGTCCGTGTTCCATTTCACGATGAGTTTCGGAGGAACGATCGAAGCGGCCACAGAGGAGGATGCGCCGGCGATGCTTGAGGAGTTGCGGAGACTGCCGGTTTTGATTATCGACGACAACGCCAGCAATCGCTCGGTGCTGCGCAAGCTGGCCGAGGGATGGCAAATGCAGCCCGAGGAGGCAGCTTCCGGGGAGGAAGGATTGAAGCGACTGGAAGAAGCGACGCTTTCCGGTCGCCCGTACCGGCTGGTTTTGCTGGACCAGCAGATGCCTGAAATGGACGGCTTCGAGGTGATCCACCGCATGCGGCCGCAGGCGGAATTGAAGAACGCGGCCATCATGATGTTGACCTCTTCGGACCACAGCGTCAGCGCAGCCAAGTGCCGGGAGTTGGGGGTGGGCGCGTTCTTAGTGAAGCCCATACAGCCTTCCGACCTACTGAAGTCGATGCTTAGGATTTTGGGAAAACTGCCATCGCCCAGCCCCGCTCTTGCGCCAACGGTGAAGCAGCAACCCACTCCTGTATCTGCATTTCCGCTGAACATACTGGTGGCGGAGGATAATCCGGTGAATCAGAAGCTGGCCACTGTGCTGCTGGAGAGGGCGGGACATCAGGTCGCGGTGGCGGTGAATGGCGCTGAAGCCGTGACCCGGTGGCGGGAAGCTGACTTCGATTTGATTCTGATGGACGTACAGATGCCCGAACTGGACGGCCTCGAAGCCACCCGCCAGATTCGCCAGGAAGAGCAAACGACGGGGCGGCATGTGCCGATTGTGGCCGTAACTGCGCACTCTATGACTGGGGATCGCGAACGATGTTTTCAGGCTGGGATGGACGACTACCTGTCCAAGCCGATACAACGCCAGGAACTGCTGGGGGTGCTTGCCCGCCAAGCCCGAAATCGAGTCAACCACTCGAGAGAAACCCTGTCAACCCAGCCGTCAGCCGCCAACCCTATGGCAGAAACAACCCCTGAGACGGGACCGAGCGAGGCCGTCGCCAGCGCGATCATGGCCGAGGAGATCATAGCCAGCAACGTCCTGGATGAGGTTGAATTTCTGAACCAGCTGGAAGGTGACGAGGAGCTTCTGCTGGAAATAATCGACATTTTCGTTGCTGATTCACCTCTGCTGCTGCAGCAAGTTCTGGATGCCGCAGCCCGCCAGGATGCGGTTGGCCTGGCTCGGGCCGCGCACAAGTTGAAAGGTACGGTNNGCTCAAACAGGAGGTCCAAGCGCTGGACAAAGCATTGGGCAGGTTGAGGAGGAAATATGTCAAGAGTCCTGATCGCGGATGACGATCGGATCTCGTGCAAGTTGTTGAGCAGTCTGCTGACCAAGTGGGGCTATCAGGCCAAGACGGTGCACAACGGACTGGACGCGCAGCGCGAATTGCTAAAGCCGGATGGCCCTCAGCTCGCGATCCTGGACTGGGTGATGCCCGGTTTAGATGGCATTCAAGTCATCAGGGAACTGCGCGCCACTCCGCGCAAGCCCTACACCTACATATTGCTGCTGACCTCGAAGGGAGCGAAAGCGGACATCCTCGCAGGCTTGGACGCGGGGGCGGACGACTACTTGAAAAAGCCATATGACACGCGGGAACTGCGCGCCAGACTGGGAGTCGGGGCGCGGATACTCGGACTGGAGACGCAGCTCGCTTCCGCTTTGGAGACCACCGAATATCGCGGGACTCATGATTCTTTAACCGGACTCTACACCCGGAAAGCGATCATCGAACTGCTGAACCAAACTGTTTTGCATTGTGAGGGCGAAGGCCGAAGAGTGAGCCTGCTGTTGGTGGACATCGATCACCTCAAAACCATCAATGAAACCTACGGGCAGTCGGCGGGCGACCAAGTAATCAAGCAGTTGGCCCCCAAAATGGCTTCGCCTTTGCGGCCGCACGATTCGGTGGGACGCTTTGGAGGGGAACAGTATCTGATTGTGGCGCCGAATTGTCCGATCAATCATGCCATGGTGGTTGCCGAGCGGCTGTGTCAGACAGTAGCGAGTGAGAAGTTCTTGATCGAAAAGTTTGCCGTCCAAGTTACGGTGAGCATCGGCGTCAGCTCTACAAGGAGAAGCGTGCTCGACGTAAATCAGGTCTTACAGGAAGCCGACTCGGCTTTGCACGAAGCCAAAAGTAAGGGACGAAATCGAGCGGTATGCAGCAATCCCTCGGAATCAGCAGGGCAGTCATCGGCGGATTCGAAGCTGGGAGCCAGCGCGAGGAAGAACCTGACCCTTGTTCCGTTGTAGCCCCTAGGCGATGCTGCTGCTACGCCTCGCTGGAGTCAATGAACATGCAGTCTTGCACTTTGTTGGAAGCAAGCGATGGAGCGTAGCATATTTTCCGAGGACAATTCAGTAACTTTTCGAATACGGAGTTCGCTTCTTAGCAACTTGATCCTACTATACGAGCGGTGAAGGCCTACGCCGCCGGAAAAGAACGGAACTGCTTCTTGTTTGCCGACAAACGACCGGACCGCGCGATTTGACCTTCATTCCGTCTGGATGAGCGCCTCGGCTCGTTGGCAAAGGCTGAGGAACAAGAGGATTGGTCTCTATTCCATCCGAAGTGTTTGCACGGGATCAACCGCCGCAGCCCGCCTTGTCGGTGGAATAGCCGCTGCCAGACCAATTGCACCGAGCAAAAGCGCCAACGCGGCAATGACCACACCGTCTCGCTCGAATTGCATCGCTACAACACTGGCAACCACCCGATGCAGCAGAAACACTATGCCCACCCCCGCTCCCAGACCAACCGCCAAAAGGAATGAAATCCGCTTCAACATCATCCGGGCGATCGTGGCGCGAGAGGCTCCAACCGCTATGCGCACACCGATGTCTCTGGTCCGGCTCGTTACTTCCTGGGTCAGCAGGCCATGCACGCTGACGGCCAACAGCACGACCGAGATACCGGCAAAAATCCCGAATACCCAACTCTCCATCCGATTTGTCACCAGCGCGTCATCAAGCAGGTCGTCCATCGTCGCCGGTGTTTGAAACGCAACTGCGGGAGCTACCTCCCGCAGTGCCTCGCGAAGCTGACCGATAATAGATGCTGGCGGAACCGAGATTCGAATAAATAGGCAAACACTCAGTGAGCCCGTATCTTTTTGCTGCGCAAGCGTCATGTTTGAAAAAGGAAAATCAATCTCTGGCCGTGCCGGGTCAGCAAGGGTCTGCCTCGCGTCCCGCACTACGCCCACGATCGCAATGCTTGGCTTTGCCCCTGGCTGCAGAAAGGCCTGGCCCGTCGGGTCCTCATGGTTTGTGAGGAACTCTCTCACCCAGGCTTCATTCACAATCACGGTCGGCTGCGACGAAGGAATATCCAGCGACGAAAAACGGCGGCCCTGCACAATGGGCGCGCCAATCGCTGCATAGTACCCCGGCGTCAGGGTTCTGGTTTCCGAGCTTCTCTCGCGATCCGGCGGATCGGGAGGCCGGCCAACCAGTTGCATGGTCGTCCCTGAACCATATCCGAGAACGGGAGGCTGATCCACGATTCCCGCTGCGACCACTCCTGGAATAGACGTCACACGCTCTTCCAGCGGACTTATCAGTGTCTGAACATAGCCTCGGTCGCCATAGTCTCCGCTAGGAATGTTGATCCCCAGCATCAGCAGGTTCTTGGGGTTGAGTCCAAGATCGACCTGCAACATGCGCCGCAGTGTCAGCAGCAGCAAACCGGAGAATACAACCAGCACCAAAGAAAGCGCGATTTGTGTAATCACAAAACCCGCGCGGAGCCGATTTTGGGATCGCGCAGTGCCGGCTGAAACACCGGACTTGAGCGCCCGGTTCGGATCGGACTTCGACGCGCGCAGAGCGGGAAAGAGCCCTGCACCAATACTCGAAAGCAGGCTGATGCCCAGCGTCGCCAGAACCACCGGAAGGTTGAGCTGAACATTTCCTCCGCGCATGAAAGCTTGCGCAAGAAACACCTTCATCGCTGCCAGCAGGCCCATCGCGAACAGCAGGCCGGTAGCGCCGCCCAAAGCTCCGAGCAGGATATTCTCAACCAAAAGCTGCCGGACGATTCTGAACTTGGCTGCGCCGATGGCGATACGCAACGCCATCTCTCGTTCACGCGCCAGACCCCGCACCATCAGCAGGCCGGCTACGTTCACACAGGCTGTCAGTAGCACGGCCAGAACCGCGCCCAGCATCACCCACATCTCCGGCAATTCATTCTCGCCGTGCAGTGCCGCCGTGATGGGCATCAGCTGCACTGTCCTGCCCCTGTCCGAATCCGGCTTCTGATTTCCAATATTCACCATCACCCGAGACATGTCCGCCTGGGCCGTCTGCAGGTTCACTCCTGGCTTCACGAGTCCGATGGTGAGTAGCCAATGATCTCTCCACCCGGCCACCCAGTTGGGGCGCACGTGCATGGGGATGTAGACAACATTTGGCTCGCCCAAAGGAAAACGAAATCCTGCCGGCATCACGCCGATCACTTGATACGATTCCCCATCCAGATGGACCGCTGTGCCCACAACGTTGCGATTGCCGTTGAACGCGCGGCGCCATATCTCATAACTCAGCACGACGATATTGTTCGTTCCGGGGATGTCCTCTCCCGGCAAGAACGTCCGGCCCAGCATCGGATTCACGCCAAAAACATGAAAGAAGTTGTCGGTCCCTTGAGTGACACGGACGTATTGTGCCTGGTCGCCGACTCTCAGCGTCATTCCCCAATACGGTGCGTACCCCGCCAGATCCTGAAAAGTCGCATTTTCCCGCCGCATCTCCAGATAGCCTGGCCACGAGCACACCTGCCAGAAGGTCGAAGCGGAGTGCGTCCCTACGTCAACGATCCGGTCGACTTTGTTGTAGGGCAGCGGCCGCAGAACAACGGCGTCTACCACGCTGAACATTGCCGCCGTCGTCCCGATGCCAAGGGCCAGGGTGAGAACCACCGCAAGAGAAAATGCACTCGATTTGCGTAACTGGCGCAGCCCGCAGCGAAAATCCTGACCCAGCAGCTCCAGGCCTGCGCCGGCGCGCTTCTCCCGGACTGCCTGCTTGACTTGTTCGACGCCGCCAAACTCTGCCAATGTGCACCGACGGGCCTCTGCGGGGGATAAGCCCGCGGCTACTTTCTCGTCCGTTACCATCTCGACATAAGCGCGCAATTCGTCGTCGAGCTCCGCGTCGGCACGGGACTTGTTCATTAGATTGCGAAGACCGCTCCTGATACGAAATTTGATTCCCATCGCGAGTCCTAACTCGCCTTGAGGGCGTTCGCCATTGCGGCAACAATGGTTGTCCACTGTTCCTTCTCGATCCCGAGCTGGCGCTCTCCCGCGGAGGTTCGCCGGTAGAACTTGGCGCGGCGGTTATTTTCAGATTCGGACCAGAAGGAGCTCAGCCAGCCGGCTTCTTCCATTCTGTGCAGAGCTGGAAAAAGCGAGCCAGGTTTCACCTGAAATGTTCCATGAGTAATCTGCTCGATTCGGCGCGAAATCCCCAAGCCGTGATGTTCTCCCTGTCCCACAGCCTTTAGAATCAGCAGGTCGAGCGTGCCCTGAAGAAGATTTACCTGGCATTGCTTCATGCCAATTGCCTCCTATCAATCTTCTGTATGAGAGTATTCTTTTCGTATAGAATGTCAATAGGAATGGCTACGTCCGTGGAACTTGCTATTTCGGTCCGAGCACTCTCCTGCTCGATGGTGGTTCCCTGAATCACGAGTCCTTATCGAGAGCGGCGATGATAGCCTCATGCTTCATCTTCGCTGCCCAGGCTTTGGGTGTTGCCCAGGGTTCGGCGTCAGGTTCATGGATATTTGCGCCGCGTTCGATGAGCAATTCGACCAGCTTTTGGCGGCCCCAACGACATGCCCATCCCAGAGGCGTCGACTTTAGTAGATCGTCTCGCAAGTCCAACCTGGCGCCATAGTCGAGCAGCATGGATCCAAATCGCGCGCGGTCTCCATCTTCCAGCTGCCCGCGACCCGCAGCCGCATAGTGAAGCGCGCTTGCACCGAAACGAGTAATGTTTGGGTCGACCCCGTGTCGCAACAGGGCCGCCATGCTCTTGAAGTGGCCGTCATTCTCCCTGGTGCTGGCATTTGCACCGCGGATTGGCTGAATGAGGACCCAATGCCATCGCCGGTCGTCCGCGGGCCAGGTCAGATATCGTAGTGCCAAATCAACAATCTCCGGGCACCCATGGTCGGCCGCCGACCAAACCAACTCACTGGCTACGAAC
The DNA here is from genome assembly GCA_003156615.1 of Acidobacteriaceae bacterium. The sequence continues at coordinate 3,153 of PMHI01000257.1, read as the reverse complement.
TCACTCGGGTCTGCCGCAAGCAACCGTTCCGCCGCTCGAATGTCATGAAACTCAGCCAGCATATAGGGATGGACTTTCGCTCCTCGCTCGAGTAACAACTCCTTGACCGATTCGTGCTTATGAACCCACGCATTGCGGAGCGGCCATCCCGAGGCATAGACATTCGCGTTGGGGTCGGCGCCGCGGTCCAGAAGCAACTTGGCGATGTCCAGGTATCCCGCTCGCGCTGCGTACCACAGTGGCATTCCCCAGCTTGGAGTAGGCTCTTCCAGCTCTTTCAATACCATGCGCTCATCTACATCAGCTCCCAGATCGAGCAACAATCGGATCGCCTCAACCTGCCTGTGTTTTACAGCAACGCTGAGGAGTCCACCATCGGAACTTATCTCCCGTAACAAACCAGGATTTGTGTGAATGAATTCCCGGATGCGGGGCAAATCCCCCACAGCAACCGCGGCGCGAACCGTCAGGTCAGCGCCATGCTCCAATAGGAGTTTGGCAATCGCTGGAAATTTCGGCGCATTCTGGTTGAGCGGATCAACAGCAAGCGCAGCTCGGTCGAGGGGCGTTCGGCTATTCAAGTCTTGCTTACGGGCGCTGACGCCCTTATCCAGCAACCAGGAAACAAGATCGACATTCCTCTCTTCGGCCGCAATATGCAGCGGCGTTCGGCCATCGCGGTCGCAAGCGTTAAGCAGGATGGGATCTTCATTGAGCAGGCTCATGGCTATCTCATTGTCACCCTTAGCGATTGCCGCGTTGAGGCGATCCTCGAGCGGAGAGATTGTAGTGTTAGGACAGCTCAGCTCCTGACGGCGACGCAACTCTGCTTCCTGAATCATGGCAACAACATCGTGATATTCGCGGTCTCTGGCCATGGCTAGGGCGGAAGTAGCGTCGCGGTGCGGCCAGATTCCTTTGCGGGCGTCGGCACCAGCTTCCATCAGCAGGCGCACCATCGACAGATCCCTACCCAACACTGCATAGTGCAGCGCGCGATGTTCGTCGTTTTCGGCCGTGTCCATGCCGATCAACTCGGGGCGGGACGTGAGCATGGACTCAACCTGTTTGAGATTGCCGGTTTTCACCGCTTCAGCAAACCTGGCGATCGTGGCTCCATCGACAAAGGCCTTCAGCTTGGGCCAGCTCTCGTAGCCGTAAGCGCGCGCCAAGACTCGCTGGGCGTCACTGAGCGCAAATCTCGAGGGATCAGGGTTGTGTTCGAATTGTTTTATTTCCGCGATGGCCGCGGCGTCGCCCGCGCGATACTCTTTAAGCAGGTCCTTCGCTCGTTTTCGCAGTTGCCCTAAGTTGGGATGGGCTGGCAAACGGCGCGTTGACGGAGGATTGAAGGGGTTCCTAGGCATGACGATCTCCTTTTCGAGCATTGCCTGGGTCCGCGTAACAGGCGAAAAAGAAGATTCGTCTCTAAATTGTGAGCAGCACTCTCATCGGTAGGCTCGGCCTTCCCCGCGGACACGGTGGCGTCCGATACGCCTCCGCCAGTATACCGCCGTAAGCTGTCTCGTGCCCGGAACCATCAATTTGCCTTGTGTTGTAGCCGCGATTGGAAAGATGAAGAGATGGTCCGCACCGATTCCCGGCTCACAGATTCTCACATTGAGCGCCTGAGATTGGCATCACCAAGTGCCCAAGAGCGTTGTGCTGACTCTCGCAATCAAATGCCAGAAAAGCCCCAGCCATCGTGATTCTCAGAATCAAGGCCAGTGCGACAGCAGAAAACCCGCCACTCCAAGGCGACGTCATGCTCAGCGCCACTCCAGCCCCATGTTGTCATCGGTTATGATTAGGCGGTTCTGCAGCCGGCTTCGAAGCTGACGGTTGTTTTCCACTGAATTCAAAGTGCGTCCAGTTGGGTCCTCCGGTATACCTATAATCTCGTCCAGTTTCTTCATTTGGTGGGGGTCGTTTGCGTTGATGACAAACCGCTGACCACAATCGTGACGGACTCAGTGTTGAGTCCACAGATGGCAAACAGCGCTCTTTGCCAGACGATTTGATAAATCAGAGCAGGAAATCCAGAGCAGAAAAACAGGAGGTGAATGCAGGTAATTCCTCGGCCGCTGCGGTGCACCTTCTCCTTCAGTACCGCTCCCTGCCTCCAAATGCACGATTTAACGCACCTTGCAGTTCCGGGCGGCGGCCCCTTCTGCTTCTAGTACGCCTTCGCGACCACGACGCGCCGGTCCACGGTCTCCCCCGTCAAGATGCACTTGCCCGCTCCGTCGTAGTCATCCACCGAGGGGATGTTCCTCACGCTGGCCTTGAATTCCTTGATCTTCGCATCGTTCTGCGGATCGTCTTTCAGGTGCACCATGACAAACTTTCCGCCCCCCTTCTCGGCTGTCACGTCGTTGAGGATCGACTTGACCTGGTCGAGAGAATTGGCCAGCACAGTGTTGTCCTTCAGCCGCTGTTTGGCCCGAGCGTAGAGGTCGTTCTGTATGGTCTCCAGCAACCTTGCGAACTTTCCCACCACTTCCGCTTGGGGGACCACTTCCTTCGTTCCCGTGTCCCGGCGCTTCATCACAATGTTGCCCGCGGCCACGTCTCGCGGGCCCAACTCGAATACAACCGGCACACCGCGACGCTCCCAGTGAAAGAACTTTGCACCCGGTGTCAGCCCGTCTCGCGTGTCGATGTGTGCTCCAAGATCTTTTGCCAGCTTCTGGGCTCGCTCCATCACTTGAGCGCGCTCCTCATCCTTGCGGAAGATCGGCACCAGGACGCCCTTTTGCGGTGCGACCTTTGGTGGCAGCACCAGCCCTCTATCGTCCGAGTGGGTCATGATCAGCCCACCGATCAACCGCGTGCTCACGCCCCAGCTGGTTTGCCAGACATAATCCAGCTTGCCTTCGCGGCTCTGGAATTGCACGTCGAACGCCTTGCCGAAATTCTGCCCCAGGTCATGGCTCGTGCCCGCCTGCAGCGCCAGGCCGTTCTGCATCATGGCCTCGATCGAGTACGACCGGAGAGCACCGGCAAACTTCTCCGCCTTCGTTTTCCCCCCTTTGATCACCGGCATTGCCATTACGTCTTCGGCCACTTCGGCGTAAATGTCCAGGATGCGTAACGTCTCCTCGAGCGCTTCGTCGTGGGATGAGTGCGCCGTATGCCCCTCCTGCCACAAGA
>PMHI01000252.1:38732-46507 GCA_003156615.1 Acidobacteriaceae bacterium | reverse complement strand
GTCGGTTCGAGCCCGAATAGCTCCGCTATATTTCAAGTAGGGCAGTCATTTTGTTTTATAAAATGATCCTCCTTTGCGGCAAGAACCCCACTCGGAGTCTCAATCGCAATTCAGCCGCACTTGGCTTTTCTCGCACCTTCCGCGTGACTGGCATCACCTGGCCGTGTGAATAGGACACTGCCGTCGGAACCGTAGGAATCATACGTACGCTGGAATAATGTCCCGAAGTAAGAGAAAATAAAAGTTTGGCTCTGCCGGACGCAATCCGCAGCTCGTTCTACCGGGAGACATTTAGCATGGCCACCATCACAATGGAAGTTGAGACAGCCGCAAGTAACCCCAGGCATGCCAAGCTAGGGCGCTGGGTCGAAGAAGCTGCGCAGATGTGCAAACCTGATCGCGTCCATTGGTGCGATGGCTCCCCGGAGGAATACCAGGCGCTGCTGCGGCTGCTGGTCCTCACCGGGAGTGCGATCCCGCTGGATTCGGTGAAGCGGCCGAACAGCGTGCTGGTGCGGTCCGATCCTGCCGATGTGGCCCGTGTGGAAGACCGGACTTTCATCTGCTCCCGAACCGAGGAAGAGGCTGGCCCGACTAACAACTGGGAAGATCCGGCAAAGATGAAGCAGAAGCTGACGGGGTTGTTCGCGGGCTCGATGGCGGGGCGCACTATGTACGTTGTGCCCTACAGCATGGGTCCGATCGGCTCGCCCATCGCCAAGATCGGAGTGGAGATCACCGACTCAGCATACGTTGTGCTCAGCATGCACATCATGTCTCGCGTGGGCAGCCATGTGCTAGACGTTCTGGGCGAAGATGGCGAGTTTGTGCGCGGACTGCACTCGGTCGGCGCCCCGCTCGGCCCCAACAAGCCGGATTCAACCTGGAGCTGCAACGCGCAGCAAAAGTACATCTGCCATTTTCCGGAGACGCGCGAGATCTGGTCCTATGGTTCCGGTTACGGTGGCAATGCGTTGCTGGGGAAGAAGTGCCACGCGCTGCGTATCGCCTCAGTGCAGGCGCGCGATGAGGGCTGGATGGCTGAGCACATGTTGATTCTGAAGCTGATCAGCCCATCCGGACAAGTGAAGTACCTCACCGGCGCTTTTCCTTCGGCTTGCGGCAAGACCAACTTGTCGATGATGATCCCGACTCTTCCGGGTTGGAAGGTGGAGACCATCGGGGATGACATTGCGTGGATGAAATTCGGCGCGGATGGCCGGCTTTATGCCATCAATCCGGAATACGGCTTCTTCGGCGTGGCTCCGGGCACGAGCATGAAGTCAAACGCCAACGCCATGCTCAGCGTGACCCGGAATTCCATCTTCACCAATTGCGCGATGACACTCGACGGTGATGTGTGGTGGGAAGGGATGACCGATCAGAAACCGTCCAAGCTGGTGGACTGGCTGCGCCGGTCGTGGACTCCGGAGTCGGGACGGAAGGCGGCGCACCCGAATGCGCGGTTTACGGCTCCGGCGAAGCAGTGCCCCGTAATTGCGCCCGAATGGGAAGATCCGAAGGGCGTGCCGATCGATGCGATCCTTTTCGGTGGAAGGCGCGCGGGAATTGTTCCGCTGGTCACAGAAGCCTTCAATTGGCAGCACGGCACCTTCCTGGGCGCAATCGTGAGCAGCGAGACGACCGCCGCGATCACCGGGAAAGTTGGACAGTTACGCCGTGATCCCATGGCCATGCTTCCGTTTTGCGGCTACCACATGGGCGACTATTTCGAGCACTGGCTTAAGATCGGAGCGCACTCAAGCGCGTCGCAGCTGCCGAAGATTTTCTACGTCAACTGGTTCCGCCAGGACAAGAATGGCCANNACTCCGATCGGGCGCATTCCTGAAGTCGCCGATCTCGACACCACCGGGCTCAACATCAAGGGCGCTCAGGTGGATGAACTTCTCAGTGTCGATGTCGAAGGCTGGCTGGCTGAGGTACCGTCGATCAAAGAGCACTTCGCCCACTTTGGCAGTCATCTTCCCGAGGGATTGAACCTCGAGGTGAAGGCTCTCGAAGAGCGCCTGCAAGCCACGAAGCAATAGTTCGCTAAGAGACTAGCGCGTTACTCATCACGAGAAGACGCTATAAAGCTCACGACGACAGAGCGACCTTCCCGCCGATAAAGTGGATTGGTTCCAGAAGCTGATCGGGACGCAGATTCCAGGGCTCCCGCCTACCAACCTATCAGCGGGTGACGAAGAGTACTCCTTGGAGAAAGAAGAGTTGGCCTAAGCAGTCAAGACGGAGATTTTGTTATCGGCTCTAAAGCAATATCTGGAAATAAGCTACGAATATGTCAAACCGCTGAAACCCAAAGAATCATCCAAATCCACGAGCGCCATACGGCGTTGGACATATTCTCCCTGTCCCTGCGGGCTTTTTGATATAGTTCCCCACTGTCATGCCGCGTTCTGTGATGAACGAAGCAAGTCCTCCCGGGCCTGTCCCTGTTCCCGCGCCGGTTGTCTCTGTCCCTCTCACGCGAAATCAGATTCGTGGTTTCTGGGCATCCTGGGGCGGATGGACGCTGGATGGCATGGATTCCTTTGTTTATGCGCTGGTCCTTGTACCCTCGCTGCGCGAACTGCTGCCGCGCTCCGGCATTGCGGCGACTAAAGCCAACATTGGACAGTACGGCGGTTTGCTGTTCGCCCTGTTTCTGGTCGGCTGGGGACTGGCNNGTGTGGTATTCGGTGTTCACATTTCTGAGCGCCTTCGTCACCGGCGTTTGGCAACTTGCGATTCTGCGCCTGCTTGCGGGCGTGGGCATTGGCGGAGAATGGGCCATGGGCGGGACGTTCGTTGCCGAGGAGTGGCCGGAGCATAGGCGGCGCATGGGCGCGGGCTTCATGCACACGGGATATTACATCGGTATATTTCTCGCCGCGTTGGCCAACTACGGCATCGGCAGTCGCTTTGGCTGGCGTGCCATGTTTATCGTAGGTGGACTGCCGGCATTATTGCTGGCCTGGCTTCGGCACGGAGTTGCCGAGCCCGCCACCTGGGCCAAAAAGGAAAGTGTGGTCCGGTCCTGGGCGGTCTGGCGGCCCTTCGCCACGCTGTTTTCGGCAGCCTGGCGCCGCCGCACCATTCTGAACGCCTTGTTGATGCTGGCTTCTATCTGCGGCCTGTGGGCTGGAACCGTCTATGTTCCCTCAGCGATTACCGCACTCGCCGAAGCGGGCGGCCGCATCGGGCCACAAGCTGCGCAACTGGCCTCCTGGGGCGTCATGCTGGTCTCGTTCGCTACGATCTTAGGCTGCCTGGCCATGCCGTGGCTGGCGGAGGCAACCGGCCGCCGCGGAGCCCTCGCCGTTTTCTTTGCCCTGATGATGGTGTTCATCGCGTTCACGTTCGGCAAGGTCTTCTACCTGGGGGCGAGCGGTCTGCCGTGGTTCTTCGTCTGCTTGTTTTTCCTGGGGTTGGGCGGCGCCAACTTTGCTGTCTATACTTTGTGGCTGCCCGAGCAGTATCCCACCGAGTGCCGTGCCAGCGCCTTTGCTTTCTCCACTTCGTTCGCCCGGTTCGGTGGTGCAGGAATCACATTCCTGGTCGGAAGCGGTGTGCGGCATTTCGGATCGCTGGGAACTCCGGTCGCGATCACTTCGATCGCCTTCGCTCTCGGATTGCTGCTGATTCCATTCGCTGCGGAGACGCGCGGGCAGCGCTTGCCCGCCTAGCTCAGTCGTCGCTTCGCGCGGAAGAGATACCGTGAGGCCTACGCGCTCAACGCCTTCTTGAACTCCTTCAGGAAAAACTGCACGTTATCGTCGGTGGCCAACGGGCCCATGACGCCGATGCGGAAGACTTTGCCTGCCAGAGGCCCGAAACCGCCGGCGATTTCAATGCCGGGACCATCCAAAAGGCGCTTGCGCACCTTCGCTTCGTCGACACCTTCCGGGACGCGCACTGTGTTCAGAGTCGCAATGCGATGCTCCTCGGGGACGTGCATGCGCAGGCCCATAGCTTCTATGCCCTTGACAAAAGACTTATGGCAACGGCGATGCCGCTCCCAGCGGTTCTCGATTCCTTCCTCGGCGATAACCAGCAGCGCCTCGCGTAACGCGTAGAACATGGAAATCGGAGCGGTGTGATGATAGCGGTGCGACACTGTGGAATAGTCATGAATCAGCTTGAGGTCAAGATACCAACTGCGCGATGGAGTCGAGCGGGCGCGCAGCCAGTCCATTGCGCCCGGCGACATGGCCATCGGAGATAAGCCGGGAGGACAGCTCAATCCTTTTTGCGTGCAACTATATGCGATGTCGATACCGGTTTGGTCGAACTCCACCGGAACTCCGCCGAGCGAGGTGACACAATCCGCGATGACCAGAGCGCCGGCGTCGTGAGCCGCGGCACAGATCGCTTGTCCCGGTTGCAAAGCTCCCGTCGATGTCTCGGCATGAACATAAGCCACAACCTTGGGCTTCTCGCGAGAGATGAATTCTCTGACTTCATAATCCGTAAACGTGTCACCCCAAGGCTTCTCGAAACGTACGACGTTCGCTCCGTTGCGCCTCGCCATCTCAGTGAGCCGGTCGGAAAAGTATCCATTGGCGAAAACCGCGAGCGTGCTGCCCGGCTCGACGAAGTTTGCAACGGCCGCTTCCATGCCCGCACTGCCGGTCCCGGAAATGACCAGTGTCGCGCCGTCATTCGTGCCAAAAGTGGTTTTGAGTAACTGCTGAACATCTGCCATGACCTGGATGAAGTAAGGGTCGAGATGCCCGACGATCGGCTTCGCCAACGCCTCATAGACGCGCGGGTGAACCATGCTGGGTCCGGGTCCGAACAGGTAGCGGTGAGGCGGTTCGAGGGCGGGGAAGTGAAGTGTGGAGCTTTCTTGTCCGATGGCGCTCATCAGTCCTCGTTTCAATTAAGAGATAGTTAGATATTACGGTACGCAGGGGACAATCTCCAGAACCCAATCCCAGATATTCCCGATGCCATACAGTCTGACCGGAGCAGCGACGCCGCAACGGCGGTTCAGAAATGGATCAAGCGCTTGGGATCGTAGTGGAAGTCTACCAGCCCATCGCGATAGTCGATCTTGATCTCGAGAAGGCGCAACATCGTGAAACCCAGTATCCCTGAAATCTCAGTTCCGGCATTATTGCTGATGGAAGTAAGATCGAAGGCCAGGATGTCCTGGTTCTCCTGACGCAGATGACCGAATTGCAAAACGGCTTTGTTGGCGTTGTAAACTTTGCTGACCGATCCACTAATTCCTTTCAGAACCGCATGGGAGTCTCTGCCCACCTTGGTCACTTCGCTGGCCGCGCTGGGGGAAATCATGTTGTCGATTGCGCCGGTGTCCAACAGGAATAGCTTTTCCGCAGCGTCCCCAACTTTGGTCGACACGAGTAAATCGTGACCGAAGCGATAAACGGGTGTGTACGACTGCATCTCAGGAGCAATATACCTGTCTTGGGGACCTGAATGCGTCGACCGCGGTGGCGACGACGCCCCTGTTTTCTCGGTCGGGTCGCCCGGATTTTCTGCCTGTCCACGGTCCTCTCCGACATTCAACGAAAGTGTTTGCGCAGACTCGTCAGGGCGCTTCGGCAATTCCAGTAAGCGGAGCTTTTCGGTTGGGAAGTTGATGTCCACCAGGAAATCTTCAAACACGTCAGCCCCAATCACACCGTCTTCTCCCGTCACGGAACGGCTCTCCAAAACGTCCACTGGACAATTCTTGAACTCCAAATCTCCGATTCGGATGGAGCGGGCGAAGCCTACATACCCCGCCTTGCTTCCCTCATCCCCTATCCCGGCCATGCGCGTTTCTGAAAGCTTTGTGACCCCGGTTCGCTCCGCCATTACCCGGTTGAGCACGATGCCGCTCGCCCCTGTATCCAGCAAGAGCCTGCTCCTCTCTCCATTCACGAAAACGGAAAGCCCAACGCCGCGCACATGCTCGGGGTCAGTCAGCATGCGGACCAGCGGAGTTTCCGTGGAAGCAACTTTATTCACCAGGGCGCATGTCAGGTCCCCACCAGCTTTCTGCTCGAGGTAGTTGAGATAAATTTGAGCAGGGGGGCGCTCTGGGTCGTTGCCTCCTAGAGTGGTCAGATAGTTCTCCAGATTCTTAATGCGCTCCCGGCGGCTCTCTGTATTGAACCAATACCGTAGGATGTCGGGGTCCTTCGGATCGAGCGCATGCGCCTTGTCAATCATCGCCTTCGCCGACTTGTTTTTCGAAACGGCCCATCGCACTTGAGCCAGGCCAAGGTAGGCCTGCGCGGCCTGGTGCCCCGAGTTGATCACATCCACCCATTCCTTTTCCGCGTCCGAGATTTTCCCCTGTCGAAAGTAAACTTCACCCAGGGCCACGTGGACCGGCCAGGAATCCGTGAGCTGCAAGCCCTTGGTCACGGTGTCGTAGGCTTGCGCCACATCTTTCTTCTTCAAGTAGACGCGTGTCAGACCGGCATAGGCATCGGGGGATTTCGGTCTCTCCTGGAGGAGTTGTCGATATTTCTCGATGGCCGCGTCGAAATCCCCTTTGCGGGTAAGCGCCCTGGCCTCGCCCAACGGATCGGGGGGTGCGCCCGAAGGATGCACAGCTGGCGAATCTGCTGGCGCCGGTGCTGCTGGCAAGGCGATGGTCTGCTTCCCTGGCGGCGCCGTGACGGGCGATGCCGATGGAGACTGTCCGGCTGAGGAAACATCCGGCTGAGACTTGTCCGCCGTTGACTGGGCGGTGACCGTAAAGCCGTACGCCAGCCCGACTAGCAGCAAGCAGCGGGAGAACCGAAGCATGTGCGGTCGGTCTCCTTTCCCTGAGTCTCTGAGAGCCTAATTTGTAAGGCACCCTCAGCGTGATCGGAAGTCTAGACTTTTGTGGGCCTGTCAGACAAGTTATCTTGGGGTCAGATCGGGGTGCACTCAGTCTGTCCCCAAGGAGCAGTTTTCGTTGGTACCTGTGTGAAGAAATTGGTCGAGCGCGGATTCACGATACGGATATCCTGGTGATGACAATCCGCCCGCCAGCGGCGTAATCGAGTCCGGCGCGGGGGTGCCCCATGTCTCGCCGCCTTTCAGACACATCGGATGGGCTCGCCTAGACTGGCGAGTGGTGCCCCTGCACAATCAATTCCTCAGCGATGCGTCGTGCCTCGGGAAGAGTCGCCGCCGCTCTGCGATCAATCTCCGCCGGTAGGTTCTGTTGAATCTTCGCTAGTTCCTCGTCGAACAAACGCGTTGTCAAGCCGGAACTGTGTTCGACCGGCTTGCCATCATCGCCCGGCACTCTGACCTTATGCCGCACGCGCTGCGCGATCATTAAACGGTAAATGCGGTCGGTGGCTAAATCTTCCATGTAGCCGTCGAGCAGGCTGGCGCCCTTACCGTTGAGCACGCCGTTGCGATAACGAATCACGGTGCGCACGGCCGCGCGCGTCCCGGCAAGGGTGGTTGCGCCAACGCCCTTCGGGACTGGCCGCAGATCCGGATACGAATTCGGCAACTGGGGCCCTCTTGCAATCTGATTAGGGTAAGGGAACTGGGCGACGGCGATCTCGTTCTGATCGGGATGGCCGGTCCAGGCTCCATCCATTCCGCAGCTGGCTTCGTTCTTCTTGTCTTGCTCGAGCACCTTTAGCGCGCGCTGGTTCAATTCCGCGTCGGTACGGCTGGGGTAAAGTGCGGTCATGCCGCCAATCGCGAGGGCTCCATGCTTGTGGCAAATCTCCGGTATCAGCGTACGGAGGTTCTGGAAGAATGGCACATCGTGCGGGATCGTGTTGCGATCGGGCAAAATCCAGTT
>PMHI01000252.1:27190-38691 GCA_003156615.1 Acidobacteriaceae bacterium | reverse complement strand
AGACCTTTATGTTTGGCGAAAACCTGGAAGAGTTCGCGCCACCACAGGGCCTCCTCGGCAGACTCGCTCTTGGGGATGTACACGGAGAAGTTGTGCGGCAACCACGCCGGGTCGAGCTGGTACCAGATCAAGGCCAGATCGAACAGGGAAGCGGACATGATCTCATTCTTGATAACCCCACCCTGGCTGAGGTGCAGCCCGCGCGGACGCACCCAGGTGACGGTTTTCGAGCGCTGCACTGTGACTTTCTTCTGGCGCTTCTTGTCGTCGTAGCTGAGTTCGTACTTGTAGGCGGCGATCGTGTTCNNTAGTTTCACTGTCAACTCGGCGTCGTCAGCGGGGCCGGTCATCTGGTTGCGCTGATCGGCGCACCAGTCGGGCAGTTCAATCCGCCAGTCGGATGTGGTGGCCGCCGAGGCTGGTAGATAGTTGGGCGGCTTTCCACGATGCGACGACTGCAACACCTCCGCGCGTTTTGCGACCAGCTTCTGTTGCCAGGGAGTGAATTGTTGGTGAAGCGGCAACAGGAAATCAAAGAATCCGTTGGGTAGATCCTTATGCGGATTCAAATCCGCTGGTGCGTAGTTCATGTATTGCGACGTGGAGCTTTCAGTATGCAATGCCATAGGGTGAGATCCTTCAACCGCGCCGGAGCAACTGAGGGTTGGCAAAAACCATCGGCGCCTTAGTGTTTCTTGCGCTGCGCTTATCCTATCGCAATCGCGAATGTCGCAAGCGGAGAGTTTGTGGAAGCAGCTTCGTGCAGGAACCCTTGAAAGAGTCCTGCTTTGTGCCTGACGGAACTCGGCGCATATCTTTCGAGGCAAAGCTTCAGGGGCTGCAAAGAAAAGATAGGAAGACCGCGCTGCTCTGAGCAANNCCGGAGAAATCCACAAGATATTGTTGTGCAAACCATTTCGCCGTCTGCTACCATGATCGCCATAAGAAGGCGGATCTCCTTTAGTTTGTGGGGTTCGTCTCCTGTGGTATGGCACTCAAANNCGCCGCAGGTAGGAGTAAATAGTGCCCGAGAACGGGAACGTCCAGGTGGTTGTGCGGCGGCGGCGAACCCGTCGTCACCGCCGGAGTCGGCTCATTCGCCGCTGGCTTGCGGTTGGGCTTATCGCGGTTTTCATCGCCGGCGTTTCCACCCTCGCGTTGCAGTATCTCAGTCCGTCGTTGTTTCATGCTCGGCAGTCTGCGCCTCCCGCCTTAAAGCTGTCTCAAGACCGTCGCCGCGCAACCGAGCTGAATCAGGTTCTTTCCCATGTCCAGCCCCCGCGGCCCGTGTATCCGTATTCGGTGGTGCCGGGCGGAATTGAGGATGCGAAGGAATTGAAATGGGTGGCGGAACACGATCCGATCGTTGCAGCGCACTACGCTGGGTTTGATTACAATCGCGCTCGGGTTGTGCGGCTTGCGCTAGCCCAGACAGTCTATCTGTCCTATCGCATCGGCAATCACATCTACTGGACGCGGCGAAGAGTCACGCTTCACAAGGGCGAGACCCTCATTACCGACGGAAGAATGACGGCGCGCACCCGTTGCGCCAACCGTGTGGAACAGGCTCCGCAAGAACAGGCGGCTTCTCCGGTCGAGCCTCCGGTGGAGAAGTTCGACGAACCGCTTCGAGCTGGCGAGGGGACGGCGATGCAAGCTCCTCCCGTTGCGTTCGAGTCAGCGTTGCTGAACCGGCCAGAAGGACCCGGCCTCGGCGCCGCCGGGCCGATGGGCTTATACGATCCGTTTGTCGGCGGAGGCTGGGTAGCATTCTCCTCTCCACCGTTGCCGCTAGGCGTTTGCTCACCTGTCAAGAAGAAGGGTAGCGGTGAGATTGAAATCGAAGCTGGAGGCAAAGGGAAAACATCGACGTCGGGGGCTTGCGGTAGCGGGTCTGCGGGAGTTGTGCCCGAACCCGGAACCTGGTTGATGCTTGCCTCCGGTTTGGTCGCCATCTACTGGCTGGCTCGCGGCAAACTTTCCCGCGCTTGAGGTCCTCGAAGAGCCGACCGTTCTAGGCCGGTCTCGGCGTTCTCAGTCCGCGTCTTTGAACAGCCTGTACCGTTTTGGGTCCGACCCAAAGTTGTAATCCCTTGGGAAGCAGTAACGGTTCACAAACGCTGCTAAAATTATCTTTAGGCGCGCGACTTCTCACATACTCAAGTATTCATGACCCGCTCCCTCAGAGCTGTTGCCGGTTTGCTGATATGGGCGGCAGCGTGTTTTCCAGTGCCGGCCGTGTGCCAAACTCAAGCGGTGCCATCGATTCGCAAGGTGCAAGTGCTGCACACCCAAGGCCAGGTCGAGATTGAGATCGAGGCCAGTGGGAGCGTCGTCCCACGTACGAACGTGATAACCAACCCTGACCGGCTGATCGTGGATTTCGTCAATGCGGTTCCCGGCGCTCAGTTACGCAACCAAACCATAAGCCGCGGAGAAGTGAAGGGTCTCCGCGTGGGCTTGTTTTCATCGGATCCGCCCGTCACTCGCGTCGTGCTGGATTTGAAAAGTCCCCAGCCTTACCAGGTTTTTCCGTCGGGAAGAACTGTGATCGTCAAGGTGGGAGTTCCGGACGCGGAAACTGCCGTCCATTCCGCCTCCCCACCAGCCCTCGTGAATACGAATTATCCGGCAGCGGCCGCCCACCTTTCGGTGCCGACTCCGACGCCGCCGACCCCGCCGGTGCCACCGCCGCCTCCTCCGAAGCCGGCGCTTGAAGTTTCCTTTCGCCGTGGTCTGCTTTCGATCAATTCCAACAAGGCCACCATGTCCGAAGTTCTTTTCGCGATTCACCAGCAGACCGGGGCGGAGATCGCCATTCCGGCGGGAGCGGAACAGGAGCAGGTTGTTGTCAATATCGCGCCGGCTCCAGCTGCGGAAGTTCTGTCTCAGTTGCTGAACGGTTCCAAGTTCAATTTTCTGATTCTGAGTTCGTCCAGCGATCCTCACAGTCTGGACCGCGTTATTCTCAGTTCGCGCCCCGAAGGGCCCACACCGCCGCCGCCACCGAGGTCGCAAGCCCGCGCCGTCGTTGACCAAGACTCCGATGCCGACGTTGGGCCCAGGGCCGCATCCCCACCCCAACCAGGGCCGCCAGGCGCGAATTCCACCCCGCCGCCCGACAGGCCGGCTGGTTCTCCCGAGACCAGGGCCCCGGGCGATGGTCCCAACTAATCCTCAGAGTTCTCTGGATTCACTTCCGATGATTACTTCGCTGATCTGGTGAAGGCATCGCGGCGTCCCAAATTCCGATCACGGCGGCGTAATCAGCCGGATCGGTACGGGAGAAGTTCCATATAGAGGCTGTGGATTGACGGCGTTGGTCGTGCCGTTGCCGCATCCGGCGACATTTAACACCGTCACATTTGGATTCCCAGTAGCGACGTCGACATTATTGATGAAGACCTGCAGAAATCCTACGATTGTGACCTTTGCCTGCGTACCCGTAAAGATCAGCGGGACTGAACTGTCGTAGATCGGAAGGGACACAATGGAGGTGCTACTGGTGACCGCTGTGCCACCTGCTTTCAGTGGGTTCCCCGCGCCGGCTTGGATTTGATAAGGGAACGTGGTCCGGATGAGACTGTCCTGCCCCGCCCCTGGTGACTGGTAGATCAGGCATTGCGCTGCGGTTGAGGTGTCGCCGGCTGCGCCGCTAGGGTTTTCGTTCACGTCCACCAGATTCGGATTCGCCGCGGCGGCACTCGGCACGCCGCATTGGTATTGAGTAGTTTGGTCGCAGCCTGCTATGGCCTGCTGATACGGGTTTGCGTCAACGCAGCTTGGCAGGGCTGAGGAAGCGGCAGGAGGTAGTCCTGGCAGATATTGCAGGCCCGCAGGGATAACGCCGGGCGCGGGATTAGGGAGTGGAGCGCAAGCGCCCGGCGCGGCATTGCAGTCAGCGGCTAAGTTGAAGGTTTCGCCAATCACGCCTTTTCCAGGGAAGATACCTGGGTTGACAATCGATCCATCCGTAAGGGTGACGAATTGGTTGGACCCATTGCCCGGATCCTTATTCGGTACGATCCATGGTTTTACGCACCGCGGCTGCACTGCTATCAAGGTGCCGCCGTAGGCCTCGGAGCCGGAAGGATTAAACGCCTCCGCAGTGGCGGTGGCGCTCACGCCAGAATTTGAGGAGGCGCCGCCAACCAACGAAAAGACGCGAGCGAAGAACGTGGGCAGCTTCGCCTGTTGCACATAAACCGTAACAATAGGATTCACACTGAAGCTTGATCCTGCCAAGGGGGCACAGTCGTCCACGCCTGCGCCCGTGCCGTAGGTCACTTTTGCTGTGGAAGCAGCGGAGCCGCCGACAAAGTTCGACTGATACTGAGCCACGGCCTTAGCGGCAACGGTGGCGGTGCCGCCGGGTCCGCAAGCGAGCTCCCATGAACCCGACGTGTTGTTCGGATCGCCGGTGATGCCAGAAATGGAAATCACCCTAGCCGCAGTCAAAGCCCCTGCATCCGCGGCGCGCTGGGCCTCAGCCTTGGCTTGGTACAGCGTGCCAACGTCGATGGACAGCGCCGCCATCGCAATGAGGGCTACCAGCGACGCAGCCACCAGCGCAAGGGTGACGCCGCGCTGCTTAGAGTTCGCGTCGTTGCTTTCGTTCTTCCTCGGGCGGCGGATAAGTGGCGAGAGCATGCGGGATCCCTCAGTTTTCGTTAAACGCCACGGTGGTTACGGTCAGGGTGTTGGGGCCAGAAGCAGTCCATCCCAGGGAGTTCGCCACGTTGTTGAACTCCCACTTGTACGCATAGGCGATGGATATGCAGCTTCCGATTAAATCAACGGTACCGGGACCTGTGGTGATTGGGTTAGTGCAGCCTCGGTTGATGACAAGGGTGATTCCGTTGCCCGGGCAGCCATTACCGTTGGCAGTGTATGTCCACGTGAGACCGGCGACCGCCGGTACGGCCGCTGCCAAACCGCAGTCGTTGATCTTTTCGGATACCAGATATTTGTCCACTACCTGAAAGGCGTCGCCGATAGATGCCGGGACCGGCGTGGAAGGGCTGCCGAGGTCGTTCGCCGGATCCGCTGCAGCCACCCGGGCGGCCTCACGGGCGGCGTTGGTTAACCTTTGTTTAAGGGTGAGCGCGTTGCTGAAGTCAAAAATCCCAACCACCAACAAGACTAGCAAAGGTAGGGAAATCGCAAACTCCACGATCTGGGCCGCGTCCTCGCCCTTCCAGCCACGCTTGAGTTCCACCAACCGGGGAAACCGCGGAGCGGCAAATCTTTTTGTTAACTTTGTCATCGCCCCTCCCTCATTGCGTCTCCGCTCTCATCTCGGCCTGACCTGGGAGTGTGATGGTATTGAGGTCCAGATTGGTAAAGGGAATGCTGAAATGGAAGGGGTATCTATACCGCATACTTACCGAGGTGCCGCAAGTGCCCATCCCCCCTGGCGCAGTCGCTGGGTACGACAACTGAACGTTGGGCTGGACGCATGCATTGATGGTGGCTGCGGGGTCGCATGCCACCGGAGCGCCACATGCGGCACTCGCGCTTCCGCACGGGCAGAGCGCGGGCGGAGTCCAACTCCCCAGAGGCTGGAGTTGTACAGTGTTCATGTGCGACGCTGTCATTGCGCTGGTGACGGCAGCCACGGCGTTTTGTGTGGGCGTAGTCGCGGCAGCGCACGTCGCGCAAACCGGCGCCACAGCGGCGCGTGCTCCCGCGCGGCTGGCCTGTGTGAGGGTTCCATAAACACTGTAAGCCTGCCCGAACCAGAAGATCGCCATCAGAAACATGAACAGCAGAGGTACTACCATGGCGAATTCGGCGATTTCGCTCCCGCGCGTGTCACCGGCAAAACAGCGCCAAGCTCTCCCTGCCGACTTCCTCATAGCTCTCACGCTCCCCATATCCTCAGAATGCTGAAAACCACTGTGGTTAAGGCCAATGCTACGCCATACGGGACCTTGAGCGACTGCGGATTATCCAGCGAAACTTCGGGCGCCGGCATATGAANNCGCTTGTAAATCACCAACCCTAGCGCCATGACCCCAGCCACGAAGACCGAGCCCATCAGTAAAACCGCCAGAACTCTCGGACCTACGAACGCCCCCAAGGCCCCCGCCAGCTTCCAGTCGCCCGCACCCAGGCTGCGCAGAAAGACAAACGGCAATAGCACCAGCAATCCGAGCCCGGCACCTAGCAGGGAAGTTCTCAACCCAGCCCATCCACTCGCCAGAACGTTCGCCGAAACTCCGACCAGCAATCCCGGCACCGTAAGCCAGTTTGGGATGCGGCGGCTGCGCCAATCCGTCCACCCAGCGACAAGCGCCAACGCGACCGCCAGTCCCAGCACGGTCGGCTTCAAACCGTCCCCGATGTGCAGGGGAGGAGCCGAATCCGAACCGCAATGTGCCAAAGTCGTTGCAAACGCTCCCCTCGGACAACTCTTGAGCATGCGGGCAACAAATAAGCTGCTCCCGCGCGCACAAAACGCGGCTACAACCCTTGCTGCCGCGGATTTTCACATAGCCAGATACTTAAGTCAACGCGGTCATCAAGGCGCCCCAAGCAACCAGCCGTACCGGCCAAAGGCAAAGGCCCGGAATGCCTCCGGGCCTCCAGGAAATCATTCTCATCCTCATCCTACCGGTTGAACGCTCCCGTTCCGTTATGTTCCGCTACGATCTTCTTCGCATTGTCCGCGAGGGCCTTGGCTTGCGGGAGAAGGTCGAGACCTTTCAGAATTTCGGGATCCGATTCCGCGCGCACCTTCATGCCCTCATCCTGACCGAAGGCATCTACGAAGATCTCGGCCTTGATGTTGGACTTGATCCAGTCGTTGTTATCCACCAGATCCGCCTGAGTGTAGGAAATATTGGCCTCGTCGAGCGATTTGCGAAAATCCTGCAGGACGGCATCGTCGACTTCGAAGCCCTTCGTAGGATGATGACTCACGACGTAGCGCTTGGCGAAGTTGAAGAACGCGTAGTGCTGCAACAGCGTGTCCTGAAAGTGATTGCTCTTGACCGGGGGGATCACAACATCGGGCGTGATGCCGCCGCCGCCATAAACCGTGCGNNGAAATGTTGCTGTAGTCGCGCTGAATCAACCGTCCGCTGGGCGTGTAGTAGTGCGCCGTGGTCAGGGCCAGTCCGGTGTTTTCCGACAGCGGATACACGGTCTGAACCAGACCCTTGCCAAACGTGACTTCACCCACGATGAGCCCGCGATCGTGATCCTGAATGGCACCGGAGACAATCTCCGCCGCCGACGCGGTCAGCCGGTTTACCAGCACCACGAGAGGATAATCCTTGCCACCATTGCCATGCTGCGCCACGTAGCGCTTCTCCGCCGAGGCACGGCCATGGTGAGAAACGATGAGCTGGTTTTTCTTCAGGAACTTGTCGGCCACGCCCACGCCTTCGCTCAGCAAGCCGCCGGGATTTCCCCGGAGATCAAGAATCAGTCCCTTGAGATCGCCAAACTCATCCAGAGCTTTCGAGACTTCCTCTTCCGTGGTCTCGTTGAACCCGGTCACGTGCAGGTAGCCGATGCCCGGCCGGATCAGGAAGTGTACGTCTACGCTGTAGCGCGGAATTTCGTCACGCACCAGCGTGAACTCCATCGGCTTCTCCACGCCTTCGCGCGAGATGCTGATGTGGACTGTCGTCCCTTTTGGCCCCTTGAGCATATCGGCGACGTCGGGCGTACTCATGTTCTCCGTGGATTTGCCATCGACCGCAATGATCACGTCGCCGGGATGAATCCCGGCCTTATAGGCGGGTGTGCCCGTGAAGGGGAAGATAACAATGACTTTGTTGTTTCGCGGCCCCACCGTCATGCCCACGCCGTAGTACTTGCCGCGCTGGTCCTCGCGCATCAGGGCGTAGGACTTGGGGTCGAAGAAATTCGAGTGCGGATCGAGCGCGTGCAGCATGCCCGGGATGGCCCCGTTATAGATGGCCTTGTCCGGGTTGACGGGCTCGGCGTAGTTCTCCTCGATAACCGCGTAGACGTCGGTGAATTGTTTCAGACTGTCCTTGACGTCGGAGTCGCCGCTGAGCGATGACTGCTGGCCGGTGCGCTGGGCGAAAAGAATTCCCAGAAAGCCGCAGGCAAGGAGGAAAAAAACTACCAGGAATAGCGAGCGGCGAGAACTACGTGCCATCTGAGTTTTCCTTCGGTTGAGGGTGGTCCAGCTTCCCCGGTTACCGTACTGAATGTACGAAGTATATCACTAGATTAGACGTTCCCGAACCGCTATGGTCACCGCTGGTAACCAGCCCGGCACCGTCATTACCTAGTCATTACCCATAAGATGCGGCCGGGAGCGGTGAGGGTTCCCGGTTTGCCGAAACCCTTCTTTAACGGTTAAGGGTCTGGGGTGCGGTCGGGGAAGCGCCGAGAGACTGCCGGCCGTGCCACGTCGGATTGCCGCATTTACCCTCCCGCATCTATGATGAGGCCATGAGTTTTTCTGACACGGTCTTCCTGTTCTTTCTGGTGCTCATTCTCTTTGGGCCGAAGAAGTTGCCGGAGATAGCTCGTCAAGCTGGAAAACTTCTCGCCGAACTGCGGCGCGCCTCGAACGAGTTCAGGTCACAGATCGAGACCGAGATCGCCCACCTGGAGGTTCAGAATTCTCAGACGATCCTCCCGCCCAGCCCAGCGCCGCAAGGGACCGTGGCCAGCTTAGGTTCGCGCCCAGAGGCAAGCGATCCCGCCCCGCACCAGCTCGAGTCAGCCGTCGGCCTGGATACTCCGACACCCCAGACCGCCCCAGCCGATTCGAATCCAGCCGCGTCATTGAATTCCATGCCCTCGGTCGAGGCCGTGGTTCCGCCCAGCGTCTCGACCGCGCAGGAGCCCCATGTTTGAGACCGCAGCCGAGGGTTCGGGCGAGGAGCCCACGCGCGACCCCATGCCAACCATGGGTTTTCTCGATCACCTGGAGGAGTTGCGCCGCCGCCTGGTCTACTCCATTGCGGCGGTGGCGGTGGGATTTTTCGCCTGCTGGTGGAAGGTGGAGCGCATCTACGACGTCATGCAGCGGCCCATCATGGAGGCGCTGAAAGCCAACGGTGTGTCGGAGAAACTGGTCTACCTGAACCCCACCGAACCCTTCAACCTTTACTTGAAGATTGCCGGGCTGGCTGGCCTGTTTCTTACTTCGCCGTTCGTGCTCTATCAGGTATGGATGTTCATCTCTCCCGGGCTTTACCGCAACGAGAAGCGCTACGCTGTGCCTTTCATGGTCTCAACCATCGCGCTGTTCACGACCGGCGGATACTTCGGCTACAGAGTCGTCTACCCGCGAGCGCTCGAGTTCCTCATTCATTTCGGCCGGCAGTTCCAGCCGATGATCACTATCGGCGAATATACCTCGCTGTTTCTCAGCATTATCCTTGGCATGGGTTTGATTTTCGAAATGCCGATTCTTATCTTTTTTCTGGCGTTAATGGGCATCGTCAGCGCCGGCTTCATGTGGAAGAATTTCCGTTATGCAATTCTGCTCATTTTCATCGTCGCGGCCATCGTCACGCCGACTCCGGACATTATGAGCATGTGCATCTTTGCCGCCCCCATGCTTGCGCTGTACGCTGTCAGCATTGGTATCGCCTGGCTCGTCCATCCTCAGCAGCGGCGGTCGCGCAAAGAAAAACAGGCGGCGTAAGCTGTCATCCCTCGCGAAACGAGGGATCCGGGTGTTTGCTGGCGGCGGCACCGGTCGGGCAGGCAAGAACCAAGATCCCTCGCTCGCTCGGGATGAAAACGCGTGTTTTGGTCCTCGCTCGGGAAAAACGGTCTAGTCTAAGGTTGCTTCCGAGGTTTATGAATCGATGAAGATAGTTTGTCTTCCAATTGTCTTGCTTTCGTTCGCACTCAGTTTCGTGGGTTGCGACCACGACAAGAACGCCAGCGCGGCGGGAGCATCAACTCAGGCGCCGACCACTCCCCCTGACGCAACTGCCCCCAAACTTTCACTTCCGCCCGACACCGGTCCGCCCCCGGCAATCGATTCCACTCGCGCCTTCCAATACGTGAAGGAGATCGTGGCCAATGGCCCGCGGCCTATCGGGAGCGCAAATCACAGGAAAGTTGAAGACTACATCCTCGCCCATCTCAAAGGCGATGAGGTGGAGAACGACACCTTTACCGCAGACACCCCCGAAGGCAAGTTTCCCGTCCACAACATCGTCGCCAAGTTTCCCGGAACCAAAGACGGCATCATCGTGATCGCCAGCCATTACGACACGAACTATCCTCTGCGCGGAACCACATACGTCGGCGCCAACGATGGTGGCTCTTCGAGCGCGCTCCTGCTTGAGTTTGCGAACCAGCTGCGGGGCAAGAAGCGCGATGGTTACAGCGTCTGGCTGGTATGGGACGACGCCGAAGAAGCAATGAAGACCTGGAGCGATGCCGACAGCCTCTACGGTATCCGCCACCTGGCAGAGAAATGGGCAGCTGACGGAACGTTGAAAAAAATCAAGGCTTTCCTGTTAGCCGACATGATCGGAGACGCCGATCTCAACATCGATCGCGATACGAATTCGACCTCCTGGCTCGAAGACGTGGTCTATGAGGCAGCCACCCGCCTTGGCTACCAATCGCATTTCTTCGCGCGTACTGTCCCGGGTATGGAAGACGATCACATTCCCTTCGTGAAGCGAGGCGTGCCCTCCGCCGATCTCATCGACTTCGATTACGGCTACGATAACGTGTTCTGGCACACTCCGCAGGACACCGTCGATAAGCTCAGTCCCAAGAGCCTCGAAATTGTAGGCAGCACCATGCTGGAAACAGTCGCCATTCTCAACAAGATGGACCCACTGCCGCCGAAGTGAAAAAGTGAAAAGAGGAAGCGAAGTCGCGATCGACAGGGTGGGTATTCGCCGTAATCTCAGCGGGCTTTCTCCGTGCACTGTGCGATGAGCTTTTGCTCTTTTTCGGAGTTTCATATCTAATGCACGCGGTATGCAAAAACGGAAAGCCTTGTGGCTATGCTTTACCCTGAGCGCCATCTGCCTTGCCGCGATTCCTCCCTCTGAGACCGACGACGCGGCCCGCATTATTCAGGCCGCCCTCGAACCCTCCCCGCTCGAGAGCGACCTCCGCCGCCTAACCGACGAAGTCGGTGGCCGCGTGCCCGGCACACCCGCGATGCAGCGTGCCGTGGACTGGGGCGTACAGATGTTCAAGGCTGCCGGCGCCGACAGCGTCCACACCGAGGAGTTCACCATCCCGTATTCCTGGTCCGAGGGCGCGACCGAGATGACCGTCAGCGCCACGGGAACCGCGCTTGATCCGAAGCTCACGCAAATTCCCAAGGTCGAGTTCCGCGTGCGCTGTGTTTCCATCGCTTGGGCACCCGCGCTCGCTCCGGTAAAGCATGTGCCGGTGGTCGATGTTGGCAGTGGCAGTTCCGCCGACTTCGCAAAAGCCGGAGACATTTCCGGCAAAATCGTACTGGTCCATTCGGTCGTGCTCAAGACCTGGGACGATCTGTTCGCCGAGTATACGAACGCGCC
>PMHI01000252.1:9249-27064 GCA_003156615.1 Acidobacteriaceae bacterium | reverse complement strand
GTGATCGCGGAAATCAAGGGCAGCGAAAAGCCCGAAGAGTTCGTCATTCTCGGCGCGCATCTGGATTCCTGGGAACTGGGCACCGGCGCACTCGACAATGGCTGCAACGCCGCGCTGGTGGGGGACGCGCTGCGAGCGATCAAAGCGGCTGGATTGAAACCCCGCCGCTCCATCCGTTTCATTCTCTTCTCCGGCGAGGAGGAAGGCTTGCTCGGTTCCCGGGCCTACTCCCGGGCGCACCGGCCCGAACTCGACAAGGCGGCTGGCGTCATTATCTGGGATTCAGGCACTGGCAAGACCACGGGATTCGCTGACGGCGGCCGCAACGATGTACTCGACGCCGCGAAACGCCTCATCGCACCGTTGCAACAATTTGGCCTGACCGAAATGAAAACCGACATGGAATCGGGTACGGACCATTTTGATTTCATGCTGGAAGGCGTCCCCACATTTGTCGCCGATCAGGAGGAGGCGAACTACATGGAGAACTACCATGCCGTCTCCGATACCTACGACAAAGTCGACTTCGTGCAACTGAAGAAAAACGTCGCGGAGGCCGCGGAGTTCAGTTTCGTCCTGGCCAATCTTCCGGAAAAGATCGGCCCACGCTTCACCCGGACGCAGATTGAGCAGAGCCTGCGCGAGACTCATAGCGACGAAATGCTGAAGAACTCTGGCCTGTGGGATGCCTGGGAGAGCGGAAACCTGGGAAGGCAGAAATAATTGAATTTCAATCTGCGATTTCCAATTGCCAATTTAAGCCCATTGCGACGGCTCCAATTAGCAATCGGCAATCGACAATTGGCGATCTGACTTGCTCTACTTCTGGATTCTCTTCAACCTGTTCGCGGTGGGCATGCTGGTGCTGGATCTGCTTGTCTTTCACCGCAGTGGCCATGTTGTGCGCTCGCGCGAGGCTCTGGCCTGGAGCGCCATGTGGATNNCTTTTTCTCTTCCTCATAATTTTCCGCTTTTTCTCCGTCCCCGAGCAGCACCAGCGTAGGGTGTTGTTTTGGGGAGTTCTCGGTGCGCTCCTCATGCGCGGCTTCTTAATTCTTGCCGGTGTCGGCTTGATCCACCGCTTCCACTGGATTCTCTCCGTCCTTGGAGCGCTCCTGATTTACAGCGGCGTCCGGCTCGGGTTGACGGGTGAACCTCAAATCGATCCAGCGACGAACTCGGCAGTGAAAGTTCTGCGCCTCTGGATGCCGGTGACCGATGACTTCCAGGGTGACCGTTTCTTCGTCCGTGGATGGAAGGGCAACCCCGGACTCTATGCCACGCCGTTGTTAGTAGTTCTGGCCGTAATCGAAACTACGGATTTGCTTTTCGCCGTCGACTCCATCCCCGCGGTTCTGGCCGTGACGCTCAACGCCTTCATCGCTTATACCTCGAATGTATTCGCCATTCTCGGCCTGCGTTCGATGTACTTCGCCGTCTCCGGACTGATGAAAGCTTTCCGCTTCCTTCACTACGGGCTGGCGATGGTGCTGATCCTGGTTGGGCTGAAGATGATCACTGCGGATTATTTCCTGGTCCCGACGCTGGTCACGCTGGGCGTCGTGGGGGGAGTGTTGCTGGTGTCGATCGCGGCCTCGATAGCGTTGCCCGCGAAGTCGCAGTAACAAGCTCTCGATTGCCGATTGTGGAACGCCTGAACAAACCTGGAACCTCCAGCGGCATTTGAATCAGCAATTAAAAATCAACAACCAGCAATTTCTCGCTCACACAAACTTGAGGCTCTCACCCTGGATCACCGAGTGCTTCAGAAACCGCTTGTCCTCGTGGCCGGGATAGTCAATGCGATAGTGCGCGCCGCGACTTTCCTCGCGCGCCAGCGCTGAACGCACCACCAGCAGCCCGGCCATATGCAGGTTTGCCGCCTCATACGCGCGCCGCGTGCGGGGGTGCGCCACTCTAGGGAAAAGCCCCTCCAGCGTCTTGATTGCCTCCTGCATTCCAACCCGCGTGCGCACAATGCCGGCGTCCTTCCACATGACGCCCTGAATCTGGCCAATCAACTCTTCGATTCCAGCGTCCACCGGCCCGTTCTGTGACGCAGTTTTCTTCTCTCCGGTCTCAGGCCTGCGCCCGTGATTCAGTTCGTCTCGCATGGCCTTTCCCGCGCGCGCTCCATACACCAGGCTCTCGAGCAGCGAATTGCTGGCCAGCCGGTTGGCGCCATGCACGCCGGTCGCAGCTACCTGGCCCGCGGCGTAGAGTCCAGCAAGACTTGTCTTGCCATTCAGATCGGTGCGGACCCCGCCTATCGAGAAGTGCGCGCCGGGGCGAACGGGAATCACGTCCTCCGTAATGTCAATGTTGTGCTTCATACACGTCGCAGAGATACGGGGAAAGCGTTTCCGAATTCTGCCGGCATTCAGGTGTGTAAGGTCGAGATACACGAAGGGATCTTTGGCGCGGCTGACTTCCATTTCATGCATGATGGCCCGCCCCACTACGTCGGCCGGCGCTTGCTCCGCCAGAGGATGGTATTTCCCCATGAAGCGATCCATCTCGATGTTCCTCAGATAGGCGCCTTCCCTGCGCAGCGCTTCCGAAAGCAGAAAATGTGGCGCTTTCTTCACGTACAGCACCGTGGGATGAAACTGAATGAATTCCATGTCGCTGACCTCTGCACCCGCGTGGAAGGCCATGGCCACACCGTCTCCCGTGGCGGCTTCGGGATTGGTTGTGTTGCGATAGAGTTGCCCCATACCACCCGTGGCCAGCAACACCGCCGAACAAGCCACCTCTGCCGGCAAGCCCTTCTCGCTGATCAGCGAAACCCCGGTCACGCGCTGGTCTCCACTTTTGAGATCGGTTCGAAGCCCGGTGGAAAATTCGAACTCGAGCACAGAAATGTTCTTATGCGTGCGCACCTTGGCATGGAGAGCGCGCAGGACTTCTCTTTCCGTTGAATCGCCTGGGGCGCGCAGAATATGGCTATGGGTATATGAGGCTTCGGCTTCAAATGTCAGCTTGGTCCCATGGTGGGCCAACTGCTTGCCCCAGGCGATCACTTCCTCGATGCGCTCAGGCCCTTCTTCCACCAGAATCTTCACTGCCTGCAGAAGACACAGGCCGTCGCCGGCGATCAGCGTGTCCTGCAAGTGCAGAATCACTTCATCTTCATCGCTGAGGGCGGGCGTGATCCCGTCTGGCACAGACTGCGCGCCGGAACTCATTGCCTCTTTCTTAGCCAGAAGCAACACGCGTCCCGCGCTCGCCAGTTCGATCGCGGCCCGCAATCCCGCAACCCCGGCGCCAATCACGATGAAATCGGTCTCGGCTGGAAGACCTTTCATAAACGGGCAAATAGTACCACTTTCCGGGGCCGTGCGATCAAAGTCGCGGCAGCCATAGGCTATTATGGGATTCCATGGCGCAGGTCACTATCCATGTCCCGCCGCGGCCTTACCATGCCCGGATTGAGAACGGCTCGCTGGCGCGGGCCGGAACCTTGCTGGCCGAATTGCTGCCTCAAGCCGGCAAAGTGTTTGTGGTCACCGTTGCGCCAGTGCGCCGCCGCTGGGGTTCAAAGCTGATTCGCTCTCTGGCTTCTGCCGGCTTCAAGCCCCAAGTAGTCCAAATGCCTGACGGGGAAACTGCCAAGAAGCTGAAGACGATTGAAATGCTGGCCGAAAGATTGGCTCGCCTGGGCGCCGACCGCAAGGCGGTTCTGATCGCTCTGGGCGGCGGAGTGGTCGGCGACGTCACCGGACTGCTCGCGTCCCTTTACATGCGCGGCGTGGAACTGGTGCAGGTTCCAACCACGGTCCTCGCCCAGGTGGATGCATCGGTTGGCGGCAAGACCGGGGTGAATCTTGGGGCAGGGAAGAACCTGCTCGGGGCGTTCTATCATCCCCGGGCCGTTCTCATTGATCCCGAAGTTCTCCATACGCTCTCCGACCGCGAGTTTAAGGCGGGCCTGTACGAAGCGCTGAAGTGCGGCATCATCGGGGATCTCGATCTTTTTCTGCGCTTCGAACAGAAGCACGCGCTGATCCTGAAGCGCGATCCGGTGGAACTGGAAGGTCTCATCGCCCAGTCCGTAAAGTTGAAGGCTGAAGTCGTCTCCGCCGACGAACGCGAAGGGGGCCTGCGCCGCGTGCTCAACCTCGGTCACACCATCGGACACGCGCTGGAGGCCGAAACCGGCTACCGCAGCCTGCTCCACGGCGAGGCGGTCGCCTGGGGCCTAATCGCCGCGACCAACATTGCCCTCACGGTGGGCCGCACCGACAGCGTGACCGCCGGCCGCATTGCCGACGCCGTGTTCAGTCTCGGCCGCCTGCCGGAGCTCAAAGTGAGCGCGCGCAAGATTCTCGCGCGCCTGCAGACCGACAAGAAAACGCAAGGTGGCGTGGTGCACTTCGTGCTGCCCCGGGAAATCGGGAAGGTCGAAATCGCCGCCGATGTGCCCGACAGCGTCGTAATCGGTGCCGTCGAGGAATTGCGCCGCCTGTCCGCGGCGAATGGGGCAAAATGAAATTGTTGGTTGATCATGATTGATTGACGATTGAAGAGCCATAGGCCTGAGGTCGAGAGCTTTTAATCAGCCATCAACAATCGCCAATTCCAGCCGCGGCAATCATGCCCACTGCTCGCAAACTCGTAGTCGGCGCCGCCCCCGAAGGCGCACGCGATCCCGACGCAGCGGCGCGCGCCGTCCGCGAGATGTTTACCTCGATCGCTCCCCGTTACGATCTGCTCAACCACTTTTTGTCGTTCAACATCGACCGCCTGTGGTGGCGCCGCACCGCGCGCTCGTTCGCGCAAATCTTTGACCGGCCGGACTCCCGCATTCTGGATCTCTGCTGCGGCACCGGGGACATGACCTTCGCCCTGCGCAAACAGGCAGGGAATTGCAATCCGCAGCTTTGGGGCGCCGACTTCTCTCATGCCATGCTGCAGCGGGCCCGGCTGAAGTCGCTCGACAAGCCCTCACAGAGCGGCCTTGCAATGCCGCGCTGGATCGAAGCCGACGCGCTCTGCCTTCCGTTTCCCGACCAGCACTTCGACCTCGTGACCTCAGCCTTTGGCTTCCGCAATCTTGCGGACTACGACGCCGGCCTGCGCGAGATCGCGCGCGTCTTGCGGCCCGGAGGCGAATGCGGCATCCTCGACTTCAGCGAGCCCAAAGGCGTCATCGGCCACCTCTATCGCTTCTACTTCAAGCAGATCCTGCCGCGTGTCGGCACACTGCTTTCCGGCGTGCGCGGACCCTACGCCTATCTCCCCAATTCCGTCGAACGCTTTCCCGAGCCGCAGGAAATGCTGGCCCGCATGCGCAGCGCCGGCTTCCGCCAAGGCAGTTGGACCCCTTACACTTTCGGTATTGCCGGGTTGTATCGCGGAAAGAAGTGAGAACCGGCGGGCAAAAGAAGACCTACGTGGCGCTCTGGTCCGCCGCTGCAGTCGTCTTAAA
The DNA here is from genome assembly GCA_003156615.1 of Acidobacteriaceae bacterium. The sequence continues at coordinate 21,633 of PMHI01000252.1, read as the reverse complement.
ACTGTCGGCAAACGCTTCGGTGATGGTGTAGCGCATCACACTCTCATACTCCCCGCCCAGAAAGCTCCGCAACCGGTCCGTATTCATGATGTATTCGCCGGTCATGTAGGGTAGCGCCTCCGGCGGAATCGACGAGATCTGCCGCTTCCATAGATATTGCAGCACCAACCGCATTGCCCATTTTGCGGGAACCCGCACCAGTTTCGCTTGTGCCATCTCAATGCAGCGGCCGAACGTAAGCGGCTCGCCGCGACCGGCGACGTTCAGAACGGTGAGCCGTTGCGACTCCGGATCGCGGTACAGAATATGGGCGATCAGACGCGCCATATCGTCAACGTGCACAAACTGAATCTTGTGGTCGAGATACTGTTGCCCGCGGGGCAGCATGCAGGGCAGCCGTTTGCCCTCGCTCCGCATTTTCTCCGCCTGCGGGCCTTTACCGTTGGGGGTGCCCCGAAACGCTCCCAACAAGTAATTCTCCACGCTGGCCCCGGCAAAAATGTGAGGACGCAGAATGTACACGCTGCACCCGCGCAGGGCGGGCGCGCGCTGCTGTACCACTTCGTCCGATTGCTTCTTATGAATCGCGTAGGGCAGCGTGTGGGCCGCCATCACAGACTCTTCCGTTGCCGGCGCCGGCAGGCTGGGTCCATAGGCAGAAACGCTGCTGGGAAAGATGAATTGCCTGACTCCGGAATCCGCCGTGCGGTTTGCCTCCGTGACGGCCTCTATCACCCGCGCCGTGCCGGCCACGTTGATCTGCCACATACGCTCGGTATCGAGCACGCCCGTGCGCACCGGATCGATCACGAACGCAAGATGAACCACCGCAACCGGTTGCGTGTCGTGCAACATCTCGTAAAGGGCTCGCGTGCAGGACTCCTCGCCCAGATCCATGGGCTCGAACCGCAGCGGAACGTCGGTTTGGGGCGGACTAAGGTCCACCCCAATCACTGAGAAATCCCTCAGCAGCGGGAGTAGGCGGGATCCCAGGTTTCCCGCGATGCCAGTGACCACGACAACAGGTTTCGGGCTTTCCATTTAGCCTCGGCCTAGTTTAGTTCGGCTTGGACGGAGGAGTCGTTGGGGCCGGAGTCTGCGCTGGCGCGTTGGTAGCCGGTGGCGGCGCTTGTGGTACCGCACCTTGTGGCTGGGCTTGCGGCGGTGTCGGCGCCCCTGGACGCGGACGCATACGCGGTTGCCCTGGCTGTTGTTGTCCTGGCGCTGGTGCCGGTCCAAAATAAGCCTCGTTGGTGGTCGCCTGGAACGAGTTCGTGTACTTGTCCATCATTTCCTTCAAGCGCTCACTCTTCAGCTTGGTGTGGATTTCACCCGTCATCTTGTCGTCCAGCGGGAGAACTTCTTTGCTCACCACCTTGTAGATGTAGTGGCCGCCATTGTCGCTAATGACTTGTGAGACTTCTCCCGCCTTCAGATCGAACACCGCAACGTGCGCCGGAGGCAGTCCCGTGCGCCTCACTTTGGGCAGGTTTACCGTCGGGTTCTCTACCTTTGTGCCCGCGGCTTCAAACGCTTCCTTCTGCAGCTTGGTGAAATCCTCGCCTGCCACTGCACGTTGCCGCAGGCTTTCGGCCAACTCGTTCAACTCCTTTTCGCCTTTCTCCTGCTTCGCCTTGTCCGCGGCCTCCTTGGCCTTCTGCTCTTCTTCGGTCAGTTTCTCCGTCTCTTTCCCTTTCGCTTGTTCCTTTTCCTCAGCCGACGGCTGCTTGTAACGTGGGATAAACAGCCGGTCCAGAGAGAACTGCTCAAACGCTTCGGGATTCTCCTTGTAATACTTCTCAATCTGCTGCGGCGGAACTTTGTCCGCCTCTTCCTGCACACTGCGCTGCAGTTCCGTCGTCAGAACCCGGATTTTCACGAACTTCATCGTCTCCTGGAAATCTTGGCCCTTATCCAGGCCCTTCTTTTTCGCTGCTTCCGACATGGCGATAGCCTGGGGAAGCTGGCCAGCAAATGTGCGCTTTTGTTGCGGAGTCAGCGGATTCGGCCCTTGCTGCACCACCTTGGTAAGCTTCTCGAACTCCGCCCGCGTGATCTGGCACTCCGTCGGTTTCTTCGCGGCGGCAGCCGTCTTTCCCGTGGCCGTAGCCGTTTTTCCCGCGGCGGCTGTCGGCGCAGTCGCCGGCTTCATGAACTCAGGGCAGGAAACACCCTTGATCGTAATTACAGGCGCACTCATCGGCACTTCCGCAGCCGGCGCCCCCTCTGGCTTGGCGGCCTCTTTCGCGGGCTCCTTCGGAGTCGAAGCCGGGGCCGCCGGCTGCGCTTGTCCCCAAGCCAGCGTTCCCAAAAACACACACACCAACCAACTCTTACGCATACAAGATTCCTCCAAGGATTGGNNGTCTGCTGCGTGAAAGCCGAAGGTTTGATGACGCACGACATCGTCGATTCGCATGCTCGCGATCTCAAGAAAATCGATGCCATCCTCGCCGACATCCGTAATTCTCTCGCAACAATTCTTCTCGGAACCGCAGGCCGTCCTCCGACTACGGCACATACCCAGCCCGCGTTAGTCGCGAAATCGTCAGAGCAAAAGGACGGGTCCTTCATCGTCTCAGCAACATTTTTCCGGTTATGGACCCGAGAGAGTTCGTCGGTGGTGATCGAGGGCGGGAAGTCCTGGAACTCCTGAGCAGCGTTTTGGAGCGCGACACCCTCCAGACAATGCTTGTTGAGCGCGATCTGCGTCAGCGTCTCCAACGGTGAGCAACCCTTCCGTCACTGCCTGGGCCTTTCCGTTGGCGCAATTGCGCCTTACCGGCGATAATCCCATCATGTCGGGGACGCCGGCCCTTTACTCGCCAAATGCCATGCGCGCCGAGAAGCGCGCCGTCGCAGGAAATTCTGTTATCGCCGCCCTCTTCGTCACCGCCGGAAAAACAGTTGTCGGCGTCACGACTGGTAGTCTCGGCATCCTCTCCGAAGCCGCCCACTCCGCGCTCGATCTGATCGCGGCTCTGCTCACCTATTTCTCCGTCGGAGTCTCCGACAAGCCCGCCGACGCTGACCATCAATATGGCCACGGCAAGGTGGAGAACTTCTCCGCTTTCGTCGAAACCGGCCTGCTTCTGCTGACCTGCGTCTGGGTTATCTACGAAGCGATCATGCGTCTGTTCTTCCGCCGCGTCGAGGTCGAGCCTTCCATCTGGGCCTTCGCCGTGATGCTGATCTCGATGGCTGTCGATTGGTGGCGTTCCCGCGCCCTCGGCCGCATCGCCACCAAGTATGAAAGCCAGGCTCTCGAAGCCGACGCCCTGCACTTTTCCACCGACGTCTGGGCCGCAGGTGTAGTGCTGGTCGGTCTTGTGCTAATCCTGCTGGGCCGCATCTATCGGCTCGATTGGCTTCGCCTGGCCGATCCCATCGCCGCCCTGTTCGTCGGCGGCGTCATCGTTTCCGTGAGCTGGCGCCTGGCGCGACGCACCACCGATGCTCTGCTCGACGCCGCCCCCGCTGGCGTCCGCGCTCAGATCATCGATGCCGTCTCGCGCGTCGAAGGCGTGCTCGAAATCGGGCGGGTACGCATCCGGCGCGCCGGCAACCGTTATTTCGCCGATCTCGCGGTTGGCTTTGCCCGCACCGTCACCTTCCAGCGCTCGGAGCAGTTAGTCGAAGCCGTAACCGAAGCAGTCCATTACATCCTTCCCGACGCCGATGTCACCGTTCAGCCCCTGCCGCGCGCCCAGCGTTCGGAAAACATCTTCGACCGCATTCGTGCCGTCGCCACTCGCCACAACCTCAACGTCCACGACATCAGCGTGCAGGATCTCCATGGCCAACTCCATGTCGAGCAGCACGTCGAACTCGATGAACGCAAGACCCTCAAGAGCGCCCACGATCAAGTCACCGAACTGGAAGCCGACATGCGTCACGATGTACCCGAGATCGCCGACATTCTCACGCACATCGAAAGCGAGCCCGCCACCATCGAGCCCGGCGACGAGTTGCTCCGCGACGCCGACCTCGAACGGCGGCTGAAGTCGGCAGCCGCGCAGTTTCCAGAAATCCTCGATGTGCACGAGTTCATCATCAAGTTGGTTCGCGGACGCCTGTACGTTTCCTGCCATTGCACGCTCTCCGACGATCTTTCGCTGGCCCGCGTCCACGACATCCAGACCGAACTCGAACTCAAATTCAAACAGGCCGCGCCCGAGTTGTTCCGAGTGCTGATTCATCCCGAACCCAGCACCGACAACCGGAGATAGAACTCAAGGTGGGACCGAGACTCAAGCGAGTGACGAGGCGCATCTCCATGGGCAGTCGTGGCCGCACCGATTCCTCTGGATTTCTTACTCCTGTGGTAGGTTCTAAGGAAGCTTGCGGGGGATGCTCGCAGCCTATGTCGCAATCTGGCCGGTCTGAATTGTGTTCCAGATCTTGTTAAGCTCACTGAGCCATTACGATTCGCTGGTTCCCGCATGGAGACTACACTCGTGAGTCTTGAGGGGAACCCAGCATTAAGAAGAAGGGACCCTTATGACTGAAGCTCGTGCTACCTGGATCGAGAAGCGACGGTTCAATGGCATCGCCGACAGCGGTCACTCGATCATCGTGGATGGCGACAAGGCGGCAGGGAACAGTCCCATGGAACTGGTTCTCATCGGGCTTTGCGGCTGTACCGGCTTCGACGTCGCCTCAGTCCTAGAGAAGAAGCGCGAACCGTTCACCAGTCTCGAGGTCCGTGCCCAAGCCGAGCGCGCCCCTGACCCGCCCTCCGTCTACACACAAATTAAGCTGATCTATCGCGTCGGTGGTAAAGTGTCTCGCAAGGCGGTCGAGGACGCAATCCGCCTCTCGAAAGAAAAATACTGTTCGGTCTCTGCCATGCTAGCTAAAACCGCGAAGATCACGACTGAGATCGAATATCTGGATGCTTAGAACCAAGCGTCCCACGGCACCTGGTCCTTGATTTGACCCCAAGTTCTTCGTAGGTAAGGCGGCCGAGGACGCGGTTCGCCTCTCGACGGAAAAGTGCTGTTGCGTCTCGGCCATGCTCGGCAAGACCGCGAAAATCACGCCCAAGATCGAGTCCGCGGATGCCTAGGCTCAAACTGAAATGGGTGGCGCCCAATCGAGGTCGCGAATGAAGAAGCGTTTCGTTCTCTTTCCCCTGTTCATCGCCGCTGTGAGCTTTTCCGTTTTCCTGCGGTCCAACGGTTCGGATCACACTAGAACGGTACAGATCCTGACGCTGGTCGCCATCGGTATGTGCTTGGGGATTGCCCTGGCGAATCTGCTGGCCCTTTTCAACGCGAAATCGAAAGACTGACGCAAAACTGGTGGCTGGCCGAACTCTCCTCTTCATTCAGTCCGGTTGCCTCCACTGCGAAGTGAGGAAGACATTTTGGGAAGCCTAGGGCAGCGCATTCGGAGAGCGCAACCTGAGCCGCGACCCCGCCGCTGGCGCCGAATTGCTTGAAACGTACCACTGCCGCACCGCCCGACCCTTATTATTCTCGCCCCCGCCGGCGCCGAAGCGATCGAAGGCTTCGATCCCGAGCGCCTTGACCGGTTCCTCGCCGTTGCCTGATCATCGAAACCATTCGCGAGGGGTCAATATCGCAAACACAAATCACCAAAGTTCGCGCCCCCATCCTCTGCGCGGCTATTTCTTCATCGCCTCGGCGGCGTTTCTGTGGGGAGTCTCCGCCGCGCTGGGCCGCGCCATTTTTACCGGCAAGCTGCCGTTGAGCGCCGCCGCGATACGTCCCATCGATCCGCTCATCCTTTCGCAGACCCGCACTACATTCTCTCTGCTCGTACTGCTTCCTCTCCTGGTTGCTTCACAAGGCTGGCAGCGGATCAAGCTTCCCGCACGCGACCTCGCATACTGCTTCCTTCTGGGTACGCTCGGAGTCGCCGTCTCGAATTACTTCTATTACGTTGCCATCCAAAGAACGAACGTCGCCACCGCCATCATCGTGCAATACACAGCTCCGGTCTGGGTCCTGTTCTATGTGGTGGTTTGCGGCCAGCAAAAGCTTTCTCTGCAAAAAGTGGTTGCCGTGGCGCTGGCGGTTACTGGCATTGCGCTGGTAATTGGCATCGTCGGAACATCAAATCACGGACGGGCCCTTCGCCTCGATTCTTATGGCCTAATTGCCGCGCTGCTGGCCTCGTTTTCCTTCGCCTTTTACAACGTCGGCGGACACCGCATCCTGGCCCGTCACGACCGCTGGCGCGTGCTCGTCTGGACGCTTGCCGCGGCCGCTGCCTTCTGGCTGGTCGTCAACCCTCCCTGGAAAATCGTTGCCGCCCACTACGCACCGGTGCAGTGGCTGTTCCTGTTCGTTTTCTCNNTGGAGCCGGTGTTCTCCATCGTTCTCGCCGCTTGGCTGTTAGGGGAAGTGCTGCGCCCGATGCAGTCCCTGGGAATTATCTTGGTGCTCGCGGCCATCGTGATCGTGCAGCGCCCCTCGGCTGCAAACCGGGAAAACGAAGCCGTCGTCGTGGAACCGATCGAGTAGATTCGGAAGTGTTCCCCGGTATTCGGAACGCCAGTGCGGAGACTGGCTTCTGATCGGCTGCTGGGGCGACTGCTGCCAACCGCCGTCACTCCAGCCGTTTTCCCCGCGTCTCTGGCAATTGCGTCGTCAGCAGCGCGGCCATCAGATAGCCAGCCGCACACAGATAAAACGCCCAGCCCAGACCTTTCATCTGTCCCACTCGCCCAATCACCAGCGGCGCGACCGAGCTCATCGTCCGCGCGCCGTTGTAAGTGAATCCCAGCGCACGCGCCCGCACGCTGGTTGGGAAAATCTCGCTGCCCATGATCGCCGAACCGGAGAACAGCCCGGTTCCGAAGAACGCCACCAGAGTCCCCAATCCCATCAGCACACCCGGAGAGCGCGCCGCAGCATAAAGGGGAACCAGGAGTGCTGCCGTTAAACTGTAGAGTAAGAAGGATTTGCGTCTTCCAAGATGATCCGCCACCCAGCCAAAACTCGCATATCCGGGAAACATTCCAAACAGGTTCAGCACTACCAGCAGTGTGGTCGTTCCCATCACCCCAAAACCGCGCCCGCCTTGCGACAGCGGAAGCGATAAGTAAGGCGGCATCCAGGTAAACAGTCCCCACCAGGCAAACATGCTGCAGAAGTTAAATAGCAGCAGTGCGAACGTATGTCGCACATAAGGCGGCCGAAAGATCACCCGAAAACTACTATATCGAGTCAGAGGAACGTAACGGTTCAGGTCGCTGCCGGCATCGCCCAGACTGGCAATGGCGTTGGGTTGTCCCAGGGACGCCCGCTCTTTCCACATGGCAGATTCCGGCACGCCCCGCCGAATCCACAACGTCAGCAGAGCCGGCAGAATTCCGACGAAGAACACGGCGCGCCAGCCGAAGTAGCGCGCCATCGGCCCCGCCACCAGCGCTGCGGCGGCGAAGCCGAAAGCCCACGAACTCTGCACGATCGAAAGTGCCTTGGCGCGGAACTCGGTCGGCCAGCTCTCGGCTACCAACGTCGCGCCCGTGTTCCATTCGCCGCCCATGCCCAGGCCCAGCACGAAGCGCGCCGCCGCCAGCATCGCAATGCTGGTGGCCAGGCCCGACGCGAATGAGCACACCGAATAGGTGAGGATGCTCGCCATCAGAGCCCGCTTGCGCCCGATGCGGTCGGCAAGAAAACCAAACAGAATCCCGCCCATGCCAGAAGCCAGCAGGGTCAAAGTGCCGAGTAGCCCTGCCGTCGTCTTGCTCATGCCCAGATCGCGCATCAACAGCGCCAGAACCAGCGCGTAGAGCATGGCGTCGAAGGCATCGAGCGCCCACCCAAGTGCCGCCGCCAGCAGCGTACGCCGCTGCCCCGGCGAGGCCTGCCGGATGAGTTGGATCGGGCCAATCGTCATGCAGGCGGGATTGTACGGCGCGCCCAGGAATTGTCAATTTCCGATTTCAGCACTGCAATTCCCATTTCCGCAGCCACGCCGGATTCTTTCCTATCTTGGTACCGGCCTTCGTTTTACAATGTTCTGACTTCGCGGGCCGCGATTCTCGGTTAGCCTCGTCGTGTACCCTTCAGTTAACAATGCTCAGAAACTGGATGTGCTTATGAGATTTCAGCGGGTTGCAACGCTTCTTNNTCCACCTATCTAAAATCTTCCGCTCGGAGATCAAGAAGTGGCCCGACGGCAAGGCCGTTGTCCTGGTTCTGCACAAGGACTCCGCGGGCGAAACAGAAACGTTGGAGCGCTTGATGAAGATGAGTCCCGGCGACTGGAAGTCCCTGATCGCCGCTCACAAGGATTCCATCATGGTTGCGGACTCGGACGCGGATGTACTCAAGATTGTCCAATCCACCTCCGGCGCAGTGGGCTTCGTGGATGTCCGCTCCGTCGATGGCACCGTCAACGTCGTGCGCGTGGACGGTAAACTGCCCATGGAAGCAGGCTACCTGCCGCATTAGCTGGGACCGGACGGTGCGGGAGTTTTGAGGCGCAGCAAATGAAAATACCTCCGCGCCTTCTGCACGTCGCGTGCGATCTGCTCGCGCAACGCCTCCACCGACGGAAACTTGATCTCCTCGCGTACCCGTTCGAGAAAACAAATCTCGACTTCGCTCTCCGGCGTCAGTTCAATGGGATGAAAATTCAGCAGGTGGGTCTCAATGGCGAACGAATCTGCTCCGAACGTCGGACGATTACCCACATTCGTGACGGAATCAAAACGCTCGGCACCGACGCGCGTCCAGGTGATATAGACGCCGTCCTTGGGCACAAGTTCTTCATAGCGCGCCAGATTGATGGTGGGAACGGTGTACTTCGATCCTAGGCCGCGCCCGCGTCCCGGCGTGCCCAGAATGCTGAACGGACGCGCCAGCAGATGCCGCGCCCGGCTTACCCGCCCCTCGCCGATCAACTTCCGGATATGACTGCTGGAGACGGGTTCGCCACGCAATTTCTCTTCCGAGTAAACCTTCACTTCGAAGCCCATCTCCTCCCCGAATTGCGCCAGCAGGGTCACGTCGCCCGCAGCCTTGTGCCCAAAGCGGAAGTTGTAGCCTTCATGCACTTCCCGCGCGTGCAGTTTCTTCTTCAGGATGCGCTCGGCGAACTGACGCGGCGTCATCAGCGAAAGATCACGCCCAAAGGGCAGCATCAGCAATGCATCAATGCCCGTAGCTTCGAGCAAACGAAGTTTTTCCAGCCCTGGAGTGAGCAGTTTCAGTCCCGAGTCCGGGCGCAGGATGCGCGCCGGATGCGGCTCAAAGGTCACGGCCACCGCTTGGGCCCCGCCCTGCCGGGCCCGCCGCACGATCTCGCCCAGCACATGCGCGTGCGCCCGGTGAACTCCGTCAAAGTTACCCACGCTCACCAGCGACGGCCCAAATCCCGCTGGAATCTCTTCGAGTTTGTGAAAAACCTGCATGGGATCTTCGGGGAAATCGATGGTTGATGGGAACCAAGCCTAATCTGTTGGCTCTTCCATCAGCAATCGACCCTCAACCGCTCCGCCAACTCGGGACTCAAATCTCAAAGTCGAGTTTCATTCCGTCATAAGCGAGCCGCACATGCGGCGGCAGGGTGGCGTTGGTCGCCTCATGCGCCAAGTCGTGGCAAATATGCGTAAAGAACGCCCGCTTCGCCTTCACCCGCTCCACGATGCGCAGGGAATTCTCCACCGTAGAGTGCGTGGGATGCGGCTTGTGCCGGAGCGCGTCCAGAAAAAGAATGTCCAGCCCTTCCAACTGACGAAACGACGTCACCGGTATTTCGCTGTGATCGGTGAGATACGCCGCAGTCCCAAAGCGGAAGCCATAGATCTCAGCATCGCCATGGAGCAGCCACACCGGCTCGAAGTGCGCCCCAAAAAGCTCCACTGGACCGTCGATCGGGCGCAACTCGAGTTGTGGCAAGCCGCCGTATTTGTAATCGGCATCGAAGATGTAGCTGAACATCTTGCGCAGAAAGGCCGCCGCGTCTGGGCGCGCGTAGAGTGGCAACTTTGCGGGCTTGTGACGGTAACTGAGCGGGCGCAGATCGTCGATTCCCAGGATGTGGTCGGCGTGCGTGTGCGTGTAAAAAACTGCATCCACACGAGTAATCCCCTCGCGGACGGCCTGCGCGTAAAAGTCAGGCGCGGTATCGATGAGGACAACCTTGCCAGCGTATTCAATCATCACCGAGGGACGGGTGCGCCGGTCGTGCGGGTCTTTCGAATGGCAAACCGCGCAGTCGCAACCGAGCGTAGGCACGCCCATCGACGTGCCGCTGCCCAGCACCGTCAGCCTGGCTTTCATGCGCTAACCTTCATGCTGTGATGTTTAGGTGCGACCGTCATCGTCCGCTGGTTCCAGTGGCGGTTCCGGGCTGTGGCGGACGCGACAGCGCGTTGGTTACTTCCACATAGGCCATGCGCACTTCGTAGAGGCTGTTCTGCAGAAAGGCCTCTTCCGTCGGAGTCAGGTTGCCCTTGGTTTTTTCCACCAGCAGCGCGAGCGTGTCGATGGTCTGGCGCGCGCCGATGATGTCAAGGCGAGGCTGCCCGCCCTGCTCGTGCATCAATCCCAACTGCAGCATTGACGTCATGTACAAAGACGCCAGGAAGCGCTCGAAGGTCATCTCAAACTCTTTGCTGGAGCGGCCGCCGGGCCCCACGCGCGAGTCCAGTTCCTGAGAGGATTCCCGGTAAGCATCAGCCTGCGCCTGTTGCTCGGCCGCGGTAGGGGCCGGGGGCATGCTTTCCCCCACAGCATCGTTTCCTTCTGCGGGAAACGTTGCCGCAGAGTTGTCAGCGGGTGCGGTTTCCTTGGCCGCGGTCTGACCTGAGGTTGGAACCGGACCGGGAGGCGTCGCCGCCTTCCGCGGCTCTACTTCCTCGCGAGTATCTTTGCGCAATTCTCCGTCCTCCGTGAACAAGCGACGGTCGGTTACAGTAAAACCTGATTCCTGTTTCTTATCAGCCATAAGTCGTGTCCTTTAGCTTTCTTTGCGTACTTCGTAGGAACTTTGAATGGATTGGTTGGCTTGTGATTGTTGACTGCTGATTAAACTCCTCCTACGCGCGCTGGTGAACACCCCGAGGATTCCAAATCAGCAATCAGGTATCTGCCATCAACAATTCTCAAACCAGTGCAACACTCTCGATTGGAAACGGAACGACGGTAGCCTTGATGTTTCTGATCGTTACCTCGCGTCCCGTCACTCCCACCTCGCGCCGAATGTATCCCAGGGCAACCGTCTGTTCGCCCGACAGTGCGCGCAGCGTCGCCACGCTAGTGATTTCTCCCACGTCTTTTTCGCCTTCTCCGGGCTTTCCAAAGACGATCTTATCCCCCGCGGCGATTGCCGCCGCGCCTTCCACCACAAAATTGGTAAATTTGCGATGCACGTTGCCGCGCGAACGAATGCGCTCCACAATCTCTTGTCCAACGTAGCAGCCCTTGTTGAAGTTAAGGGCGCGCATCTGCTCGGTTTCCTGGGGCAGGTCGCGCTCGCGAATATCAACTCCATACCGCGGGATGCCGGTCACGATACGCTGCATCTCCAACGCTTCGCTGCCCACAGGGATTCCCCCAGCGGCGAGCAGCGCCTGCCATGTTTTGTAAACGTCCTTAGGTGCGAGCCAGACTTCGTAAGATTCCCGCTGCGCATCTTCCCCGCGCACAACCGTGCACGCCACGCATTCGCATGCGCAGTTGCATTGCGGCGTGATCATCTGCAAGGGCTGCAGATTTGGAACCTCAATTCCAGCCTTTTTTAAGATGGCGCTCGCCTTAGGTCCGGCCAAGCCGATGGCGGTCTGCTTCTCGCTGTCATTCATCAGTTCCACGTCGTCCATGATGATGTAATGTTCGAAAGTGGCGACGATTTTCTCCACCTGGCTGCGGTCGGTTTCGACGATGAGCGCCTCGCCCGGGTTGTAGACGAACATGTCGCCGAGGATGCGGCCCTGCGGGCTAAGCAGGAAAGCATACAGGCCGCGGCCCACCGCAAGATCGCGAATGTTGTTCGTAACCATGCCGTTCAGCCAGCGCACGCGATCGCCGCCGGTGAGCGAAATCCGGGCGCGGAAGCCCAGGTCATAGACTCCACAACCGCCAAGCAGGGCCGCGAACTCCACCTGGGGATCGCTAAAGCGGGCTGTCGTCGTGGCTCCGCGGTACTCGGCCAACGCGAGGGGTTGGGCTTCGTTGCCGGGTTGCGCACGAAGCGCGTCTTGGAGTGGAGTCCCAAACATAGATGTATTAATTATAGCGAACAGGGGCCAGTTGCCAGTGGTCAGTAAAAGGACGGTAGTTGAATTTTCCTTGCTCCTCAGTCCTCCGGCTGTGGCAGCGGTTCGCCCCACCCGCAGCCTATTTCTACGAGTTATGGTAAGCGGCAAACCTAGATTTGGGGATGGGTGTCCGATGTTTT